>JAZSEU010000075.1:0-2418 GCA_045531855.1 Acutalibacteraceae bacterium
TAAAAAGTGTGAATTTTTGTTCGAACGCGGCACAAAACGCAGTTAATCCTGACGGATTAACGAGTATTTTAACAAAGTTAGAGCAAAAATTCGCCTTTTAAAAACGGAGTTTGGATTTATTCGCTTTAACCTAAAGGAGAAAAAATATGAGTAATTTAAGACCTCAAAATATGGAACGCATAACAACAAAAGCCTTAGCTGATGTTTTTATTGAAGAACAGGTTAAGCTTATTCGTGAGCAGGTTGGCGATAAAAAGGTTCTTTTAGCCCTCTCAGGCGGAGTTGACAGTTCGGTTGTTGCCGCTCTTTTGATTAAAGCTATCGGCAAACAGCTCGTTTGTGTCCACGTTAATCACGGGCTTATGAGAAAAGGCGAAAGTGAACAGGTTATCGAAATTTTCGGTAAAGAGCTTGATGCAAACCTTGTTTATGTTGATGCAACCGACCGTTTCTTAAATCTCTTGGCAGGAGTTTCTGACCCCGAGAAAAAGAGAAAAATAATCGGTGCAGAGTTTATAAATGTTTTTGCCGATGAAGCAAGAAAGCTTGAGGGTGTATCCTATCTTGCTCAGGGAACAATTTACCCCGATATTTTAGAGAGCATTAAACAGGCTGAGGGCAAAAAGGCTGTTAAATCGCACCACAATGTTGGCGGTCTTCCCGAAGACCTGCAGTTTGAGCTTGTTGAACCCGTTAAGCTTCTTTTCAAGGATGAGGTAAGGGTTGTTGGTGAGGCTTTGGGCCTTCCGCACGCTATGGTTTACCGCCAGCCTTTCCCGGGCCCAGGCCTTGGTGTCAGATGCCTTGGTGCTATTACGAGGGATAGATTAGAGGCTTTAAGAGAAGCCGATGCTATTCTTAGAGATGAGATTGATAAAACAGGTCTAGCCGAAAAGGATTGGCAGTATTTCGTTGTTATTCCTGATATCAAGAGTGTTGGTGTTAAGGATGAAAGCCGTTATGAAGGCTGGCCCGCAATTATCCGCGCCGTTAACACAACCGATGCTATGACTGCAACCATCGAAGAAATTCCCTATGAAATTCTTCATAACATAACCAACCGCATAACCCACGAGGTTGAGGGTATCAACCGAGTTTTGATGGACTTAACACCGAAACCCGTTGGAACTATCGAGTGGGAATAATATCTACTGGCTTACAAGTGCCCGAAAACCCTTTGAAACAAAGGGCTTTCGGGCATTTTATGTTTTAGTGAAAATGCCTTTGCAACACTTTTGCAACACACAGTGTGAAAATTATAAAAAGGAATGGTTGCAAGTGGCTATCAAGTTAAGTTCGGAGGAAGTAAATTACCTTAATGGTGTAGTTTCATCGAGAAATATAGTTGCAGGTCATCAAGCAGCGGCAATCTGGCAAAGCACCGGTCGCCGCTTTGTGATCTTGTTAAGTATTTTCTCAACCTATAAATATTTTTTAGAAATAGCCGCACATTTCATGCCCCTGATCCGTTAAACATTATGAAGGGAGGTTCAGTTTAATATGGATATTGAAGAACAATATGACAAAATATACCGATATTGCTATTTCAAGATGTATGATGATCAAATAGCACAGGAAATTACCCAAGAAACCTTTCTTCGTTTTTACAAGCAAGGATTAAATCTTGGCAGTGACAAAGCGCTGCCGTACTTATACACAATTGCAAAGAATTTGTGTATAGACCACTTTCGTAGGCGGACGACTGAAAGCTTAGAGGAAATAACAGAAGAAGTTATAGATGACCCAACCGAAGACCTGATAAGTAATTTAACATTAAGAATGATAATGTCAAAATTACCGGAAGATGAACAAGAATTGATTTTTTTGCGGTATGTAAACGAAATATCTATTACAGCGATTTGCAAAATCACTGGGTTATCCCGCTTTGCTGTTTATCGGAAATTATCTAAATCTTTGAAATGGTTGAAAGAGGAATTATTGAAGGAGGGATTTTCAAATGGATAATAAATTAAAACGGAACATTCAAAAGGCATTTGAAGCCCCACAACCAAACCGGCAGGAAAAGATACGATTTTTAAGAACATTACCTGGGTCAAGAATTAGTATGTTTCGCTTTATATTAGTACAGGCATCATACATGAGGAAAATGACATTGGTGTTTTCTGTTCTGTTGCTGCTGCCTGCGGTGATCGGGGCTAATTATATCAGCGAGAATACATTATGGATCGTGTCTGCGTTTGTGCCGATTTTAGGGCTTTTGGCAGTAGCGGAAAGCACCCGCTCTACGATGTATGGAATGAGTGAATTTGAAATGTCTACCCGGTTTTCTTTGAAAAGTGTGGTGATGGCAAGAATGAGCGTTTTAGGCGTACTTGATTTCATTGTTTTAGTCTGTGCCATTCCATTGTGTTACACCGGAAGCGGATTTTCTTTATTGCAAACAGGACTATATCTGCT
>JAZSEU010000012.1:0-32172 GCA_045531855.1 Acutalibacteraceae bacterium
AGCATATTTGGTTCTCCGTTTATGGTTTATAAGCAATTCCATTTTAACGGTTTTCTTCCAAATATGCTCTACTTTTTTTATTTCTTTTTTAATTTTTCTTCGTAGACTCTACTTGGTTACCCCAACATTTATTATAGAGCCCTAATAAAATAACCGCCTACCAAATGGTAGGCGGTTTTAGTTTTAATATCCTTGTTCGATTCCTATCGAACTAAAAAAATAAGCACCGACACCAAAAGGTATCAGTGCTTATTTTGGAGCAGGTGATGGGAATCGAACCCACGTAACCAGCTTGGAAGGCTGGAATTCTACCATTGAACTACACCTGCATTTGAACAAGGAATATAATATCACAAAAGGCTCGAAGAGTCAAGTGTTTTATTGAAAAAAAATTAAAAAAACGGGGAGCATTTTTGCTCCCCATTAAAATTTAAATTACTGAAGCTCAACAGTTGCGCCAACCTCTGCGAGTTTAGCCTTGATGTCTTCAGCGTCTTCCTTAGAAGCAGCCTCTTTTAAGGTCTTGGGAGCACCATCTACAAGAGCCTTAGCTTCAGCAAGGCCGAGACCGGTAACTTCACGAACAACCTTAATAACCTTAATCTTTTCAGCGCCAACTTCCTTAAGAACAACATCGAACTCAGTCTTCTCCTCAGCTGCTGCTGCACCGCCTGCTGCGGGAGCTGCTACTGCTACTGCAGCTGCTGCAGATACGCCGAATTCCTCCTCAACTGCTTTAACGAGCTCAGAAAGCTCAAGAACGGTAAGAGTTTTAAGCTCTTCAATCATAGCTGTAATTTTTTCAGATGCCATTTTATTTTCCTCCATAATATGTTTTTTAAAATTTTAATAATTATTCGGCAGAACCGTCTTTATCAACGATAGCCTGAACTGCACGGGCGAATGCCGCGATAGGTGCCTGGAAGGCATTGCAAACTGTTGCAAGGAGGACCTCCTTGGAAGGCAGTTTAGCAAGAGAATCGATAGTTGCAACATCAACAACCTTTCCATCAAGGAAACCGGACTTGATTTTGAAATTATCGTGGCCCTCAGCGAACTTGCTGAGAATTCTTGCTGCTGCGGTATAGTCCTCATTAGAAAGGGCGATAGCAGTAGTTCCTTCAAGAACAGACTTCATCTCTTCAACAGAGGTGCCGTCAATAGCACGACCGAGGATGGTGTTCTTAACTACGAAATAATCAACTCCGTTTTCACGCAACTCCTTACGGAGAGCAGTATCATCAGCAACGTTGATACCTTTATAGTCAACGATAACACCTGTAACTGCTGCGGAAATCTTTTCGGATAAAGCTGCAACCTGCTGCTGCTTTTTCTCTAAAACTGATGCGTTTGGCAAAGTATTTCACCTCCGAGAAAACAATAATGCCTATCCAAACGAGGATAGGCATAAATAAACACAAAATTATACAGTTCATTTAGCGCATAACCTCGGTAGGCGATAAACTTACGGTCTTTTTGACCACCTACTGTCTTTGGATTGCAACATATGGATTATACATTATATAAATGCTTTTGTCAAGCACTTTTTTGAAAAATTTAGAAAATACTGTATTTAACAACTAAAGCTGCAAAAACGATGGAAACCATCGAAAGAAGCTTTATAAGAATGTTAATAGCGGGACCTGAAGTATCCTTGAAGGGGTCGCCAACGGTATCGCCAACAACTGCACCCTTGTGCTGTTCGCTGCCCTTTCCGCCGTGAACGCCGCTTTCGATATACTTCTTAGCGTTATCCCAAGCACCGCCCGAGTTGGACATAAAGATTGCCATTAAGAAGCCGCTTGCAGTTGCACCTGCGAGCATACCAACAACACCGTGGTATCCAAGGATAAGACCTGTTGCAACAGGAACTACAATAGCAACAACTGTCGGTAAAATCATTTCTCTAAGGCTTGCTTTGGTGCAAAGGTCAACACAGGAAGCATAATCAGCCTCTGCCTTGCCTTCCATAAGACCCTTGATTTCCTTGAACTGACGGCGAACCTCAATAACAACCGACTGAGCTGCTTTACCAACAGACTCCATAGTGAGAGCTGCGAAAACAAAGGGTAAGCAAGCACCGATAAACAAACCAACTAAAACGGTGGGGTTTGTGAGGTTAAAGTTGATATCAATATCTTTTCCTGCAACCTCTTGAACCTTATTAACATAAGAAGCCATAAGTGCTAAAGCGGTAAGTGCTGCAGAGCCAATCGCAAAGCCTTTCCCTGTTGCGGCAGTTGTGTTTCCGAGAGCATCAAGAGCATCTGTACGCTGTCTAACCTCAGGCTCAAGACCTGCCATCTCAGCAATACCGCCTGCGTTATCGGCAACAGGACCGTAAGCATCGGTTGCAAGGGTTATACCAAGCGTTGAAAGCATACCAACAGCCGAAAGAGCGATTCCGTAAAGACCTAAGTTTGCATCACTTGCTCCGCCTGAAGCAAAGTATGCAACAAGAATACAAATAGCAACAATAATAACGGGAAGAGCGGTTGAAAGCATTCCAAGACCTAAACCGCCGATGATAATGGTTGCGGAGCCTGTTTCAGACTTTGCAGCCAAATGCTTTGTGGGTTTATAGGTATCAGAGGTGAAATACTCGGTAGACTGACCGATTAAAACACCTGATAAAAGACCTGCAAGGATTGCGAAGTAAAGTCCGATAGACTCTTTACCGCCAAGGCAGAACCAAACAATCGGGAATGCAACAACTGCAATAATAATCGCACTGAAGTTCGTGCCACGGCTTAAAGAACGGAGTAAATCCTTTTGTGAAGCATTTTCCTTTGTTTTAACAAGGAATGTTCCAAGGATAGAACAAATAATACCAATAGCCGCTAAAAGCATAGGAACTGCCATAGCGAAGAAATCATTTATATGAGTTCTTGATGAAAATGCGGCAACACCTAAAGCCGAAGCCGAGATAATAGAGCCAACATAGGATTCATAAAGGTCTGCACCCATACCTGCAACATCGCCTACATTATCGCCAACGTTATCGGCAATAACTGCGGGGTTACGTGGGTCATCCTCAGGAATTCCTGCTTCAACCTTACCAACAAGGTCTGCACCAACATCGGCAGCCTTTGTGAAGATACCGCCGCCAACACGGGCAAACAAAGCCATAGATGAAGCACCCATACCAAAGGTTAGCATTGCACTTGAAACCTCTGCAGGACCGAGACCGAAAACATTCTTGAGTAAGAAGAACCAGATGGAAATATCAAGAAGACCGAGACCAACAACGGTGAAGCCCATAACAGAGCCGGCAGAGAATGCAACTCGAAGACCTTTATTAAGACCTTCACGGCAAGCATTAGCCGTTCTTGAGTTGGAAGCAGTTGCTATTTTCATTCCGATAAAGCCAGATAAAGCGGAGAAGAAACCGCCTGTTATAAAGGCAAATGGAACGAAATAGGTTAGCAAACCGAAGAATGCCATTGCGAGAAGGATTACAAACATTGCAGCAAAGAATACTAATACAACAGTATACTGTCTCTTAAGATATGCGTTTGCGCCCTTTCTGATGGAATTTGCAATTTTTTGCATTTTTTCTGTTCCCTCAGAGAATGAAAGAACCTTTTTTGCAGTAAATACTGCAAAAAGAAGTGCTAAAACAGCACCAAGAAATGTGAGCAATACAATATAATTGGTCATTGACCACAGCTCCTTTTTACAAAATAGTAAATTATTCTAAAAATTAGTATTATATATTATATACACTTGTTATTTTTTTGTCAATACAAAACAAAAAATTTATCTTTTATTAACAAATGACAAAAAATTGGGGTTTATAATATGTGTATAATTACGATTAAAGAGGAACAATTTATGAACTTCAGATATAAACTTATGCAATTTATGAGCGGAAGATACGGAACGGATGAGTTAAGCTTTGGTTTGCTTGCTCTTGCAGTTGTTCTTTCGGTAATAAATATATTTTTGAGAGTATTCCGTGTTTATTATATATGGAATATATTTCAAATATTAGTATATGCCTTAATATTTTATGCCTTTTTTAGAATGTTATCCCGAAATATAGAAGCGAGAAGAAGGGAAAACCGCTACTTTAAGCAAAAAACGGATAAAATAAAAAGTAGAATAGAAACCTATAACCAGAGAAAAGCTGATAGATTTCATATATATAGAAAGTGTCCTGCTTGCAAGGCGGTTTTAAGGCTTCCTCATAGAATAGGTACGCATAAAACAGTTTGCCCTCGTTGTTCAAAGGAATTTACGGTTAAAGTCAGAAAATAAAAAAACTGTCCTTCAGGACAGTTTTTTGTTATGGTGACCCGGACGGGATTCGAACCCGTGTTACCGCCGTGAAAGGGCGGTGTCTTAGGCCTCTTGACCACCGGGCCAAAATGGTGGCTGTGATAGGATTCGAACCAATGACACTGCGGGTATGAACCGCATGCTCTAGCCAACTGAGCTACACAGCCAAATTTTAGCGACTTGTATATTATATCTAAGACTTAGCCGTTTGTCAATACCTAATTTTATTTTTTATTTTTCGGGTAAAAAACGGCTCTATACTATTGTTTTGCCCTTTTTTAAAAATAATCCTTTACTTTTTTGAAAAGATATGATAGAATACCAAAGGTTAGTGTGTGTTAGTATGCACTAATGATTACCGTTTACTATGCTTTGGGTGTCTGCCCAATGGGAACACCAACGACCTAAGGCTTGGTTTGCGGATAAAATTTAAAGAGGTGAAACAGGAAATGACAAAGGAAACCAAACAGCAGATTATGGTTGAGTATGCAACTCACGAGGGTGATACAGGTTCACCTGAGGTACAGATTGCAGTTCTTACCAACAGAATCAATGAGCTTAACGCTCACCTTAAGTACCATCCGAAGGATAAGCATTCTTACCGTGGACTTCTTAAAATGGTTGGTCACAGAAGAAACCTTTTAGCATACTTGCAGAAGGTTGACATTGAGAGATACCGTTCTCTTATCAAACGTCTCGGTATCCGTAAGTAATTTATGCAGTTGGGCAGACCGTGTGTATATTCGGTCTGCCTTATTGTAAATTAAAGGCTATAAGAGATTTTTGCGGTTAGCGATAAATCGGGCATCTTGAAATCAAGGTTTCGGATTTATTGCTAAACAAAAGTCTCTTTAGAAAATAGTAATGCAAAACTAAAAAAGGAGATTTAAAATGTTCGAAAATTACAAAGTTTATGAAACCGAACTTGCAGGCAGACCTCTTAAACTAGAAACAGGTATGATGGCTCAGCTTGCAAATGCCGCAGTTATGGCAACCTATGGCGAAACCAAGGTTCTTTGTACCGTTACTGCTTCGGCAAAGCCCCGTGAGGGTGTTGACTTCTTCCCCCTTTCTGTTGATTATGAGGAGAAGATGTATTCCGTTGGCCGTATCCCCGGTTCTTTCACAAGAAGAGAGGGCAAGGCTTCGGACAAGGCTGTTTTGGCTTCCCGTTGTATTGACCGTCCTATTCGCCCCTTATTCCCCAAGGATATGAGAAACGATTGCTCGGTTGTTGCAACTGTTATGTCGGTTGACCCTGACTGTTCACCTGAGGTTGCAGCTGCTATCGGTGTATCCTGTGCTATCGCTATTTCCGATATTCCCTGGGCAGGACCTATTTCAAGCGTTAGCGTTGGTCTTGTTGACGGAGAAATCGTTATTAACCCCACCTTAGAGCAGAGAGCCGTTTCTGACCTTAACTTAACCGTTTCTTCAACCGAAGATTTGGTTGCTATGATTGAGGCAGGCGGTAACGAAATTCCTGATGACTTAATGTTTGACTGCATTATGGCTGGCCACGAAGTTAATAAGGAAGTAGTTAAGTTTATTAACGGTATTGTTGCTGAAATCGGCAAGCCGAAGTTTGAATTCCAGTCCAATGACCCCGACCCCGTTATCTTCAAAGAGATGGAAGATTTCTGCATCGAGGATGTTAAAAAGGCGCTTAATACTGATGACAAGCTTGTTCGTGATGCTGCATTACTTCCTATCAGCAATGCTTTACACGAGAAATACGATGCTCAGTTTGAAGGTCAGGAAGGCAAAATCGATGAGATTTTATACCTCATTCAAAAGCATGTTGTTAGAAACTGGCTCAAGGACGAGAAAAAGCGTGTTGACGGACGTGGTATTGATGAAATCCGTCCTTTGAACGCTCAGGTTGACCTCCTCCCCAGAGTTCACGGCTCGGGTATGTTCACCCGCGGACAGACTCAGGTGCTTTCAATTGCAACCTTAGCTCCCGTAAGTGAAGCTCAGAAGCTTGACGGACTTGATGAGGAAACCACAAAGAGATATATCCATCACTATAATTTCCCCTCTTATTCTGTTGGTGAAACCAAGCCCTCACGTGGACCCGGAAGACGCGAAATCGGACACGGTGCATTAGCTGAAAAAGCTCTCGTTCCCGTTATCCCGAGCGTTGAGGATTTTCCCTATGCAATAAGAGTTGTATCAGAAGTTTTATCTTCAAACGGCTCTACTTCGCAGGGTTCAATCTGCGGCTCAACCTTAGCACTTATGGCTGCTGGTGTTCCGCTTAAGGCTCCCGTTGCAGGTATTTCTTGCGGACTTATCACAGGTGATGAAGGCGTTTACGGAGACTTTATGACTATGGTTGATATTCAGGGTCTTGAAGATTTCTATGGTGATATGGACTTTAAGGTTGCAGGTACCCATAACGGTATTACTGCAATTCAGATGGACTTAAAGGTTCACGGTCTTACTCCTGCAATTATTAAAGAAGCATTTGCTAAAACACATAAGGCAAGACTTCACATTCTTGATGAAGTTATGCTTAAATGTATTCCCGAGCCGAGAGCTGAGCTTTCAAAATATGCTCCCAAGATGCTTACAACCCTTATCACCCCTGACAAAATCGGCGATGTTATCGGAAAACAGGGTAAGGTTATTCAGTCTATTCAGGAGCAGTGCGAATGTACCATCAACATTGAGGAAGACGGACATGTTTATGTTGCAGGTCTTGATATTGATAAGGCTCGCCAGGCTATTGAAATTGTTAACCTTATTGCAAACGACCCCGAAATCGGTGCGATTTACAACGGCAAGGTTACAAGACTTATGACATTCGGTGCATTTGTTGAGATTGCTCCCGGAAAAGAAGGTCTTGTTCATATCTCCAAGCTTGATGTAAAGAGAGTTGAAAAGGTTGAGGATGTTGTTAATGTTGGCGACCAGGTTCTCGTTAAGGTTACCGAGATTGATGACCAGGGAAGAATTAACCTTTCAAGACGTGATGCCTTAGTTGAAATCAATGGTGCTGTTGTTGAGGATGATGCAGATGAAGCTCCCAAGCAAAAGCCACAAAGAAAAGGCGGCAGAGAACGCCGCGGCTTCAAAAAGCATGACTAATTTTTAGATTTTAAACCCCGAAGAAATTCGGGGTTTATTTTTCGTTATACTATATCAACAACCTCAACTATTCCGCTTTTGTGGTAAAGGGATGGGGTTATTAAAAGTGAATAGCCTCTGCCGTTATCGGCGGTCCATTCAACAGGCTTATGTCGGGGAACCGCAGTAGCACCGAGGAGCATCATAATAGCCCCGCCATGCATAATAACTGCCGAGTTTCTTACATCATTACTCAGCATATCCATAACAATCTGATTAAGACCTATGCAAAGTCTTTTAACGAAATCAGAGTTATCTTCACCCTCGGGAGCGGGAATTTTACCAGCAACCCAGTCTAAAAACAAGGGGTTACCTTCAAGCTCTGCTGCAGTTTTGCCCTCAAAAGCACCAAAATCATATTCCTTAAGGTTTTCAACCTTTATGATTTCCTTATCGGGATAAAGAACGGCACCTGTTTGTCTGCAACGAAGCATCGGGCTTGAATATACCCTTTCAACCTCGGGATATTCCATATTATCCTTTAAAAGCCTTAGCTCGTTAAGGCCCTCAGGGGATAAGGGCAAATCGGTTTTCGAGCCGATATACTGACCTCTAAAATTAGCATCTGTTGCGCCGTGTCTTATAAGATGGATTCTTAATGTTTTCATTATAAACACTCCAAAAGTTCGGTTATTATGGCATTTGAAACAAGCATTCCTTTGTCGGTAAGGCTCATATTTTCTTCCCTTTCCATAAGTCCTGCTTTTTTGAAATTCTCGCACTTAAAAAAGAAATTTTCACTTAAGCTTTCACCGAATTTTTCAGCATAAGCAATAGGGGAAAGTCCTTTTTTAAGCCTTAAATTCAGCATTATATATTCTTCCCTTGTTCCGCCGAAATCATCAAATAAAGGCTCATTCCCGTTTAAAAAATCTTTAAGCGAGCGGGGATAGAAATATCTTTTGCCATCAAAATAGGAATGTGCGGCAGGGCCTAACCCTAAATATTCATCGCCTTGCCAATATTTAAGATTATGGCGGCTCATCATTCCGTTTTTGCAGAAATTTGAGATTTCATAATGCTCATAGCCTTTTTTCTTCAGATAATCGCAAACAAAAAGGTATTGCTCGGCTATCATATCATCATCGGGAAGATTTAAACTGTCCTTTTGTTTGAAGAAAACGGTATTTTCTTCTATTTTTAAGATATAAGCCGAAATATGCTCGGGGTTTAGTTTACATAAAACCTCCAAGCTCTTTTCGAGACTTTCTATAGAGGAATCGGGAAGCCCTAACATTAAATCAAGGGAAATGTTATCAAACCCTAAGCTTCTGGCTTCATTTACAGCCTTTATTGTATCCAAAACGCTATGTCTTCTGCCAAGGACTTTTAGTTCATAATCATTACCGCTTTGCATACCTATAGAAAGGCGGTTGATTCCAGCTTTTTTTGCATACTCTAAAACACTTTTGATATCGCCTTCAGGATTAATTTCGAGGGTGATTTCACTATTTTTTGAAACCTTAAAGGCGATCTTAACAGTATTAAGTATAGAGATAAGTCTATGCTTCATTAAAGAGGGAGTTCCGCCGCCTAAATAAATAGTATCAATGGGGCGGTTAAAAGAACCGCCCCATTTTTTTATTGCAGTAAGAAGAGAGGATGAATATTCATCCAATAATTCCTCGGTTACAAAAGAGGAATAAAAATCGCAGTATTTACACTTTTTTTCGCAAAAGGGAATATGTAAATAAAGTCCGGCTTTATTAGTCAATGATTTCACCAATGCAGCTTCCGGGAACGCAAGCTGCGTTTGCTTCATCGGTATCAATATGCATAGCAAGAGCATAGCTATCACTAACACGAGCTACAACATCGCCGAAGATTAAAGCTCTGTCAGCAGTAGGGATTTTAACAGAAACAATCTGCTTATCAGTAATGCCGTATTTCTCAGCATCGGCAACGGTCATATGAATATGACGCTTAGCAGCGATAACGCCCTCACAAATCTCAACTTCGCCTTTAGGTCCTACGAGCTTGCAAGCACCGGTTCCCTTAATATCGCCCGACTCTCTGATAGGAGCTGTAACACCGATAGAACGAGCATCTGTTAAGGAAAGCTCAACCTGAGTATCGGGACGAACAGGTCCTAAGATAGAAGCCTTTAAGGAAGCCTTGGGGCCAACGATGGTGAGCTTTTCCTCACAAGCAAACTGACCGGGCTGAGAAAGGTCCTTTTTATTGGTAAGCTCATAGCCTTCGCCAAAGAGGATTTCAAGGTCCTTCTTTGAAACGTGTACATGGCGAGCGGAAATTTCAACTAAAACTTCTTTTTTCATTATAATTTCTCCTTAAATTTTAAATCTATCTATATTTTAACATAATTTCATATTATTTCAAGTGCTAAACTCTATTTTTTTGCCTTAACATTTGAAAGGGGATTAGAATCAACAGCTTGTTTAATCTGCTTGTCTGAAACGTGGGTGTAAATCTGGGTTGTGCCAAGGTTTGCGTGGCCCAAAATATCCTTTAAAACCCTGATATCAACATCTCCGTGTTGATACATAAGGGTTGCGGCGGTGTGTCTTAGCTTATGGGTTGAATAGCCCATATCACCAAGACCTGATTTTTCGAGGTAGGTTTTAACGATATGCTGAACGGTTTTGGGGCTTATTCTCCTGTGATTTCGGCTTATAAACAACGCGTTTCTTTCGGTTATCGGAATACCGTCATTTGGGCGGACGGCAAGGTAATCATCAATTGCTGCTTTGCAGGCGGAATTAAGATAAACCATTCTTTCCTTATTTCCTTTACCTGTAACGGTTATGGTGCCGTCAGAAGAGATATCCTGCAGATTAAGAGAACAAAGCTCTGCAAGGCGGAGTCCGCAGTTTAAAAATAAGGTTAAAATGCAATAGTCTCTCTGTTTGTTAGGGCCATCAACCGAGTTTAAAAGCTCTAAGGAATCCTCAAGGGTTAAATGCTTAGGAAGACTCTGCTTAACCTTGGGGGATTCAAGCATTAAAGCGGGGTTATTTTCAATCTGATGGGTTTGGGAGGACATATACTTGAAGAAAATTCTAAGGGTTGAGGTTTTTCTCGCTCTTGTTGCCGTGTTATTTCCTCTTTCATTCTTGCAGAAAACAAGAAAGGCATAGAGGTCTGAAATAGTAACACTTTTAATAAGCTCGATATCAACCGCCGAAATATCTATTTCTTCAAATTCCTTGTCGCTTGGTGCTTTCCCTCTGACAATCAACAGATAGCGGAAAAAGGTTTGCAAATCAATAAAATACCCCTCAACTGAGCGGGAAGATTTTCCCTTGATAGTTTCATTATATGTAAGAAAATCCCTTATAATAGGGGGACAGCTTTGCAACACTTCAAGTTTCATAATTGCAACTCCATAACAATTAGTATATAATTATTTTAGCATATATTTCAGTCTTTTTCAATCTTAAAGAAATCTTAATAATTTAATAACTTTTTTCTTAAAAATATTTGTTTTATAATAATCTCAAAGGCAGGGGTTAAAGGATGTATAAAATTCTGATTTGTGATGATGAAAAGGATATAGTTTCAGCCCTTAAAATCTATTTGGAGGCAGAGGGCTATGAAACCTTATCTGCCTATAACGGCGAAGAGGCTTTAAATATTATAGAAGAAAAAGAAGTTCATCTTTTGCTTATGGATATAATGATGCCTGTTCTTGATGGTATTTCAGCAATGGTGAAATTAAGGGAAAAATCAAATATACCCGTTATTCTTTTAACTGCAAAGGGTGAGGATACCGATAAAATCTTAGGT
This sequence comes from Acutalibacteraceae bacterium, assembly GCA_045531855.1. Taxonomy (GTDB): domain Bacteria; phylum Bacillota; class Clostridia; order Oscillospirales; family Acutalibacteraceae; genus UBA737. The sequence goes on from JAZSEU010000012.1 coordinate 11,161, forward strand.
CTTAATGTTGGAGCGGATGACTATATAACAAAGCCGTTTAATCCTGTTGAGGTAATTGCGAGAGTACGTTCGCAGCTTAGAAGATATATGCAGCTTGGCGGAAACACACAATCAAAAAACGATTTTGTTATCGGAAATATCGAGCTTAACGATAGCGAGAAAAAGGTTTTGGTTGATGGTGAGGAAGTGAATCTCACACCTACAGAATTTGAAATATTAAAGCTTTTAATGAAAAATGCGGGAGCGGTTTTATCTCCTAAAGAGATTTACAGAAAAGTCTGGAATGATGAGGCTTATGGAGCCGAGAGTACAGTTGCCGTTCATATAAGGCACTTAAGAGAAAAAATCGAAATCAACCCTGCTGAGCCGAGATACCTGAAGGTTGTCTGGGCACACGGTTATAAAATGGAAAAGGGAGTTTAGCTATGTTAAAGCTCAGAGAAAGCCTTATTGCAAAAATAACAGCGGTTATATTGGCTTATATAACTGTTTTAAGCGTTGTTGTTTCAGCGGGGCTTGTTTTTGCTATGGGATATTATAAATTCTATTTCAGCAATGAAGAGACTGTTAAAAAAGAAATTTTAACCGATATGGCTAGAAGTGAAATATATTATATGGACTCTCTGATGCACAGAGGGACCGATTTAAACGGTTATTATGCTGATAAGAATGTTTATTTTGTTGTTACCAATACCGCAACGGGTGAGGTTTTTGCCTCTAATTATAACGGGGAAGAGCATCTGATTTCCTTAAGCGAGAAAATGACCTATTCTGAATGGCTTTATAATGATGAAAAGCCCACGAGTGTGATAATCACAGACGGAGCAAAGATAACTCCGTATGAAGACGGATATGAAATAAGAACAACCTATAATATTGAGTTTTTTGTTGCTAAAAATATGAGCAAAAATGATTTGTTTTCTGTAACGGCGAAGATAATTGAAATAGGCTATAATCTTCGTTATGCTATGGTTTTCATTTTGCTTATATCTCTTATACTCTGTATTGCAGTTCATTGCTTCCTTTATTGCTCGGCGGGGCATAGGGACGGCGAAATCAAGCTCAATGCTATTGATAAATTGCCCTTTGATGTTTACACTGCCTTTATAGTTGCAGCAGCTATTTGCAGTATTATTGGTGTTGATGCGGCTTATAATCTGGCTTCAAGGATATTGTTTATATCTGTTATAGGAACAATAGATTATTTTTTAGGGCTTGGTTACACAATGAGCTTTGCAACCAGAATGAAGGTTGGCGGGCTTCTTAAAAACACCCTTATTCTGCGTTTGATTAAAATATTCTGTATATTTCTAAAAAAGGCGTTTTTAAAAGCAAAGTATATTATATCAAAGCTTCCTTCGGTTAAGAAAACCGTTATTGCTTTATTTCTCTTTTTGACAGTTGAATTTTTCGCAGTTGTTTTTGTTCTTAATACCTATTGGATGTATGATTTTGCTCTTTTAATTATAGGTCTTATATTTGTTAATATAATCTTTATATCTGCTGTTTTATATCTTGCGTTTACTCTTCAAAAGATTAAGGTTGGAGGGGAGAGAATAGCAGGCGGAGATTTGGAATATAAAATAGATACCTCTTATATGTTGGGTGATTTTAAGGATTTCAGCGAAAGCCTTAACAATATCAATGAGGGACTGCAGACTGCCGTTAATGAAAAAATGAAAAGCGAGAGGTTTAAAACCGAGCTTATAACCAATGTTTCCCACGACATTAAAACCCCGCTGACTTCGATTATCAACTATGTTGATTTAATCAAAAAAGAAAATATTGAAAATCAAACGGTTAATGAATATATTGATGTTCTTGACAGACAGTCGGGAAGGCTTAAAAAATTAGTTGAAGATTTGGTTGAGGCTTCAAAGGCTTCAACGGGAAATCTGCCCGTTAATTTTGAGGTTTTGGATGTTTCGGTATTACTTTCTCAAACCTTAGGTGAGTTTGAGGATAGGCTCAAAAAGGCTCAGATAACCCCTGTTTTGAGAAATGATGGCAGTAAGGTTAAAATCCTCGCCGATGGCAGACATTTATGGAGGGTTTTTGATAACCTTATGAGTAATGTTTGCAAGTATGCTCAGAGTGGAACAAGGGTTTATCTTGATATAACTTCAAAAAACGGCAAGGCATATATAACCTTCCGTAATATTTCAAAATACGAGCTTAAATCTGATAAGGAGCTGACCGAGCGTTTTGTTAGAGGTGATGCCTCGAGAAATACAGAGGGAAGTGGCTTAGGTCTTTCAATAGCTAAAAGCTTGGTTGAGCTTCAAAACGGAAATCTCAGCATTTTAGTTGACGGAGATTTATTTAAAGTTACAGTTGAATTCAAGGAGATTTAAAGTGGTTGAAAAAGAGGAAAGAGCAAAATTTTATAAAAAAAGAAAAAGGCGGAGAAGAAAAATAGTATTGAGAAAAATTTTCTTAATGCTTATAACAGTTTTCTTAACAGTTTCGCTTATTGGAACGGTAGTTTCTTTGTTTGGATATTTCGGCGGTAATCAGCGGGATAACGGGTTTGTGCCTTGGCCTTATGGCTCAAACCTTTCAAAAAATGTGAAAACTGCAACCGAAACCGAAATCCCTAAGTGGATAGATGTTCAGCTTATTCATAAGCATTCAACCGCCCGAACTGGAAGATACCTTTCGGATATTGAAAATATCGTTATTCATTATGTTGGAAATCCCGGCACCTCGGCTATAAATAACCGAAATTATTTCGATAAATCAACAACCGAGGTAAGCTCGCATTTTGTTGTAGGTCTTGAGGGGGAAATTATTCAGTGTGTTCCGCTATATGAGCGCTCTGCCGCAAGCAATAGCAAAAATAAGGATAGCATATCTATTGAGGTTTGCCATCCTGATGAATCGGGTGAGTTTAATCAACAAACCTATAATTCCTTAGTAAAGCTTGTTTCCTTTCTCTGTGAAAAATTTAGTCTTGACGAATCGGCAGTTATAAGGCATTATGATATTACAGAGAAAATCTGTCCCAAGTATTATGTTGAAAACGAGGATGCCTGGGAGGATTTCAAAAGGGATGTTAAAGAAAGCATAAATGAGAATTAAAAAAGAAAACTTAACACAAAAACAAATAAAAATAATAAGTATAATTGCCTTGGTTTTGGTGGGTGTGTTTTTTGCACTTGCAGCTATTTTTATCGGAAGACCTATGATGGAGTTTTTCTCTGACCCTGAAGAGTTTAGACTTTGGGTTGAGGATAAGGGGATTCTTGGAAAAATCGCCTTTATATTGATGATAGCATTTCAGGTTGTTGTCGCCTTTGTTCCGGGCGAGCCGCTTGAAATCGGGGCAGGCTATGCCTTTGGTGCGGTTTTGGGAACAGTTCTTTGTGTCATAGGAATAACCCTTGGAAGCTTAATTGTTTTTCTGCTTGTTAAAAAATTCGGAATTCGTCTGGTGGAGGTTTTCTTCAGCCGAGAAAAAATTAAATCCTTAAGGTTTCTAAGGAATAAGAAAAGCCGAAATCTTTTGGTTTTTATAGTCTTCTTTCTCCCTGGAACACCCAAAGATTTAATAACCTATTTCATTCCGCTTTTAGATATAAAGTTTTCTTTATTTTTTATTTTAGCCTCAGTTGCGAGGCTTCCAAGCATTATAACCTCAACCCTCGGCGGAGGAGCACTTGGAACGGCGGATTATTTAAAGGCGATTTTAGTTTTCGCCATAACGGCAGTACTAAGCGGTATAGGTTGGCTGATTTATAATTTTATAAGTAAAAAAAGAAAGTCTGGTTGAACTCGACTTTCTTTTTTATTTATGATTTTATTTTTTCGAGAGCTCCTTTTTCGAGTCGGGAGACCTGAGCCTGACTGATTCCGATTTCTCGGGACACTTCCATCTGGGTTTTTCCTTGCATAAATCTAAGGGATAAAATATGCTTTTCCCGGTCATTCAAGTTCTTAATTGACTCTTTGAGTGCTATTTCATCAAGCCAGTTTTTATCATCATTATTATCGCCAACCTGGTCGAGAACGAAAATGGTATCTCCGCCATCTGAATAAACAGGGTCGTAGAGGGACATAGGGCTGACAATACTTTCAAGTGCTATTACAACCTCGCTTGTTTCAATGCCCAATTCCTTTGCAATTTCGCTAACGGTTGGCTCTTCCTGTTTTTCCCGCATTATTCTCTCTTTAACCTGCATAGCTTTATAAGCGGTATCCTTAATAGAACGGCTAACACGAATAGAGTTGTTATCCCTTAAATATCTTCTGATTTCTCCGATAATCATTGGAACGGCATAGGTTGAAAACCTTACATTCTGGGTTATATCGAAGTTATCGATAGATTTTATCAGTCCGATACAGCCAACCTGAAACAAATCATCAAGGTTTTCTCCTCTTCCTGTGAAACGCTGAATAACACTCAGTACAAGACGCAGATTTCCGTTTATAAGCTCCTCACGGGCATATTTATCCCCATCTTTAACCTTTTTAAGAAGCTTTTCTTTTTCACTTTCCTTTAAAAGCGGTAATTTTGAAGTATCAACTCCGCAGATAAAAACCTTGTTGTTATACATATTTTCCCCTCCTGTTTTTTCATTAGAATTATTACCTTTAAACCCTTGTAATAAACTAATAAAATATTTTTCCTATCGACAAAATTCACTTGAATTTTTATATTTTTTATGTATATAAAAAGGACCGCCATCGGCGGTCCTTAACTTAACCCAAAACTAACACTAAGGGCTTTATCAACCATAACCATTGAACTGTTATCAAGGCTTCCCATTTTTTCTTTGAGACGCTTCTTATCAATGGTTCTTACCTGTTCAAGCAAAACTATTGAATCCTTTGCAAGTCCGCAATCGTTTGCTTCAACCGATATATGCGTTGGCAGCTTTGTTTTATCCTTTTGGCTTGTAATCGCAGCGGCAATAACGGTTGGGCTATAGCGGTTGCCAACATCGTTCTGAATAATCAGCACAGGTCTGATGCCGCCCTGTTCGGAGCCTACAACGGGACTTAAATCAGCGTAATAAATTTCTCCGCGTTTTATATTCATTATTGTTTCACACTCTCACACAATCATTTGATTATATTCTTGCCTTATTTTGCTTAAATTAATCAAACATTTTTTTCTTTAACATAATATGTGTGAAAAAGACAAGGGGTGAAACTTTAGATGCTTTGTTGGCGTTTTTGCATTCTGCTCCAATTATAAAAGCCATAGATATCGTTAAGCAGAAAAGTTATGAAGCATAAAACCATAGGGAGACAGGAGGGAGAGGAAATAGCGGCTATAACCCAAAGAATAATCAAAACGATATCATTCATCGCATAGGCAAGTGCGTAAAACGGACTTCTGAAGAGGGTGAGATATGATGCAGTATAGCTTGTTGTAACCGAGAGGGTGCTAAAAAACAGACTTTCATTACCAAGGAATTTTAAAATAAAATAAAATATAAAGGTTACAGCGGGAGCGGTTAAGAATAGGATAATCTTAAGTTTTTTAGAAAGGCGTTCAACCTTAACCTCATTTGAATCTTTATACGGATGCTTAATCCAGCTGATAACCGCCATTAAGGCTATGGGAGCCGTCATACCGAGATAGGTTATCATCTCACCGTAATATCTGAAATGCAGAGAGATAACACCATAAAACAGACTGAAAACAACCGTTAAGACCTGACCTATAACATATCCTTTTGCAACAAAAATTAAGGCGGTAGCACCAATTAGTGAGGCACAAAGGCTTAAATAATCCTTATCCTTTGTTGAAAGAAAGGATAAGGTTATAAGAAAAAGGGAAATCAGCCATAAAAACATTTCGAATTTCGATAGCTCTTTAAAAGGATTTTTAAACTTCATAATAATCACCATAATGATTGTAGTTAGTCGAAACACTTTACAAGTGGCTTCAGCAAAATGGTTTCGCTTTACCTATTCCATTATAAAAAAAGCACTCGACCGATATATCTTCTAAGACCTAACGATATATCTGCGAATGCACTTACTACCCGGTGGCAGTTAAAATATTTTTTCTTATTATAATATGTTACTAAATATAAGTCAACAAAAAAGTAAAAAGGAACCGATTGCTCGGCTCCTTTTTACTTTAAGGGGTTTGAGGAGAGAATTTCTCTTTTGGAGAAATTATACCAAAACGAGTGCGGCTCTCTTTTTGGTACGGTTATATGATAATACATAATTTTTTCGTTTTTATATATTTTTTGTGAACTATTTTTTAATTTTAAAAAAGTATAGAGTTTTAAAAACAGTCAATAATAAATTTAGGAAACGAAAGGATTGATGATTTTGAGATATGAAGAAAAATATTCCAGAAAAAAATTTAAGGTTAGCTATTTCTATATAGTTGTTGCTTTCTGCTTTTTAATTATAGGAGGAGCTTCTTGGTTTGCTGTTTCAAACTTTAAGGAATCAACCGCTCCCGAAACTCCATCAAAGACGGAATATCAGGACAAAACCTCATCATATACTGAAAGTGAAGAAAAGCCTCAGGAAAGCTTGCCCCAAGAAGAAGTGGCAAAGCCGGTTGAGAGCGAACCTTATTCTTCTGTTGAAGAGGTAACACCTGAGGCTCCTTTTGCCTTTTCTATGCCGGTTGAGGGAGAGGTTATAAAGGATTTTAGCAGAACTAATCTGCAATATTCAAGCACTTATGGAGATATGAGACTTCATACTGCCGTTGATATTGCCTGCGAAACAGGTACTAAGGTATCCTCTGCGGCAGACGGCACCGTTTTATCGGTTGAGGAAACATTGGATTATGGAACAGTGGTTGCTATTAACCACTCTAACGGCATAACTGTTAAATATTCTGCTTTAAAAGATATAAAGGTTAAAGCAGGGGATAAGGTTAAGGTTGGAGATATAATTGCTGCTGCCGATACCGTTCCTTCTGAATGCAACGACAAACCCCATATTCATATTGAGGTTTTAAAGGACTCTGTTCCCGTTTCTCCGCTCGAAATTTTAAATTAACCCGCCCCCGAAAATTTAATCGCTTAGGGGCACCAAAAAAGACCTATGCTTTTTTAGAGCATAGGTCTTTTTTTAAAATCCTAAAAGCTTTGATGCGGCTAATAAAAGGCTCTCTTTTTTGCTTTCGCCCTCTGCCTCGTTTTCACCCACAGCACCGACATATATCTTAATCTTCGGCTCTGTTCCTGATGGGCGGACAATAAGTGAACTTCCGTCCTCACAGAAGAAAGAAAGAACATTTGATTTAGGTAAGGTTAAAACGGTTTCTGTATTGTTCTTAGTATCTAAGGAAACCGATTTTTCGTAATCGTTGATTTTTATTACCTTACTGTTATCAAGCTCTTTTAGAGGCTCTTTTCTAAGGTCTTCCATAATCTGCTTTATTCTTTCTATTCCGCTTCTGCCTTCACAGGTAAAGCTTTTCTGAACAGAATAGCAATAGCCGTATTTCTTATAAATTTCTTGGAGAACATCATATAATGTTTTACCTTGATTTTTATAAAAAGCGGTCATTTCGCAGATAAGCATGGAGGCAACAACACCATCCTTATCTCTGGCATAGCTTCCTGCTAAATAGCCATAGCTTTCTTCGTAACCGAAAATATATCGGTTTTGCTCATTCTTTTCAGCGAGAAGTGTTATCTGCTCACCGATAAATTTAAAGCCTGTTAAAACATTTATAAGGGTGCAGCCGTAATCATCGGCGATTTTCTGGCAAAGCTCACTTGAAACGATGGTCTTAACTGCAACGGGATTTTTTGGCAATGTTCCGTTGGCGGTTTTTCGCTCCAAAATATAGTTAAGAAGTAAAACACCTACATCGTTTCCGCTGAACAGCTTATATTCGCCATCAACATTAACCGCAATACCAACACGGTCGCAATCGGGGTCGGTTGCAAGCAAAATATCGGGGTTAACCTTTTTTGCAAGCTCTAAAGCCAAAGTGAATGCCTCACGGATTTCGGGGTTGGGATAGGGTGCGGTTGGGAAGTTACCGTCAGGCAATTCCTGTTCGGGAACGATAGTAATATTCTTAACCCCTATCCTTTTAAGGATTTCACGAACGGGTTTGTTGCCGGCTCCGTTAAGGGGAGAATAAACAACATTAAGGGAAGAAAGGTCTGCGTCCTTTTCAACCCTCTGTTCTTCAACATTATCATAATATTCTTTAATAATATCATCGCTTATATATTCGATTTTGCCACTTTCAAGGGCTTCTTCAAAGGGGATTTTCTTAACACCCTCAAAGAAATCAACCTTCTGCATAATCGAAAGAACATAATCGGCAGCCTCAGGACCTAACTGACTTCCGTCAGGACCATAAGCCTTATAACCGTTATATTTTGCGGGGTTATGGCTTGCTGTGACAACAACGCCTGCATCGCAATTTAATCTTCTTACTGCAAAAGAAAGCATAGGAACGGGCATAAGCTCTTTATAAAGATAAACCTTAATACCATTCGCTGCAAAAATTTGGGCAGCGGTTTTGGCAAATAAATCGGATTTTATTCTACTGTCATAAGCGATAGCGATTTTACCGTTTTTCGCTACCGAATTAACATAAGAGGCAAGACCTTGAGAGGCTCTGCCAACAGTATAGATATTCATTCTGTTAGTGCCTGCCCCGATAATTCCTCGAAGACCTGCAGTTCCAAAAGCGAGATTTTGATAGAAGGCTTCGGTGATAGCCTCATCGTTATCCTTAATTTGATTTAATTCTTCAATTAAATCGGGGTCCATAGTAGCCTTTTTGCACCAAAGCTCATATTGCTCTTTTATCATAAATTAACCTCCGAGGAAATAAAAAATATTACTAATATTTACTAATTTTAATTTACTTTTATTCCTTTGTCAATACACAAAAATTTACATAATATAAATTATTTTATACCAGATTATACAAAATAAACTTTAAAAAAGTTAAACTATTAACAAAATTTTTAAAAAAATCTTGACTTTTATGCAAATATGCGATACTATAAAGCATATAGTTGTTTATAAATACTGTTTTGGAGCCTCGATGAGAATAAATTTTGTCGAAAATTACGAAAATTTGTCAGATGATGAAGTGATTGCTCTTTATAATCAGGGTAACAGCGATATGCTGCAGGTTATTATTGAGCGGTACTATCCGGTGATTTTTCATTACATAAAAAAATATTGCCCTGAGAAATGCTATGAAGATGCTATCTCTTCGGCAACCTTGGCTTTATATTCTGCCTTAAAGGATTATGATTCTTCGAAATCTTCCTTTAAAACTTTTGCTTCTCTTTGCATTAAAAGAGGAGTGCTGGCGGTGCTTAAAAGTCATAACAGTAAAAAAAATATTCCGGACGAGCTGTTATCATCTATCGAGGATTTGGATATAATAGATTCAAACAGCCCCGAAAAAATTTTCTTTGACCGTGAAGATTATAAATCTCTTACGGATACGATAAAGCTCGAGCTTTCTGCTCTTGAGTATGATGTGCTTCAGTATTATCTTTCAGGTGAAAAATATTCCGCCATTGCAGAAAAGCTTAATATTTCCGAGAAATCGGTTGAAAATGCACTTGTTCGTATAAGAAAAAAATTAAAGCGATAAATATCGGCAGTGCCGTTTATTTATATAGCCCAAGGGGCGAAAATTAAAAACAACCAAGAGAGGTAAAAGAGATGTTTGAAGACAAGACCTTAGTTTGCAAAGAATGCGGAGAGGAATTTGTGTTCACTGCAAGAGAGCAGGAATTTTATGAATCCAAAGGCTTTGTAAACGAACCGCAGCGCTGTAAGCCTTGCCGTGATAAGCGCAAGAATGCGGGAAGAGCTCCGAGGGAGATGCATGAGGCAGTATGTGCTGCTTGCGGCGGTGTTGCAACCGTTCCGTTTGTACCGCGTGATGACCGTCCGGTATATTGCAGTGAGTGCTTTGCAAAGATGAAGGAGCAGGAAAACGCAGAAGAAACTGCTGAATAAGCCCTTAAACTCGGACCGCCTAATTATTAGGCGGTCTTTTTTTAAAAATTATATTGCAATTATTCATATTTTTGTAATATTATTATAATATTATTGTTTTAAACAAAGTTTGGAAAGAGGATTTTTAATGCAATATAAAATTCTTATAGTTGATGATGATATAAATATCTGCGAGTTATTGCGTCTTTATCTTGAAAAGGATGGCTTTGAAACTCTTGTTGTTAATGACGGTGAAACGGCAGTTCAGTATGTTGCTAAATATTCGCCTGACCTTATTCTCCTTGATATTATGCTGCCGGGGCTTGATGGCTGGCAGGTTTGCAGAGAAATCAGGAAAACGAGCGAAATCCCGATTATTATGCTAACCGCTAAGGGTGAAACCTTTGATAAGATTTTAGGTCTTGAGCTTGGCGCTGATGATTATGTTTGCAAGCCTTTTGATACTAAAGAGGTAGTTGCCAGAATCAAGGCAGTGCTCAGAAGAACTAACGATAAGCAAAATCAGGTTGATGAGGTAAGATATGATAAGCTTCGCATAAACCTTACTAATTATGAGCTTGTTGTTGATTCCAAAAGGATAGATACTCCGCCAAAGGAGCTTGAGCTTATTTATCATCTTGCAAGTAATCCAAACAGGGTTTATACTAGAGACCAGTTGCTTGATGAGGTTTGGGGCTTCGATTATTACGGAGATTCAAGAACTGTTGATGTTCATGTTAAGAGGCTTAGAGAAAAGCTTGAAAATGTTTCTGATGAATGGTCGCTTAAAACGGTATGGGGAGTAGGATATAAGTTCGAAACCTTAAAGTAGAGGAAAGAGGGGTAAGATATGAGGCTTAAGCTTTTTAAAAAGTATTTTTTTACTAATGCGCTTATAATTGTTTTCAGTCTTACCTTTATGATGATGATTCTTTCCTTTGTGCTAAACAGTTATATCGCAAAGCAAAAGCAGGAAACCTTAAGCAAGGTCTCAAATGAGGTTATAACCTTTTTTGATTCTTCGGAGTTTGGAAATGAGGAAGATTTATATAAGCTCCTAAAAACTGTTGGAACTGTTGCAGATACACAGGTTTTTATCTCTGATGAAGCGGGCAAGGTTATAGCCTGCGGTTGCGAGCACTGGCAGCAAAACGGTGATTGTCTTCATACCTCGGCTATAATTGAGGATGAGGATATTGAGTGTTATTTTGATGCCGTTGCAGATTTTCATGTAAGCACGCTTGGGATATACAAAAGACCTCATTATGTCGTTTTAGAGAGAATTATAAAGGAAGAAAATGTTGTTGGAACGGTTTTCGCAACTGCACCTGTTTCAGAGGTTGGAAGTCTATTATCTGCGGTTACAAGGCTGTTTATGGTCTCTTCAGTAGTTCCTTTAATTGCAATGTTTTTTGCGATTTATGCTATGACCTATAAGCTAACAAAACCGCTTAAGCTTATGTCCGAAGCATCTCGGGCTATGGCTAAGGGCGATTTTTCGAAAAGAATACCTGTTACCAGTGATGATGAAATCGGCGAGCTTGCCGCTTCATTTAATATGATGACTAATTCTTTAGCTCAGCTTGAGGGTATGCGAAAAAGCTTTGTTGCAAATGTTTCGCATGAGCTTAAAACTCCGATGACCTCAATAGGCGGTTTTATAGATGGTATTTTAGATGGAACGATAGAGAGTGAAAAACAGAAATATTATCTTAATATCGTTTCGGACGAGGTTAAGAGGCTTTCAAGGCTTGTTGAATCAATGCTTAGTATGGCAAAGCTTGAATCGGGTGAGTTTATGCTCAAGCCTGAGGTGTTTGATTTAAGAGAACTGTTGATTTCGGTTGTGATTAGTCAGGAGCAGAGAATTGAGGCTAAGCAAATCGAAATTTCTGGTCTTGATGAAACCGAAAGTATTTCGGTTAATGCCGATAAGGACCTTATCCATCAGGCTATATATAATCTCGTTGATAATGCGATTAAGTTTACAGAGGAAGGCGGAAGGATTAGCTTCTCGCTTAAATCGGAGAACAAGAAAACTGTATTCACGCTAATAAATTCGGGAAGCGGTATTCCCGAAAAGGATTTACCCTTTATTTTTGAAAGATTTTATAAGGTTGATAAATCCCGCTCAGCTTCCAAAAATAGTACGGGAATAGGACTTTATATAGTTAAAACCGTTATCGCCGCCCATTCGGGCACAGTTTCGGTTACAAGTAAGGAAAATGAATTTACTTCATTTAAAATAACACTTCCATAGAAAGAGGAAAAATAATGGACGAGTCTTTAAATAACAATTTACCCGAAGAAAATAATACTGAAGAAGTTAAACAAGAGCCGGTTTATGAGCCGATTTATAATCCTGTTAACTATTCCGATGTTAAACCTATCGAGGATTATAAGCCTATGAGCCGAGGTCTTAAAGTATTTGCACTTATTTTAGCAGCAGTTGTTTTATTGACCGGCACCTGCCTTACAGGATATTTTATGGGCAGAAGCAGTGTTGGAACTCCTAAAACAAAGATAGAGGTTAATTTGGCGGCAAAACCCGCAGATACCGATGAAATGACCGAAGCCGAGGTTTATGAAGAGGTTAACAAATCTATTGTTGGCATTGTGGTTTATAATACCTCAGGAAAGGCAAGTCAGGCAAGCGGAATTGTTTTTTCAAAGGACGGATATATTGTTACCAACGACCATATATATTCGGAGGTTCCTGCTGCAGAATTTAAAATCTATACTTATGATGGCAAGGAATATGATGCCGAGTATGTTGCGGGAGACACAGTAAGCGACCTTGCAGTTTTAAAGGTTAAAGAAGCAGAACTGACCCCTGCTGTGTTTGGAAACTCGGATGAACTTTTTTACGGAGAGCATGTTGTTGCCGTTGGCAGACCTAATGATGCTACCGATGCTTCAAGTATAACAAGGGGTATTATTTCGGCGGTTAACAGAAGAGTGCAGACAACTTCAAATTATTCCTCACGCCTTATTCAGACTGATAGTGCCATAAATCCTGGAAGCTCGGGCGGTGCACTTGTAAATATGTACGGTCAGGTAATCGGCGTTACCTCATCAAAGCTTGCAAGCGTTGAGTATGATGCAGTTGGTTATGCTATCCCAACAACAACTATGAAGAGAATAGTTGATGAGCTTATAAGTGACGGTAAGGTTGTTACAAGGGCAAAATTGGGAGTTACCTATGCCGCTATTGACTCCGTAACGGCGGCTATGAACGGATATGATAATAAGGGCATTCTTATTGATTCCGTATCTGAAGATAGCGGACTTTTCGGCAAGGCTGAAAAGGGTGATATTATAACCCATATAAACGGTATTGAGATTGTTAAGGATACAATAGTTCTCGATATTATTGAGCAAAGCTCGGCAGGGGATACGATTTCTGTAACTATTGTTACAAGCAGCGGCACAACTAAAACAGTTGATGCAGTTCTTTCTGCTAATGTTGGAGAATCAAGCTATGTTGCTAATCAGCCAAAGCCTGAAACAAATCAGGGTGGAACATTCGATTTCCCGGACGGCGAATAATTTTAAAGGGGCAAAATCCTAACGGATTTTTGCCCCTGTTTTTTTCATATCATTGTCGTGGATAACTGTGATATATCTGGTGTTTTCAAAAGGTATTGCAGTGCTTATGCAGTTATGAGGATTTTTAAGAACAAAGAATCCGTTTTGAACCTCAAACAGAAAACCTGTTTTGCATTCATTACTGCAAAGCTCAGCTTTTACGAGTTTTCCTATATGTTTTTTAAGATAAACGGAGAAATCCGCCAAGGTTTTTTGAGAATTTTCGTTTTTCAAAAAGCCCTCATATTGTTTTAAATCGTTTTCAGTTCTTATATGCTTTAAAGTATATTCCAATTAAAACACTCCCTTGCTACATTATATGCAGAAAAAGAAAATCGGGCTTTAAAAGCCCGATTATTTTAATTTTTCTATTAAGTAGCCAAGAGCGGTTTCGAATTTAACACCGTACCAATGGTTTTTATCGCCTGCTGTGTTTTCAATACATTTAAGAGTGTAATCAGCGGCGATTTTGGCAGAATCAAAGAGGCTTTTTTTATTCATAAGAGCACCCACAAAAGCCGAGGCATAAACATCACCAGTTCCGTGAGAACCTTTTTCAAAAAGAATATGCTCGTAATATTTGGTTTCCCCATTTTCATAAACGCAAACACCCGTTTTGCCCTTATTAAAGCTAACACCCGTAAGAATAACATTCTTAGCTCCAAGGCTTTCAAGCTTTTTTAGAAGAGAGTCAATATAATTCTTATCATACTCGGTTTTAAACTCGGTATCGGTTAAGAAGCAAGCCTCTGTTATGTTCGGAATGACAATATCAGCTTTTGCACATAGGGTTTTCATTCCATTTACATAATCCATATCAAAGGCAGGGTAGAGCTTGCCGTTATCTGCCATAGCGGGGTCAACAATTTTAATACCGTTATTCTTAGTAAGAGTTGCGAATATTTCGGCAACATAATCTATCTGTTCAAGGCTTCCGAGGTAGCCTGTGTAAACACAGTCAAAACTAATATTTTCTCTCTTCCAGTGCTCAGTGATTTTTGGGATATCATCGGTTAAATCACGACAAGTGAAACCGCTGAAGCCTGCAGTATGGGTTGAAAGCACGGCTGAAGGCAAAATTACAGTTTCCATTCCGCAAGCTGAAATTATGGGAAGAGCAACTGTTAATGAACACTGACCGTAACAAGAAATATCCTGAACGGTTAAAACCTTTTTATATGGCATAAATATTCCTCCGAGAAAAATATTGCAAAACTAATTTGATAATGATATTATAATGTTAAAGTGTCTATTTTAAAATAGCCAATTTTAACTAATTTCGAAAGGACAGTTGAAATGCTTTTGAATTTTGCAGAATTGGAACTTAAAAATAAGGGTGAGCTTTATCATTCATTATATAAATGTATTCGAGATGCGGCGGTTGGCGGTGTTATAAAAAAAGGGGAGAGGCTTCCCTCTATCAGAGAGGCGTCTTCGCAACTCGGCGTTAGCCGAACAACAGTTGAAAATGCTTATATGAGGCTTTGCATTGAGGGTTTTGCTGAAAGTCAGCC
Organism: Acutalibacteraceae bacterium; assembly: GCA_045531855.1. GTDB lineage: Bacteria > Bacillota > Clostridia > Oscillospirales > Acutalibacteraceae > UBA737. The sequence goes on from JAZSEU010000012.1 coordinate 26,178, forward strand.
TCAAAAGGGGTATTTTATAACAGGCAGCAAAGGAAAAAGTACTGTTTTTCCAACCGAGGAAAAGGAAGAAAAGAAAAATATCAGATATAATTTTTCTTCGAGAAGTATTGATACAGAGTCTTCGGATACTGATATATGGAAGAGAATGGTAAGAAGAGTTTTATGGGATTCGGGCGAGCTTACTTCTTATGGTGATTGTCAGGGTGAGCTTTCTTTAAGACAGGCTATTGCTGATTATTCATATAAAGCAAGGGGAGTTATAGCGAAGCCTGAAAATATCGTTATCGGTGCGGGAATTGGTCCTCTTCTTAATATTCTTTGCGGACTTACAGGCAGAAAATATAAGGTTGGACTTGAAAACGGAGGCTTTGAAACGGCTCAAAGCATATTCTCAGATTACGGAATAGAAAGCGAAAAACTTGAGTATGATTTAAACGGTGCAACAATGGAGAGCATAGAAAAAAGCAAGATTGATCTTTTGTTTTTAATGCCCTCTGCATTATCAAGAATCAGCCCTGCATCTCTTTCAAAAAGGCGAAACAGATTTGCAAACTGGGCAGAGAAAAAGGATAGACTGATAGTTGAGGATGATTATAACGGGGAGCTTCGTTATACGGCAAGAGCCGTTCCTGCTTTTCAGAGTAAATTACCCGAAAAAACAGTTTATATCGGGTCTTTTTCAAAGCTTTTGCTTCCAAGCGTTAGAATAGCCTATATGGTTTTGCCCGATTTCTTGGCAGAGCGGTTTAAAGAAAAAAGGGAAAATCTCAATGGCACTTGCGGAAAGGTTGAGCAGCTGGCATTAAAGGAATATATCGTTAGCGGAGCGATGGAAAAGCACCTGAAGAGACTCAGAAGATTATATAATATAAAAAGCAGAATTCTTTTGGAAGAACTTAAAAAATACCCCGAATTCAAGAAAACCACTCTTTTTGAATCTTCCTTATCTGTTATTGTTGAAACAGGAAAGGAAACTCAAAGCCATATAATTTGCAAAGCAGCAGAGGAGAAAGGCATTCTCATAATGCCCGCTTTAAATGACGGGGAAATAAAGCTTTGTTTTGGCGGTATAAATAGTTTGGATATACCCTTGGCGGTTGAAATTCTGGCAGAAACTGTAAAGAATTTTAAAATTTAAAAAACACAATATTTAGTGTTGAAATATAGCGATAAATGTAATATAATGATACTGTACTTAATTTCTATTTCCAAAGGTGGCAAAAAAATGTTAAAAAAATTATTGGCTGTTATTTTGTGTTTGTTATTGGTTTTGGCTGTTGGCTGTTCTAAGGACGAGGAAAGGCTTAGCGTTGATGATGGGTCTGAGCCAACTCCCGAACAGGTTGAGCCTGAGTATGCTTTGAATGAACTTACAGGTCTTAAGAATATCGACCCTTCAAAAGCTAACCGCCGTGCAGTTGCAGTAACGGTTAATAATCTTTCACAAGCACAAACCGTTCAGACAGGTTTAAATTATGCTGATATCGTTTATGAAACCGAGGTTGAGGGCGGAATAACCCGACTTGTTGCAGTTTTCAAGGATATCGAGAGTGTTGAAAAGGTTGGAACTATCCGTTCGGCAAGACTTGCTTTTGTTGATTTGGCTATGGGTCATAATGCCGTTTATATTCATCACGGTCAGGATAGCTTTCATGCCCCTGCTCTTCTTAACAAGGTTAACCGTGTTGTTATAGGAACTAATAATGGCGGTGTTCGTATTTCAAACGGTCTCGCTAGCGAGCATACTCTCTATGGATATGGCGATGGTATCTGGAACTCAATTAAAAATGCCGGCTTTAAAACTGAGAATGAAAATGTAACCGCTTGGCAGAATTTTGCAAGCGAGGATGAGCCTATAAAGCTTGAATATACCGCAAGCTCTGTTTCTGTTCCTTTTTCAAATTCTTATAAGACCACCTTTACATACGATGAAGCAAGCGGAAAATATAAGAGAATTTTCAACGGCACAGAGAGAAAAGACTATGTAACAGGCGAAAATATAATGTTTAAAAATGTTTTCGTTCTTTCAACAACTATCCGCAGTTATACAAGCTGTTCGCCCGCAACCTGCAAGGGAACTCATAAGGAAATTCTTCTGAATTCGGGAGATGGATATTACTTTGTTAACGGAACCTATACCTCTATTAAATGGAGCAAAAACGGTGCTAATAACAAATTCACATTTACAAATGCAGACGGCACTCCGCTTACCGTTAACCCCGGTAACAGTTGGGTTTGTATCGCCGATAGCACAAGGTCTCAGGCAGTTATAGGTTAAATTTAAAGCATCGGCAAAAATTTGTCGATGCTTTTTTGAAACCTTTTTTATAGTTTAAAAGTATTAAGAGTGAGGGGGATAGATATGGAAAGAATAGCAGATTTTAGAAAAAACAATTTTGCTTTGCCCGAAACTGTTTTCGAAAAATATGCCGATATGGTATATCGGCTTGCATTTGTGCGTACAAAAAGCAGGAATGACAGTGATGATATTCTGCAAGAGGTTTTTTTGAGATATATGAAGGTATGGCAGAAAATGGAGAGCGAGGAGCATATAAAGGCAATGCTGCTTAGAATCACAGTTAACTGCTCTAACTCCCTTAAAACTTCATCGTGGTTCAAGAAAACAGAAGCCTTAGATGAAAATCTTGCGGCTCCTGAAATGACAGATGATATAGGGCTTTTGCAAGCAGTTTTAAATCTCCCTCAAAAATATAGAACTGCTATTCATCTCCATTATTATTGCGGTTATTCGGTGGCAGAAATTGCAAAAATTGAAAAGATTAACCCCTCAACCGTTAAAACTCATTTAATGAGAGCCAGAGCAATACTTAAAAACACTATAAAGGCGGATGATTTATGAACTTTAATAATGAATATAAAAGGGCTTTGGATTCCGTCAAGGCGGACGGATATATAAAGCAAAAGGTTTTAAACAAGTTAAAAACACCTGAAAAAAGGAAAATTTCAAATCTTTCTATTGCAAGAACAGCAGCGGCAATGGCAGCCTGCGTTGCAATTTTCCTATCGGTTTTAGCGGTTAATAAGGAGAATAATATTCCTGTAACCGAAAACGGGCAGACCTATGAAACGGTTTATAATGCTGTTAAAAAATTTAAGCCCAATATTTTTGAAGAAATTTATCTTTACAGCGATATAGGTTTTGACAAGGTTGAAAATATTGTCGAGGAATCAGTTGACGATATGGATGGAGCGGTTAATAAAGGCTCCTCTAAGCTAACAAGCTCTGCTACAGGCTCCTCAGAAAAGGAAGATTATTCTGAAACCACTGCTCAGGTAGATGGCGTTTTAGAGTCGGACATTGTTAAAACCGATGGAAAGCATATTTATTCCTTGTCTTCGGGCGAGGGAAAGCTTCGTATTGTAAAGGCGGGAAAGGAACCTAAAGAGGTTTGCGTTTTGACCGTTAATAGTGATGAATTTTATCATCTTAGTGAAATGTATATCTACAAAGATAAGCTTGTTATAATCGGTGGAGACGGTGAATATTATCACGGCAGCAAAACCAAAACCCTTATATATGATATTTCAAACCCGGGTACGCCAGAAAAGCTTTACGAACTAAATCAAAGCGGAAACTATAAGGATTCAAGGGTTATCGGTGATAAGATTTATCTGATTTCTAATTATTCTATTGCTGTCCGTGATATCGATAAGGAAGTTCCTGAAACCTATATCCCTTATGTTAAGTGCGAGGATTATGCAGCTCCTGTTGTGGCTGATAGTATTTGCATAGTTGATGGCTGCGAAAGACCCGATTATACAGTTATTTGCGGTTATTCGATTACAGACGGAAAACTTTATGGCACTCAGTCGGTCTTAGGCGGAACATACACCGTTTACTGCAGTACAAAAAATATTATAACCACGGGTTATCAAAAGGATTATAAAACCTCTGTTTCAAGATTTTCTATTTCAGATGGTGATATAAAGCTTGAGGCTCAGGGTGAAATTGATGGTTCACTCCTTAATCAGTTTTCGATTGATGAATATGAGGGTAATTTCCGATTCGTAACAACTGTTTCCTATGATGTTAAAATCGAGGGAAGCGATAACGAATATGAGGTAAGGGATTATAACGCCCTGTTTGTTTTGAACAGCAAGCTCAAAAAAATCGGCGAGATTAAAAATCTTGCACCTGATGAGAGGGTTTATTCGGTAAGGTTTATGGGTGATACCGCCTATTTCGTTACATTCCGTCAGGTCGACCCCTTGTTTAGCGCTGACCTGAGCGACCCTGAAAACCCAAAAATCATCGGTGCTTTGAAAATTCCCGGATTTTCAAATTATCTTTATCCATTTGGCGATGGTCTTCTTTTGGGAATAGGTAAGGATGCTGATGAAATAACAGGCAGAACGGGCGGTATTAAGCTTTCGATGTTTAATATTTCCGACCCCTCTAATGTTACCGAAGGCTCTAAAACAATACTCGAGGAAAACTATTCCGAAGCTCTTTATAGCCATAAGGCTGCAATAATCGAAAAGGATAAGAATATTATCGGTTTCTCGGTTTATGCAGATGAGGGTAGCGAGTATCTGATTTTCAGTTTCGAAAACGGAAGCTTTCAGAAGAAAGCCGAAATAAAACTCGGTCAGGCTTATGGCAATATAAGAGGACTTTATATAAATAATGAGTTTTATATTGTAACTGAAAATTCACTCGTTGTTTTAAATCTTAATGATTTCAGTAAGATAGCAGAACTTAAATTCAATTAAAAAAACAACCGCTTCGGCGGTTGTTTTTCTTGCTAATAAAATATCTTTATGATAGAATGTTTAAGAGGATTTTGCCTTTCTTATCGCAACTTTAATGAGGGTTATGATTAGGGATATAACCTTAACCGAGATTTCAATTTCGTATCTTATAAATTCCTCTTTTGTTTCAAAGTTGGAGCGGATATTTATCTGCTGATTTTTATATTTTGGCTTCATAAGAGAATCGATAAAGCTTGTGAGTGGGTAAACAAGGGAGCAACAAGCACCGTATTTAATTGCAGTTTGTGCTGCATCACTTCCCGAACAAAGTATATCAAGATGGAATTTTTTGAGAGTGAATTTTTTAAAGAGGGAAGAAAGCTCATTTAAAAGGGCTATAATCAAACCCTTGTTTTCTTTAACCGAATCAAGTATACACTTTTTTTCTTTTGGTTTTTCTTCTTTAACCTCTTTTTTGATATGCTTACCTGAGCTTTTTTTATCAGGGAAAGAGAAAAAAAGAAACTTTATTTTAAATAAAAGGTTGTTTTCCTCATCATTTTTAAAAGAAATTCTAACAGGTAACAGCAAAATCACAAAAATAAGCACTATTATGCCTATCAGAATACCGATAAATATTTCCAAAATGCTGTCGCCCCCTTTTCAAATATTATACCCCATAAAAAAAGATAGTGCAATAAAATTTTGGAGGGATGAAAATGTATTGGCAAATATCGAATATAAATGATTTTGAAAAGGCTGATTTTGAAACGGCTTTTTTGTTGGCATCTGATTCCCGAAAAGAGCATTTTCTTTCATTTAAAAGGGAAGAGGATATAAAAAGAAGTATCTTAGGAGAAATTCTTATTAAAAGAATTTTGAAAGAAAGTTTTTCTCTTGAAGCTTCTATAGAATGCGATAAAAACGGAAAACCTTATATTGATAATTCGGAGCTTTATATCAGTATTTCCCATTCCTTTGATATGGTTTTTGCTGCTGTTAGTCAAAAGCCGATAGGTGTTGATATTGAGAAAATTAAAGATATAAATTTTGGTGTTGCAAGAAAATTTGCTGATGAAAATGAACTTGAATATATAGGCACTAACCTTAATAGATTTTATGAAATATGGACCGCCAAAGAGGCATATTTTAAAATTGCGGGTGGAAGTGCTGTTAATTTTAAATCGTTCAGTGCTTTTTCTCTTCAAAGGGAAATTGTTTTAAATAAAGATTATTTCGCTCAGATAGTAACAAAAAGAGATGGCTAAGCCATCTCTTTTTT
>JAZSEU010000078.1:0-15188 GCA_045531855.1 Acutalibacteraceae bacterium
GCTTGGCCTCCGACTTGCTCCCGATCCGCATAAGTTTATAGGTCATGTGCCCGTAGAAAAGGAGCCCGCTGAGGAAGAGGAGAGCGTAGGCGGCTTTATTATAAACACAGAGGAAGAAATTGACACCGAGGAGGAATAAGCTTGGTATCTTATATATTAGCGGTGGCAGTAGCGGTGGCAGTGTTGGCGGTAGGCCAGCTGACAAAATGGTATATCGCAGCAAACTTCACCCTTGCCACATCGCAGGAGTTTATACCCGGACTTATTGATATAACCTATATTCACAACGATGGCGGAGCATGGGGTATGCTTGGCGGCTACACCTGGATTCTGCTTTCGGTGACCATCATTATAATGCTTGTGTGCATCACATTGCTTCTTAAATACGGCTCGCGAGATAAGCTTATGTTCTGGGCAATAACGCTTGTGCTATCGGGCGGTGTGGGCAATATGATTGACCGTGTTTTCCGCGATGGCAACGTGGTGGATTTTCTCCACTTTGCTTTTATGCCCGATTTCCCCGTATTTAACGTTGCTGACTGTGCAATCGTAGTTGGAGCAGGACTTTTGTTGCTTTATTATATTATGAGCACCGTAAAGGAAACCCGCGAAAAGCGCAGAATGGAAGCTTTAAAGGCGGAAGAAAATGCAGAAAATTAGTGTTGTTTTTAAAGACGGCGAGTCCCGCCGTCTTGATGTATTTATAGCGGAAACTGCCGAGGTCACGCGCTCGCACGCGGTAAAGCTTATAGAAGGCGGCGCGGTGCTTGTAAACGGAACTTTGGCTGATAAAAAGTATAAGCTGAAGGCGGGGGACAGTGTGGAAATTTCTATCCCCGAGCCTGAGGAATATGAGGTGGAGCCGCAGAATATACCGCTTGATATTGTTTATGAGGACGAGCATTTATTGGTTGTTAACAAGCCAAAGGGGATGGTGGTGCATCCTGCCGCAGGGAATATGGATGGCACCCTTGTTAACGCGGTGCTTTATCATTGTGGTGATTCGCTTTCGGGTATAAACGGTGTTTTAAGACCGGGGATACTTCACAGAATTGATAAAAACACAAGCGGACTTTTAATGGTTGCTAAAAACGATGCTTCGCATAATTTCTTAGCTGAACAGATTAAGGAACATTCATTCACAAGGGAATATGAGGCTATAGTTTACGGCAACTTAAAAGAAAATAGCGGAACCGTTAATGCTGCGATTGGAAGACATCCTCAAAAACGCAAGCAGATGGCGGTTATAGAGGGTGGCAGAGAAGCAGTAACTCATTACAAGGTTTTAGAAAGACTTAACGGGTTTACTCATTTATCCTTAAGGCTTGAGACGGGTAGAACTCATCAGATAAGGGTTCATATGGCATATCTTGGTCATCCGGTTGCGGGTGATGAGGTTTATGGACCAAAAAAAGTTATAACAAGTCTTAATGGGCAGTGTCTGCACGCTAAAAAAATTGGTTTTATTCATCCGGACAGTCGTGAGTATATGGAATTTGATTCTTCACTACCTGAGTATTTTGAGGCATTTTTAAAAAGGAATAGATATTAAGTGAGATTATTTGAAAACTGTGTCTTAGCGTGTGATATAGATGGTACCCTGATTGAAAACGGCTATTTAAACCCTAAGAATATCGAAAAAATCGAATATTTTATGAGTGAAGGCGGAAAGTTTTCCTTGTCAACAGGGCGTTCGGTTATGGCAATTAGCGATGCTCTAAAGCATTTCAAAGAAATTTCACCTTGTGTTTTAACAAACGGTGCAGTTATCTATGATTATATGGAAAACAGACCGATTTACCAGAAAACCTTACCAAAAGAGGATTACAGAATAGTAAGTCTGGTTTATAATTGGGATGAAAAAATAGGTATTGAAATTCACTCGGGGGACAAGGCGTTCACTGTAAGAAAAACAAGTGAAACCGATATTCATCAATCTTGTGAACATTTTGAAGCACCGCTCACCACTTTTGAGGAAGCTTCTAAATTTGATTGGAACAAGGTTAATTTCTTTTTAGATACATTGGAGGAAAGAGAAAAGCTTAAGGAATTTTTGTCTTCTGAGAAAACCGATTGCAAGTTTGTCGAAACCTGTGCTATGCTTGAGGGTAGGATGAGGTATTATTACGAACAGCTTCCTATGGGTGTTTCAAAGGCTTCGGCATTAAAGGAACTTTGCAATTTAATGAATATTAAAGAGGGCGGTTTATTCGCAATAGGCGATTATTATAACGACCTTGAGATGCTAAAAAGTGCTGATATTGCTGCCGTTCCTATAACCTCTCCTGAGGAGATAAGAATGAGTGCTGAATATATAACTGTTTCGTGCGAAGAAGCGGCAGTAGCAGATTTTATTGATTATTTAACAAGTAAATTTAATGCGGCAAAAGGTTGCATTGAATAAGGAAAGGATGGATAAGATGGATATTGCAGTTAAAAAAGAATTGCAAATCGAAGCTCTGAAAGTCAGAATGGGTATCATTGAAGGGGTACACAGTGCCAAATCAGGTCATCCGGGCGGTTCACTTTCTTGCACAGAGATTTTAACCTATCTCTATTTCAAACATATGAACATTGACCCCAAAAATCCGAAAATGGAAAACAGGGACCGTTTTGTGCTTTCTAAAGGACACGCAGCTCCCGCTCTTTATTCCGTTTTAGCTAACCGAGGATATTTCGATGTTGAGCTTTTAAAGACACTTCGCAAACCCGATAGCATTTTGCAGGGCCACCCAGATATGAAGCATATCCCAGGTGTTGATATGTCCTCAGGCTCTTTGGGTCAGGGTATATCTTGTGCTGTTGGTATGGCTCTTTCTGCTAAGCACTTCGGTAATGATTTCAAGATTTATACCGTTTTAGGCGATGGTGAAATAGAAGAAGGTCAGGTTTGGGAGGCTGCTATGTTTGCGGCTAATAAGGGACTTTCGAATTTAACTGCTTTTGTTGATTATAATAATTTTCAGATTGATGGTACTATCGAAGAGGTTAACTCTGCTATGCCCATTGATAAGAAGTTTGAAGCATTTAATTGGCATGTTATTTTTATCAATGGTAACGATTTCGATGAAATCGAAAATGCTTTGAAAGAGGCTGAATCTTTTGACAAGCCGGTTGCAATAGTTGCTAAAACTGTTAAGGGCAAAGGCGTTTCCTTTATGGAAAATCAGGTTGGTTGGCATGGTTCTGCTCCCAACGATGAACAATATGAACAGGCTATGAGCGAACTCAAAAACGCTCTTGCTGAGTTGCAGTAATAGGGGAGGAAGAAAGATATGTCAGAAGTAAGAAAAGTTGCAACCCGTGTTGGCTACGGTAATGCTCTTGCAGAACTCGGTGCTAAAAGAGATGATTTCGTTGTTTTGGATGCAGACCTTGCTGCTGCAACCCAGACAGGTATGTTCAAAAAAGCTTTCCCCGAAAGATTTTATGACTGCGGTATCGCAGAGCAGAACATGATGGGCATTGCTGCAGGTATTGCCGCAACCGGCAAAAAGGTTATCTGCTCATCCTTTGCAATGTTTGCTGCGGGCAGAGCCTATGAACAGGTTAGAAACTCCATCGGTTATCCTCATCTTAATGTTATAATTGGTGCTACCCATGCAGGTATCTCTGTTGGTGAGGACGGTGCAACCCATCAGTGCTGTGAAGATATCGCTTTAATGCGTACTATCCCCGGTATGACAATTATCAATCCTGCAGATGAAACAGAGGCTAAGATGGCTGTTGAGGCAGCCCTTGACCACGATGGTCCTGTTTATATGAGATTTGGCCGCCTTGCTGTTCCGGTTATTTTTGGTGATGATTATAAATTCGAAATTGGCAAGGGTGTTGAGCTTAAAGAGGGAACAGATGTTGCCATTATTGCAACAGGTCTTATGGTTAACGAAGCTCTTGAGGCTTATGAGCTATTAAAGGCTGAGGGTATTTCTGCCCGCATTATCAATATCCATACTATCAAGCCTCTTGATAAGGATATTGTTTTAAAGGCTGCTAAGGAAACAGGTGCTATTGTTACCGCTGAAGAGCATTCAGTTATAGGCGGTCTTGGAAGTGCCATTGCTGAGGTTTTGGCAGAGGAATATCCTGTTCCTGTTGTTAAACTCGGTGTTTATGACAGATTCGGTTATTCAGGTCCTGCACCGAAGCTTCTTGATGAGTTCGGCCTTCGAGCAGTGAATATAGCTGAAAAGGCTAAGAAAGCAATTTCAATGAAGGAATAATAATTAAAGGCTGATGCATTAGCATCAGCCTTTTGTTATAATGATTGTAGTTATTTGCACAACACTCATTCCATTATAAGTTCATATTGTCCGTTTTTAAGAGCATTTAAAAAGTCAGCATAAGTTTCTATAGGTACTGAAAAATCAACTCCTGCCACACCCACTTCTTCGGCTGCGTGAACATCTCCGCCCGAGGTCATAATCTTCTTGTGCTTTTTAGCATATTCGAAAGCCTTTCTATTTTCTTCAGGCTTGTTAAAATGATTATAAACTTCAACTCCGTCAAAATAATCGGGGTTTGGCGGTGTGTCAGGATTGGATATATAAAACCTATCTCTGAAAGGATGGGCACAAACGGTAATTCCACCGTTCTTATGAACAAAATCTGCTTTATCCTTAATATCCATATTATTAAATTCGGGTTTTTCAATAAGAATATCTGGGGAGAGTCCAAAGATTAAAAATTCCTTTCCTCCACCATAGCCCTCCTCAATGCCGAAGAAGACCTTCATTCCAATGCTTTCGCCATAATTTTTAGCCTCATAATAATTCTTGGCATAGGCATCTATAAATTCTTCCCAAGGAAGTTTTCGGTTGATAGCGGTATTTCCGTGATAAAAATGATTGGTTAAAATAACACCTGCATAACCCTTTTGTTTTAATGCATAAATCATTTTTTTGGCGGTTGAAACCGAACAGGCACTGCATTCGCTTGTATGAAAATGTGTTTCGAATTTATACATTTTACTTCTCCTTTGTGTTTTTGCGAAATGCAAGGTAATCCTCAAGAATTATTACCGCCGCAACTGCATCTATAACTTCTTTTCGTTTTTTACCTTTGGTGTCGGTATAATTAAGGGCGGTATGAGCCGAAACGGTTGTGCATCTTTCATCCCATAAAACAACGGGGAGGGAAGATGATTCTTTAATTTTTTCAGCGATAGAACTGCATTCTTCCGCTCTGAAACCTATAGAGCCATCCATATTCTTTGGAAGACCAACAACTATAAGCTCTGCGTTGTATTCATCAGCTGAAAGTTTTATTTTTTCAACCAATCTTTCGGTGTTATATTCGGTGATAACTTTTTTAGGGAATGCAAAGCTTTCGCCGTTATCCGAAACGGCGATACCGGTTCTTGCCTTTCCTAAGTCAACCGACATTATAATCATTTTTTTGCTCCTTCTATCGTTTTAACAATCCTGCTTTTTTTATTTATATATTCTTCAGGCAGATGAGAAACATCGTTATAAAAAACAATGTTTGGATTTAAGTTATCATCAAATTCGATGAGTGAAACTGCTGTATTTTCAGCCCAAGGGGTGTTTTTAAGCTCTTTAATATCTCCAAATAAAAGGCGGCAGTTAAGACAGCGTGTAACACCACCGTGGGTGGCTAAAGCTATACTTTTACCTTTGTTTTCTTTTACAATATCTAGTATGGTGTTCCATATTCTTTCATAAGCATCACGCATTTTTTCACCATTTTCGGGGGCAAAGTCTTGCGGATGGTTATTCCAAGTATCTGCAAGACCTTCTACAGAAGAAAAAGCTTCTTGAAAAGGTCTGCCCTCAACTACACCGCCGTGAAGCTCAATAAGACCGTTGTTAACCTCTAATTCTAAACCTTTATCTCCAATAACCGCTTCGGCGGTTTTTTTGGCTCTTAAAAGGGGGCTTGAAAGAACCCTATCAAGCTCTATATTTTTAAATCTTTTTCTTAAAAACTCTAACTGTTTAGCACCAAGCTCGCTTATATCAAGGTCGGTAGAGCCTTGGAAAATTCTCATAACATTTCCCAATGCCTCGCAATGTCTTACCACATATATTTTAGTCATAAAATCACCTATGGTAAAGTATAACATTTTTTATTTCTAAAAGCAAGTCAGATAATCACTTCATTTTCGAGCTCTTTGCCCTCAAAATAATCTTTAAAATTTTGCATTGTGGTTTCTGCTATTGCATTTAATGCTTCTCTTGTTAAAAATGCCTGATGTGAGGTTACAATGACATTTGGCATTGAAATCAAGGTTGAAAGGGTATCATCGTGGATAATTTCATCCGAATAATCCTCAAAGAAAAGGGCGGTTTCTTCTTCATAAACATCGAGTCCTGCTGCCGCAATCTTGCCTGATTTCAGTCCGTTAATAAGTGCTTCTGTATCTATGAGCTGACCTCGGGAGGTATTTATAACAAAAGCACCCTTTTTCATTTTTGATATAGTTTCCTCATTTATTATATATCTGTTCTCCTTTGTTAAGGGACAATGCAGAGTTATAATATCCGAGGAACTGAGCAGTTCATCAAGCTCTACATATTTGCCGATGAAGTTTTCAGATGGAAAAGGGTCAAAACCTATTATTTCCATACCGAAGCCCTCGCATATTGAGGCAAAAGCCATACCGATTTTTCCTGTTCCGATTATGCCAACCTTTTTATTCTTAAGGTCAAAGCCTGTAAGCCCCTCAAGAGAAAAGTTATGGTCTCGGGTTCTGATATAGGCTCTGTGAAGTTTCCTGTTGAGCATTAAAATCATACCTATGGCGTGTTCCGCTATAGCATATGGGGAATAGGCGGGAACCCTTGCAATTTTAACTCTTCCTCTGGCGGCTTTCAGGTCAACATTGTTATATCCTGCACAACGCATTGCAACAAGGCCAACTCCAAACCTTTCGAGTTCTTCGATAACCCTTTTATCAATATTATCGTTAACAAAGGCACAAACTGCATCACAGCAAGCCGCCATACTAACCGTATCGGCATTGAGCTTGTTTTCGAAAAAGCGTATGTTAATTTCCTCATCTGCTATTTTTAAAAAGCTTTCTTTATCGTAAGATTTAGTATCAAAAAATGCAACCGTTTTCAAATTTATTCCTCCAAATTGCTAAATTAGTTATATTATTCTCAATAAATTTTGGCATATACACTATTGTAAAATTGAAGATTTTGCAGTATAATCTTTAACAAGAAATTTTCTTAGGAGGAAGTTAAAATGGTCAAAAAGTATTTGAACAGACTTTTTATTGACGGTCTTTCAGGTATGGCTTACGGACTTTTTTCAACACTAATTATCGGCACTATTATCTGCCAGATAGCAAAGCTTGTTGGAAATAATGTTGTTGGCGAATATCTGAACGCTATGGGAAGTGTTGCTAAAACACTTACAGGTGCCGGTATCGGCGTTGGAGTTGCTTGCAAGCTTAAGTCTTCTCCATTAACAACCGTTTCTGCGGCGGTTTGCGGAATGATAGGTGCTTTCCCAGATATTGCAAAGGATGCATTTGTTGTTGGTGCTCCCGGTGAGCCGCTTGGAGCTTTTATTGCGGCTTATGTTGCTATTGAAATCGGAGCATTGGTTTCTGGCAAAACTAAGGTTGATATAATCGTAACTCCGCTTGCTTGCATTATAACAGGTGCAGCGGCAGGTTATTTTGTTGGTCCTTATATTTCGGCAGCTATGACATTCCTTGGTAATCTTGTTAATGTTAATGTTGAAAAATATCCAATTTTCGGCGGTATGATAGTTTCAGTTTTAATGGGTATGATTTTAACTCTGCCGATTTCTTCTGCTGCTATAGGAGTTTCGATGGGTATAACCGGTCTTGCAGCAGGTGCGGCAACTGTCGGTTGCTGCTGCAATATGGTAGGCTTTGCAGTTATCAGCTACAGAGAGAATAAATTCGGCGGTCTTATTGCTCAGGGACTTGGCACCTCTATGCTTCAGGTTCCTAATATTGTAAGAAAACCGATTATCTGGCTTCCTGCAATTCTTTCGAGTGCTATATTAGGTCCTGTGTCATCTGCAGTTCTTAAAATGGTCAGCAATCCTGTAGGCTCGGGTATGGGTTCGGCAGGACTTGTCGGTCAGTTTATGAGTTATGACAGTATGGTAGCGGCAGGCTTTTCTCCCGTTGTTGCCTTGCTCGAAATAGTTGTTATGCAGTTTGTTCTTCCTGCAGTTGTAACTTTGGCTATTGCTGAAGGAATGAGAAAATTAAATCTTATTAAGAACGGCGATATGAAGCTTGAGGCTGCTAATGCGTAAAAAGGAAAGAGTGATAAAAGCGGTTGAGGGCTTAGAAAAGCTTTACCCCGATGCTATTTGTTCCCTCCAGTATACCGATGCTTTTCAACTTCTTATCGCAACAAGACTTTCGGCTCAGTGTACCGATAAGAGAGTTAATATGGTAACTCCTGATTTATTTAAGGAATTTCCAACTGCCGAGAAAATGGCTGAGGCTGAGCTTGGTAGAGTAGAGGAACTTGTTAAAACCTGCGGACTTTATAAAACCAAGGCTAAGGATTTAATAGGTATTGCTAAGAAACTTATTTCCGATTTTGGCGGAATAGTTCCCGATACTATTGAGGAGCTGACAACTCTCCCCGGTGTTGGCAGAAAAACTGCAAACTTAGTTTGCGGAGATATCTATAAAAAACCTGCAGTTGTAACCGATACTCATTTTATCAGAATCTGCAACCGCTTAGGATTAGTTGCTTCAACCAACCCTTTAGTTGTTGAAAAGGAAATGAGGAAGTTGCTTCCGCCTGATAAGTCAAATGACTTCTGCCACAGAACTGTTTTATTTGGCAGAGATATCTGCACGGCAAGAAAAGCAAATTGTTCTGCTTGTCCTCTGAACGAAATATGCCCTAAAAAAGTCTAAAATATGGTAAAAACAAGGCTGTTATGCTTAATGCATAGCAGTCTTTTTTTATTTTTTCAAAAAAATTATGTAAATCTGAAAAAAATACTTGATTTTTACGAAAAGAGGGCTTATAATGGCATTGTAGTGGTGCAAAGTGTATTAAAAAACCATTAAAGTGTATTAAAGTGGTGATTTTGGAGGTGAGAACCGTGCTATTCGGTGGCTTTGACCATAAGATTGATAAAAAGGGCAGGGTTTTCATCCCTTCCGCTTTCAGAGAAGATTTAGGCGAGGGCTTTATTATATGTAAAGGTATCTTCGGTAAGAAATGCCTTTGTGTTTATTCAAATGAGGAATGGAATGCCCTTGTTGAAAAGATAGGAACTCTTCCTGCATCAAAATCAAGTTCAGTTAAACGTTTTTTATATGATGGAGCTTTCAGTGTTGAATTTGATACTCAGGGCAGAATTTTAGTTCCGCCTGTATTGAGAGAATATGCAGGCTTTGATAGTGAAGTTCATATTATAGGAATGCATACAAACATTGAAATCTGGGATGCTGAAACCTGGAACAGTGAAAGAGAGGATAACACTCTTGAATCAGTTTCAGCTGTTATGGAAGAGCTTAACTTTTAATTATGGAATTTAAACATATATCAGTATTATTAAATGAAACCATTTCCGCATTAGATATAAAGCCTGATGGAATTTATGTTGACGGAACTGCGGGTGGAGCCGGTCATTCTGTTCATATTGCAAGCCGTCTAAAGAAAGGTTTGCTAATCGCTCTCGACAGAGACCCCGATGCTGTTAAGGTTGCTTCTGAGAGGCTTAAGGATTATCCTGCAAAGGTTGTCAATTCGAATTTCAGCGATGCCGATTTAGTGCTTAGCGAAATGGGGATTGAAAAGGTTAATGGGATACTTCTTGATTTGGGGGTTTCATCATATCAGCTTGATACCGCCGAGCGAGGCTTTTCGTATCATAGGGATGCACCTTTAGATATGAGAATGAGCAAAAGCGGAATAACGGCAGCAGATTTGGTTAATAATCTCAGTGCCGGCGAGTTATATGACATCTTCAAAAGATTCGGGGAAGAAAAGTTCGCATCAAAAATTGCAAACAGAATTGTAACCGTCAGGCAAAAAGGTGAAATAAATTCAACAGTTGCCTTAGCGGAAATTATAGCCTCTGCAGTACCGGCAGCAGCAAGAAGGGACGGGCATCCCGCAAGAAAATGTTTTCAGGCATTAAGAATTGCCGTTAACGGTGAGCTTGATGCATTATCAGAAGCCCTTGATAAATGCTTCAACCTTTTAGAAAAGGACGGAGTGCTAGCAATTATAACCTTTCATTCTCTCGAAGACAGAATGGTTAAAACAAAATTCAAAGAATACTGTACGGGTTGCACCTGTCCACCAGATTTTCCTGTTTGTGTTTGCGGAAAAACTCCTCGAGGCAGACTCTTAACCCGAAAACCCATTGAGCCAACAGAAGAAGAGCTCAAGGAAAACCCGAGAAGCAGAAGTGCTAAGCTTCGGGTAATAATTAAGAATTAAAACAAAAAGGAGCAGCGTTATGGATAACATTAAGTATTATAACGACAGTTTGGCATACGATTTTGAAATGTTTATGCCCAAAACTGCCGTAAAACCTGAGCCGCTTGATAATATCGTTGTTATGCCCAGAACTGCCGCTGCTTCTAAGAAACGCAAAGCGGCAGCTGCAAGAACACTTTCTGCACCTGTAACCCTTATTTTATGTGCAGTTATGATTTTGGCGGGGCTTTGCGGTAATATAGCATTAAGGCTCGAAATAAACGAGGTTAACTCAGAAATCAATGATATTAAGGTGGCTATTGCCGAGCTTGATAGTGAGCAGACAAGCCTTGAGGTTGAGATGCAGAGAAGAATATCATATCAGAACCTTGAACTTGAGGCAGTTCAGCTTGGAATGAAGAAACCTGAAAAGGAAGATGTTACTTATATAAGGGTTAATGATAAGAATGCCGCCACGATAATGGACGGCTCGTTTGTCAGCGAGTAATAAAATCTTATCAGAGCATAATATAATTATTTAGTGCTATACGAGAGTTGATTTTATCGACTCTCGTATTCGGGTATATAAATATAATATAATTTTTAATAGAGGAGGCGGCAATATGGCTATGAAACCGGGAAAACAGATGATAATAAGGATAATTTCTGTTATGCTGGTGCTGATATTGGCGCTTTCTTGCGTTTCGACCTATAGTCTTATTGATATAATCATTATCAACGGTGAAAAATATCGTAACGCGGCATCGGAGCAGCAGTTATACGATAGCCTTATAACAGCTCCGAGAGGGGATATCTATGACCGAAATATGCAAACTCTTGCTACAAGCTCAACTGCTTGGACGGTTTACATAACTCCAAACGGTGTTCATAAGCTCAAGGACGCTGATGAGCAAGAAAAGGTTAGAAAAACCATTGCTGAGAATTTAAGCGAAATTCTCGAAATGGAATACGAAACAATTTATGAATACACAAAGAAAAATTCTTACTATGTTATCGTTAAAAAGAAGATTGAAAAGTCTGTTGCCGATAAGGTAAGAGAATTTTTAGCAGAAAACGAGGACTTAGGTCTTGTTAAATATGTCGGTCTTGATGAAACAACCAAGAGATATTATCCAAATGATAGTCTAGCTTCGGTTGTTTTGGGGTTTGTAGGTTCTGATGACCAAGGGCTTGCAGGAATTGAAAGCTATTACGATAATGAGCTTACGGGAATAGCAGGCAGAGTTGTTGCGGCTAAGAATGCAGCAGGAACAGATATGCCGCTAACTTACGAAAGGGTTGAAGAAGCAACTCAGGGTAAATCTCTTGTTTTAACCCTTGATTCTTATATTCAGTATACTGCCGAGAAGTATCTTGACGCTGCTATTGAGGAAAACCAGATAGCAGAGCGTGGTGCGGCAGTTGTTATGAACGTTAAAACGGGTGCAATTCTTGGAATGGCTGTCAAGGGAGATTTCAACCCGAATGAGCCATTCACACTTTCGGCTGAAGACACTGCTAAGATAGAAGCACTTACCGATGAAGATGAGAAAGCAAAGCTCAGAACAGAGCTTCTTAATCGCCAATGGCGAAACAAGGCAGTTTCCGATACCTATGAGCCAGGTTCAGTTTTCAAGGTTATAACTGCTGCAGCGGCTATTGAAGAAAATCTTATCAATAAAAGCAATACTTTCTTCTGCAACGGCCATGCAACTGTTGCAGGTCAGCGTTATGGCTGTTGGAAAACTGCGGGACACGGAACTCAGAGTCTAGAAATGGCAATTTCTAATTCTTGCAACCCTGCATTTATAACAATAGGTCAGCTAATCGGTGTTGATACATTTTCAAAATATTTCAAGGCATTCGGTTTTGCAGAAAAAACGGGTATAGACTTGCCGGGTGAAGCAATGTCTACCTACCATAAGGCAGAAAAAATGGGCCCTGTTGAGCTTTCTTCAAGCTCTTTCGGTCAGACCTTTAACATAACCCCCGTTCAGCTTTTATCGGCGGTTTCTGCTTGTGTTAACGGCGGATATCTTATTCAACCCCACATAGTTGAAAAACAGCTTGATGAAAACGGCAAGGTTGTTGAGGCGGCGTCAACAGGATATAAGAGACAGGTAATCTCTGAAACCACCTCAAAAACCCTTAGAGAGCTTATGGCTTTTGTTGCTGAGAACGGTGCTAAAAATTCCTTGGTTGCAGGCTATGATATCGGTGCTAAAACCGGTACTTCTCAGAAAGTATCCAAAATTCAGGCAACAGGCGACCATTACTTATATATTGGCTCTTGCATAACCGTAGCCCCCATTGATGACCCTGAAATTGCAGTTTTTGTTATGCTTGATGAGCCTAAGGGAAGCAATTACTACGGCGGTATTATTTCTGCTCCTGTAAACTCTAAGATTATGACAGATGTTCTTCCATATCTCGGTTATGAAGCAAGTTATACGGAAGAAGAACTTAAGAATTTAACCGTTAGTGTTCCCGAAACGGTTGGAATGACAGTTGCAGATGCTAAAAGTAAGCTTGACACCTCAAAGCTTGATTATCAGGTTGTTGGAAATGGCGAAAATGTTATCCGTCAGCTTCCGGAAGCGGGTAATCAGGTTATGAGCGGCGGTGTTGTTATACTTTACACCGAGGAAGCAGAAGATAAAACTGTTACCGTTCCAAACCTCGTTGGACTTACTGCTACCGAAGTTAATACCGCTTCGGCAAAATCGGGCATAAATATTGAGTTTTCGGGCAATACAAGTTCGGCAGGGCTTAAAGCGTACAGACAAAGCATTCCTGCAGGCGAACAGGTAAAGGCGGGAACTATTGTTACGGTTTATTTCAGAGATGAAACCTCTGTTGATGGATAAATCTAAAGGAGATACTATGAAACTCAAAGAATTGATTAACAACAGTGAATTTGCACAGCTTGAAATAACGGGTATAACCTGTGATTCAAGAGCAGTTAAGGCAGGTAATGCATTTGTTTGCATTAGCGGCTCGCTTAGTGATGGGCATCAGTATGCGGCTTCTGCCGTGGAAAAGGGTGCGGCTGTTGTTATAGCGGAAAGAGATACGGGACTTAAAAACCAGATTATAGTTTCTGATACCCATGCAGCTTATGCTGATATGAGTGCCAAATGGTTTGGCAATCCTGCGGATAGCTTAAAGCTTATCGGTGTTACCGGTACAAATGGCAAAACCTCTGTTACTTATATGATAAAGAAAATCTTAGAGGCGAACGGAAATAAGGTAGGACTTATCGGCACTATTCAGAATATGATAGGCGATGAGGTTATTGAGACTAAAAATACAACTCCAAATGCCTATGATTTAAATGCACTTTTTGCTAAAATGAAAGAAAAAGGCTGCAGTTATGCAGTTATGGAGGTTTCTTCCCACGCATTAGACCAATGCCGAGTTTATAATCTTGATTTTTCTGTTGCGGTTTTCACTAATTTAACTCAGGACCATCTCGATTATCATATAACTATGGATAATTATCTTGAGGCTAAGAAAAAGCTATTCAAAATGTGCAAAACTGCGATAATAAATGCCGATGATGAATACGGCGAAAAAATTGCAGAGGGACTTCAATGCAAGGTTGTTAAATATTCAACCGGAAATGATGCTGATTACTGTGCCAAGGCAATTAAATACCGCCCCGCAAGCGTTGATTATGAGTTTATGTTTGATGGCGGAATAAATCATATTAGGGTTAATACAGGCGGAAAGTTTACGGTTTATAACTCTTTGTGTGCCGTTGCTTGTGCAAACGAGCTTGGACTTTCTGTATCTGATGCCGCAACTGCTATTGCAAGTCTTGACGGTGTTAAGGGTAGGGCAGAGGTTGTACCAACCGACAGAGATTTTACCATTATTATCGACTATGCTCATACCCCCGATGGACTTAAAAATATTCTTAAAACCTTTAATGAATGCGAAAGAAACCGCTTAACAGTTCTTTTTGGCTGTGGTGGAGACAGAGATAAAACAAAGAGACCTATTATGGGAAGTATAGCGGCAAGATATGCTGATTTTGTTATTGTTACAAGCGATAACCCAAGAAGTGAAGAGCCCTCAGAAATTATCAAGGATATTTTGATTGGTGTTGAGGGAAGTACAACTCCCATAAAGGTTATTGAAAACCGTGTTGAAGCTATTAAGTATGCTATTGAAACTGCTCAAAAGGATGATATAATAGTATTAGCAGGCAAGGGCCACGAAACCTATCAGATTTTAAAGGATGGCACTATCCATCTCGATGAAAGGGAAGTAATTGCAGAGGCCTTGGCTCAAATTCAATAGTTAGGATGGAGAAAATATGAAAGATTTAACATCTGTTATTGCAGCTTTGGTTGCGTTTGCGGCAACTGCAGCACTCGGATTTATTGTTATTCCATATCTCAGAAAGTTAAAATTCGGGCAGACTATTCTTGATATCGGCCCTAATTGGCATAAGGAAAAACAAGGAACTCCAACAATGGGTGGAGTAATGATAGTTTTAGGACTTATCTTGGGTATTGCAGTAGCTTTCAGCTATTCTGCTTTCTTCAAGGGAAGCTTTTCGGTTGAGCTTACTAACAGTTACCGCTTAACTAATTTCCTTTCAGGAATTATTATGGCGCTGCTTATGAGCGGTATTGGCTTTATGGATGACTATATAAAGGTTGTTAAAAAGCGTAATTTGGGGCTCACTGCAAAGCAGAAAACCTTTTTACAGCTACTTATTGCCGCTGTTTATCTCGTAACCCTTTATTTAGGCGGAATGAGAACAACAACAATTCC
>JAZSEU010000002.1:0-25969 GCA_045531855.1 Acutalibacteraceae bacterium
CATGGCTACGATCCGACTTCGTGATGATAAAACATAGTTTATTTGGCTTGGCGCACAGCCCATTAAATTTGCAAATTCATTACGCTGAATTTCGGCGGTATTAACCTCCGATTCATTAAGCATACGTATAATTTCTTTTGTTATCAAGTCACTCAGTCTCATTTTAAAACTCCTTTTTGACCTTCTCTGACTTTTATTATACACAAAAGTCAGGAAAAGTCAAACATTTTTTATTTTAAATTTTGTAACACACTTAAATTTATTTACATAGTATGTGATGAAAACCAAAAAGGAGGTCTTTCAATTATGTGTAATAACTTTGGTGGAAACGGCTGCTCTTGGATTATCATCCTTATCCTCATCCTCTGCTGCTGCGGCGGTTGCGGTAACAACAACTACTCCAATAACGGCTGCGGTTGCGACAATAACTGCGGTTGCTGCTAATCCATAGCACAAAAAACGGATGCCTGATGGCATCCGTTTTTTATTTTAGTTACTAAAAAGCAATTCACCGTAACTGGGATATGGCCAAAACTCACTTGGAACAACACTCTCAGCACTATCGGCATATTTTCTGATATCTCCCATAAGCTTTAAAACCTTATCATGATAAATAGTTGCTTTTTCTAACATATCATCGGTTTTTTCAGCCGTTGCAACGGCAATTTTAAGCTCGCCTGTTAAGGTATAAATCTCCTTATTCGCGGCTGAAAGTCTTGCAATAAGCTCTCTTTCAACCGTTGTATTAATTCCGCCAAGGCTATTCTTATTAAGAACTGCCGAGCATAAACGGTCGGTATAGCCTGTAATTGCAGGAACAATTTCACGATTCATCATATCAATAAGTGTCAGAGCCTCAATATGTATTATCTTGGCATAATTTTCAAGTATTATATCCACTCTCGATAAAATTTCGGTGCGGTTTAATACCTTATGCTTTTCAAACATCTTGATATTTTCTTCGCTCTTTAATAAGGGAAGTGCATCAACTGTGCTCCTGAGATTTAAAAGACCTCTTCTTTGTGCCTCTTTTTCCCATTCCTCTGAATAACCGTCTCCATTAAATATAATTCGTTTATGGTTCTCCATAACCTCTTTGATTATGCTATTAACTTCATTTTCAAAGTTATTCGTTTTTTCAAGACGGTCTGCAAACTCAGAGAAAACCTCAGCAACCATTGTGTTAAGCATAACATTGGTATCCGAAATTGATGAGGCAGAGCCGAGCATTCGAAACTCAAACTTATTACCCGTAAAAGCAAAGGGTGAGGTTCTGTTGCGGTCGGTATTATCCTTTCTGATAGATGGGATAACCTCAGAGCCCATATTCATTTTAACCCGCTCTATATTATCGTGATGAACGCCGTTTTCGATAGACTCTAAAATATCGGTCAATTCTTCTCCAAGGAAAATCGAAAGAATAGCAGGTGGAGCCTCATGGGCACCTAAGCGGTGGTCGTTACCTGCAGTTGCAACCGAAATTCTAAGTAATTCCTGATGTTCGTCAACCGCCTTTATCACGGCTGCAAGGGTTAAAAGGAACAAGGGGTTTTTATCGGGGTTTTTGCCGGGCTTTAAGAAGTTGATTCCTGTATCTGTAGACAAAGACCAGTTGTTATGCTTACCGCTTCCGTTAACTCCATAGAAAGGCTTTTCGTGAAGCAGACAAACAAGCCCGTGGCGAAGAGCAGTTTTCTTCATCATTTCCATCGTCAGCTGATTATGGTCGGCGGCTATGTTTATTGTTGTGAAAATCGGAGCTAACTCATGCTGAGAGGGGGCAGCCTCGTTATGCTCGGTTTTTGCAAGCACACCAAGCTTCCATAGCTCCTCATCAAGCTCCCTCATGAACGCCGCAACCCTCGGCTTTAAAACACCGAAATAATGGTCATCCATTTCCTGACCCTTAGGCGGCATTGAGCCGATAAGGGTTCTTCCGCAATAAATAAGGTCGGGACGCTTTTCATACATATCCTTATCAACAAGGAAATATTCCTGCTCAGGACCTACAGTTACATTAACCCTTTTAACATCATTATGTCCAAAGAGTTTTATAATTCTCAGTGCCTGTTTATTTATAGCCTCCATACTGCGAAGCAAGGGGGTTTTCTGGTCGAGAGCCTCACCATAATAAGAACAGAATGCGGTTGGAATACAAAGAGTTTCATCCTTTATAAATGCATAAGAGCTCGGGTCCCAAGCGGTATAGCCTCTTGCCTCAAAGGTTGCTCTGAGTCCGCCCGAGGGGAAAGAAGAAGCATCAGGCTCACCCTTTATAAGCTCTTTGCCTGAAAACTCCATCATAATATGCCCATCATCTGTTGGGCTTATAAAGCTATCGTGCTTTTCGGCTGTAATACCTGTAAGAGGCTGGAACCAATGGGTATAATGGGTAGCTCCCTTTTCAATAGCCCACTCCTTCATCGCAAGAGCAACGCTATCAGCAATACTGCTATCAATGGTTTTTCCCTCTTTAATTGTGCTTTTCAGTGCTTCATAAACACTCTCGGGAAGGCGTTCTTTCATAACAGAATCGTTAAAAACATTACTGCCGAAAATTTCGCTGACCTTATCCATACATTCCTGCCTCCCCTCAGTTTTATTTTCCTCGATTAAATCCGATTTTGATATTCCAAAATAATTTGCTATTCTTTCCACCTTGTCCATACGGGGATACTTTTTGCCGTTAACCCAGTCGGTAATAGTGTAATAGCTTATATTCAAATCGTTAGCCAAATCTTTTCGGCTTTTTGAGTTTATTGCCATATACATTTTAAGATTTGCTGCAAAAGTATTTTTTATTAGTCATCAAAAACTCCCTTTTCCAACCTTTGTGCTTTAAGCCCACTTTTTTAATATTATACTTTTGCAGACCCTCTTTGTCAAGCATAAACAGAGAAAAATAATATTAAAATATCCCGTTCAAAGCTATATTTTTCGATAACTACTCCCGAAAGCTTATTCTGAATTTTTGCGATATAGCCCATATCATCTTTGAGAAACTCTTCCCTCTCTGCAGAGCTTAGTAAAAATTCGGTTTCTCTTTTTAATAATGAGTCTTCTTTTATCGCCTTTGCCGCCTTCTCCGGATAAGAATTATCCTCTAAATATCTGCCGTTTTTGGCATAATATGTATTTCCCGTAAAACCGCTTTTTCTATGAAAGAAGTTATATTCATCTCGGTTCTGAGCTTCGCCTGACATAGATTCAGTATATAAAGGTGAGGTCTCGTGGTCAAAGGCTAATTGCTCTTCCGTTATGTTAAAATACATATACTTAGCACCGCCTTTTGTATCGTTCCATGTAACATCAACTAGGGAATGCTTGCTATCTATATTTACCGAGTTCCACATATGCCCCGTATCCTCAACAGTTCCGACAATAAGGTCGCATTCAATACCCGCCTTGTTGCAAAGCAATTTAAAGGCTCTCGAATAGCCCTCGCATAATGCTTTGCCTGAAATCAGACAGCCAAAGGAGGTATGATTTAAATCGGCATTCAAATCATACTCTGTATTTTCGCAGATATAATCATTGAAAAACTTTTCTTTTTCATATTCGGAATCATATTTCTGAGCCTCAAATAAGATTTCATCAACCTTTTCCTCGAGTGCCGCTTTCATAACATCTCTTTGTTCCTTTGTTACGGCATAAGAAACCTGTTTGTTTTTACCCGAATAGTTAAACGCAACAACCGCATCTTGATAAAACATATTTTCAATTTCAGATACCAAGTAAAGATTTGGAAGCCAGAAAATCTCGGCGTGGTCTCTTATAAGTGCAGTATAAGCCAGTGCAATATCGGTTTTAATTCCGGTATAGCTTTTACATACACGGAAAAAGCCATCAGTCATACCAATAGCCGCAGAATAAAGCACCTTATAGATTTTCTTCTGTTGTTTATTTAGAGTGTTATAGCAGGCATCATATTCGGGTGATACTATGTAATATTCCTCAACCGTTTCAACTTTGGTTACGAGGAAGCTGCCATCTATTATGCCGCCAAGTGCAGAGGAAGCATCTTCAACACTGCAACCGCACATTGAAACGGCAATTATTAAGCTTAAAATAAGGGCGGTTAGTTTTCTCATAATGCTCCCCTCAGTTTATAATTCTCGGAAGAATGCAAACCTCCTTAATATACTCCGACCAATAATAACAGTCAGGCACAGTAAGGTCTGTTTCACTATTTTCAATTATATATAAAATATGCTCTCTGTCAAAGCCTTGTTTTGAAATAAGCAAAATTATCTGCTCGGTAATATTTCTTATAAGCTCGCTTCTTTGGGCAGTTGTCTCCATAATCTCAGCAATCTGGACTCCCGTAAAGCTCAAAGTTTCCTCATTTATCTGAAGATTTATTCCGCCAACCGCATCAACAATATAGCTTAGCAAACTATAGTCTGCCGAAACTGTGAAATCTATGGGATATCCGTAAATCTCATCATTTTCAATATCATTTTCGCCAACATATATAATACTAAGGTCTTCTGCCTCAAAATCGAGATAAAAATAGGTTCTGTCCCCTAAAAAATCAAACATAACCCCGCAAGGCTCTATCTGTTGCGAATAATAGGGCACCGATTCGGTCTCATTCTGGACAGTTTCCTTTTCAGCCGATAGATAAAAATATCCAACGCCTATAAATATAAGTGCCGAAGCCAGACTTATTGCAGCAGTTTTAAAAAATATTCCCTTTTTCATTTAATCACCGAGAATATTTTACCCGAAACCATTAACAATAAACGGTGCAAATATATTATTTGCACCGTTTAATATCACTGTTCCATTATACTTCTGAACTCTTCGCCTGAAATCTTTTCTTTCTCAAAAAGAATTTTAGCAACCTCGTGAAGCTTGGGCATAGCACCGTTTAAAAGTTCCAACGCCTTTGCATACTGAGTCATAACAACGTTCTCGATTTCTTCGTCAATAACAGCGGCAGTTTTCTCGGAATAGTTAGGTGTTGAAGAGAAATCTCTTCCAAGGAATACCTCACTATTATCATTTCCATAGGTTACAAGACCGAGTCTATCGCTCATGCCAAATCTTGTTACCATCTTTCGAGCTAAATCTGTTGCTCTGTCAATATCATTGGATGCACCTGTGCAAACATCATCCTGTGTGAGTTGTTCTGCGGCACGTCCGCCAAGCAAAGAACAAATCTGCTCGGTCATCTGCTTTTTAGAGGTATGTCCCTTTTCTTCATTAGGAAGATACATAGTGTAACCTGCAGCCATACCTCTTCTGATAATAGAAATCTGATGAACGGGGTCTTGGGTTGGCAAGAAATAGGATACTATTGCATGTCCTGCCTCGTGGTAAGAGGTTATCAACTTATCCTTTTCCTTAACAACATGAGACTTCTTCTCCGCTCCCATAACAACCTTTATGGTTGCCTCTTCGATTTCTTCCTGAGTTATTGCCTTTTTACCGTGGCGAACAGCTAAAAGAGCTGATTCATTAAGAAGATTTTCAAGGTCTGCTCCTGTAAATCCTGAGGTTGATTTCGCAATAGTTGCCAGATTAACATCAGGGCCTAAGGGCTTGCCACGGGAATGAACCTTTAAAATTTCTTCTCTTCCCTTAACATCGGGATAGTTAACCGTTATCTGACGGTCAAAACGACCGGGCCGCAGGAGGGCTCTGTCAAGAATATCGGGGCGGTTGGTTGCCGCCATAACGATAACACCCTCGTTAACGCCAAAGCCATCCATCTCAACAAGCAACTGGTTTAAGGTCTGCTCTCTCTCATCGTGTCCACCACCGAGACCTGCACCTCTCTGACGGCCAACAGCGTCAATTTCATCGATAAACACTATTGCAGGGGCTTCTTTTTTAGCCTCCGAGAACAAATCACGAACACGTGAAGCACCGACACCAACGAACATTTCAACGAAATCAGAGCCCGAAATTGAGAAGAACGGAACTCCCGCTTCACCTGCAACCGCACGTGCTAAAAGAGTTTTACCTGTTCCGGGAGGGCCAACTAAGAGCACGCCCTTAGGAATTCTCGCACCTAAATCATTGAACTTTTTGGGGTCCTTAAGGAAATCAACAATCTCTGCCATTTCCTCTTTTTCCTCATCAGCACCCGCAACATCTGCAAAGGTTGTTTTCTTCTTGCCGTCTGCTTTGCGGGCCTTTGATTTTCCAAAGCCCATCGTTTTATCGGCACCCATTGTCGAGTTCATTCTACGCATTATGAATATCCAGAAAACAACCATAATGCCAACTGTTATAATAGTCGGCAAAAGGTTTACCAGCCAAGCACCCTGACCGCCCTCATCATAATCGAACTCAATGTCCAAATCGGTGCCTGCATTTTCCTCTTTGATTTTCATAACTGCATCGTTAACATCGTTATAGAAAATCGAGGCATCTGCAACGTTATAGCGGTATCTCTTACCGTCATCTCTCTTGGTATAGGTTAATTCACCGCTATAGAGATTGAGAGTAAACTCCGAAACTTCGTTATTCTTAACCATTGTAACGATTTCGGAATACTTCATCTCAGCAGTATTCTTAGTGAGATAGGAAACCGAGGTTATGGTTAAAATTAAAATAATCGGTATTCCTAAATACAAAAGGATGTTTTTTAAATTCTTTTTCAAGGGATTCTCTCCTAAACTTCTATAATATAAACTCTTTTGGAGTTTTTAGTAACTGCGCAGCGTTCTGCAACACCGATTTTATGAATCCAGATAACTCCCTTTTCATCGGCAATCACGGGAAGAAAATCACGTTCGCCAACAGGAATACCCTTTTCACTTAGCAATCGGTTAAGTTGCTTGGTACAGCCTCTGCCTTTAAGGCGGATGCTATCCCCTGCAAGTCTTGTTCTTATATTCCATTTTCCTACAATTTTATCACAGTCAATACAATTATTTAAAAACAAATTATTAACATTTTGAGTATTTTCAAAGAATTTATTATCACTCTCGGTTATTTTAACCGTTTTTAATGAGGATTTTGCTTCTTTTTCTTCAATACTCAATTTATTTCTTTTGCAAACGGCGAACTTATCCTTTGGAAGATTACTTTTTCCGCCGTTAATAGCAACGTTATAAGCCTCTTCAATATGGATATTTTCAAGTGCCGTATTCGACTTTTCTTCAATATATTTTCTTATAACCCTTTTCCCTACCGAAACAGGAAGTTCCGAAAAGCCATCAAGGGATAAATAATCCTGTGTTTTGTTTTCTTTTAAGAAGTCTTCTGCCGATTTATTTAAAATCTCAGCATCCTCTCTTAAAAGGGTTGAGCTTTTCAAAACCGCCGTTTCTAAAGAGGGGTTGATTTCTTTGAGAAGCGGAACAATATTATGCCTTATGCGGTTTCTCGTGTAATCATCGCTTAAATTTGAGCTATCGGTAACAAAACCGATATTCTTTTCTTCACAATAATCTTCAATCTGCTTTCTTGAAGCTAAAATCAAGGGGCGGATGATATTATCCCTCTTTGGCGGAATACCGCAGAGCCCCTCAATAGAGCTTCCTCTTGCAAGGTTGAAAATCACCGTTTCAAGATTATCGCTTGCGGTATGAGCAGTTGCAATAAGCCCCTTTGAAACGCCCTCTAAAAATTCATAACGAAGCTTTCTTGCGGCAAGCTCGGTGCTGATTTTGTTTTCCTTTGCGTATAAGGGGACGTCCCCTCTTCCAACAAAAAGCTCAACTCCCCTTTTTTCACACTCAGCCTTAACAAACTCCTCATCTCTTAAGGCTTCCTCGCCCCTTATCATATGGTTGAAATGAGCGGCAATGATGTTAAGGGAAAATTGCTCTTTGATTTCAAGCAAAGCACCAAGCAACGCCATAGAATCTGCTCCGCCCGATAAAGCAACAGTTATGTTTGCCCCTTTTTCGAACAGACAAAAGCGTTCCCTTGCCTTTAAAACCTGCGATTTCATTATCTGAACACTTCCACAGAGGTAAATCTTGTGAACTGACCGTCCCAATAAAGCTCAACCGTTCCAACCTCACCGTGTCGGTTCTTAGCAACGATACATTCAGCTTTATTCGGGTCGCCCATATCCTCATCCTCTTTTTTCTCGCTATCATAATATTTCTCTCTATAGAGGAACAAAACGATATCGGCATCCTGCTCGATAGAGCCTGATTCACGAAGGTCGGAAAGCATCGGCTTGTGCGATTTTCCTTTAACCTCAGTACCACGGGATAACTGAGCACAGCAAATTACAGGAACCTTAAGCTCCTTTGCCATAATCTTGAGATTTCTTGTAATCTCCGAAACCTCTTGAACACGGTTCTCAGTTGCCTTTGCCGATTTCATAAGACCCAAATAGTCAACAACAACCAAATCGGGAGCCGGCTTCATTCTTCTGAGCTTTGCCTTCATCTCGGGAACTGTTATAGCCGAGCTTTCATCAAAGAAAATATTAGCCTTTGAAAGATTTTCTCCCGCTTGGGCAAGTCTTGCCCATTCGTTATCATCAAGCTCACCCGTTCTCAGCTTTTCACTCTTAATTCCCGCCTCGCTCGATAGCATACGCTGAGCCAACTGGTCTCGTGTCATCTCAAGTGAGAAAAAGCAAACCGTTCTTCCTGTATTAACAGCAACATTACGGACAATATTCAAAGCAAACGAGGTTTTACCCATACCGGGTCTGGCTCCCAAGATAATAAGGTCAGACTTATTAAGACCTGTTATCATCTTATCAAGAGCACCTATACCCGAAGGGATACCGATATAATCGTTTCTCGTTTCGGGGTTTGCCATCTTGGTTAAGCGGTCATAGGTTTCATTCTCGATAACCGACTTAATATGGGTCAGACCGCTGATATCCCTACCTTGTCTGATTTCATAGATTCTCTGCTCGGCAATATCAAGAAGCTTGCCTGAATCAACGGTGTTTTCATTGACATCCTTTATAATATCCTGAGCGGCAGTCATAAGCGAACGAGCATAATAACGCTCCCTTATAATTGCAACATATGTAAGAACATTTGCAGCTGAGGGCACAGTCTGTACCAACTGTGTAAGATATGCCTTTCCGCCCGCCTCATCATAAACTCCGTCCTTCTTGAGTTTTTCAAGCAAGGATACGAAGTCTATAGTCTGGCTTAGCTCATACATAGTCGACATAGCGGTATAGATTTCCTTATGCTGAGGAATATAGAAAAACTCAGGCTTAATCTGAACAGCAACATCGCTTAAGCACTTAGGGTCTATAAGCACAGCACCCAAAACCGCCTGTTCTGCCTCAACAGAATAAGGAAGTCTTGCACCGTCAAGATTATAAATCAATTTTTCATCACTCATATTATTCGCAAACCTTTACATTTACTTTAGCCACAATACCCTGATAAAGCTTGATTTCGGCGGTATATTCACCGAAATTTTTAATATCGGCAACATTCATTTTCTTTTTATCAATTTCAATTCCGAGCTTGCTTTTTATCTCATTTGCAATTTCCTTAGAGGTTACAGAGCCGAAAAGTCTGCCGCCTGTACCTGCCTTGGCTTTAATTTCAATAGTCTTGCCCTCAAGCTTTTCTGCAGTCTCTTTTGCGGCCTTTATTTCTTCGCTCTTGTGATGAGCCTTTGCTTCCTCACGGTTTCTAAGGTCGTTAAGAGCGGCATTATCAGCTTCAACTGCCAACTTTTTCGGGAAAAGGAAGTTTCTTGCATATCCATCCGAAACATTGCAAAGCTCACCTTTTTTACCGTGGCCCTTAACATCCTGTAATAATACAACTTTCATAATTCTTTCTCCTTATGTAATGCCCTTTAAAAAGGGCCTTGATTAAACTTCCATTATTATAGGGAGTATCATAGGACTGCGTTTGGTTTTTGTAAACAAAAATCTTGAAACACCGTCTTTGATACGGGTTTTAGTTGTGTTCCAATCCCTCACATTATGAATATAGCATTTTTCAAGTATATCGCATACAAGCTCATTGATTTCGCTCATAAGCTCTTCTGATTCCTTAACATAAACAAATCCTCGGGATACAACATCAGGACCTGAAACCACTTCCCTTGTATACCTATCTATCGATAAAGCAACAATGATAATTCCGTCATCCGCTAAATGCTTTCTGTCTCTAAGCACTATGCTTCCAACATCGCCAACACCGAGTCCGTCAACCAGAACCCTGCCGGCAGGCACGGTTTCAGTGGACTTCATTTCCTTATTCGTCAACTCAATAACACTGCCGTTAACCGCCATCATAATATTATCCTTTTCAATGCCCAATTGCTGAGCCAAGGCGGCGTGTTTGCTTAAATGTTTTTCCTCACCGTGAAGAGGGATAAAATATTTAGGCTTTGTAATGCTCATCATAAGCTTTAATTCTTCCTGACAGGCGTGTCCCGAAACGTGAACATCATACATGCTCTCATAAACAACATTAGCACCCCTCTTCATAAGCTCGTTTATAACCTTGCTAACGAGCTTCTCGTTTCCTGGTATCGGGGTCGCCGAAATGATAATCATATCACCGGGGATTATTTCTATCTGCCTGTGGTCAGAAAAAGCAATTCTATGAAGTGCCGATAACGGCTCTCCCTGAGAACCCGTTGTAACAACAACTATATC
The DNA here is from genome assembly GCA_045531855.1 of Acutalibacteraceae bacterium. Taxonomy (GTDB): domain Bacteria; phylum Bacillota; class Clostridia; order Oscillospirales; family Acutalibacteraceae; genus UBA737. The sequence continues at coordinate 10,565 of JAZSEU010000002.1, forward strand.
CCCTGGGGTATAGTTGTTTATTTCCGAAACATCGATAAGCACATTTTCAGGAACATTTAAGTATCCGAGCTGAGCCGCAACATTAACAACGTTGAGCATACTTCTGCCCGATACTGCAACCTTTCTTGAGCATCTTGCCGCTTCATCGATAATCTGCTGAATTCGATGGATATTAGATGAGAAGGTTGCAACTATTATCCTATGTCCCTCAGCCTTTTTAAAGAGGTTTGAAAAGGAGCCGCCAACAAGTCTTTCAGAGGCGGTATACCCCGGTCTTTCTGCATTGGTTGAATCGGCAAGCAGAGCCAGAACACCCTCCGAGCCATACTTTGCAAACCTTCCGATATCTATAACATAATCATCAATGGGGGTTGTATCAATCTTAAAGTCGCCCGTATGGATAACCGTTCCCGCAGGGCACTTAATCGCAAAGCCAACCGCATCAGGTATTGAATGGTTAACGTGGATAAATTCAACATTGAATTTTCCGAGTTCTATTTTTTCACCGGGTTTTACGGTTATAAGCTTCGCACTTTCAAGAAGTCTGTTTTCTTTTAGCTTGCCCTCAATAAGACCTATAGTCAGCCTCGTGGCATATATAGGAAGATTAAAATTGCGAAGAAGATAGGGAATTGCACCAATATGGTCCTCGTGGCCGTGGGTTACAACAAGTCCCTTAATCTTGTCCTTATTTTCAAGGATATAACTGAAATCGGGTATAACTATATCAATGCCCGGCATATCCTCATCAGGAAAGGACATTCCGCAGTCAACCAAAAACATATCCCCGTCATATTCATAAAGGGTTATATTCTTGCCGATTTCACCAAGTCCTCCAAGAGGAATAATCTTTAACGGCTTCTTTGGAGTTTCTTTTCTTTTATAAGTTCTTGTGTTCTTTTTATAAACTTCGGTTTTCTTCTGTGGCTTTTTGTAACTTCCTTTTTTTGCCTGTTCTTTGGAAGTAGGCTTCTTAGCCTTTTTTTCGTTCATTAAATAATTTCCTTTCTTAAATTTTCGTATGTAAATATATTTAATATAACTATTTAGATATAATTACCCATAGTATATCTATTTTACAGTTTTTACTATATAAATGTCAAGCATTTATAACACATTTATTATGTACAAATTTTTAAATTTTATATCAAAACATTTTTATCCCCTTTCTTGACAGTTTCTTAACAATGATATATACTGTTTTTGGAGGGTAAAGTTATGAATCCTAAAATTATTGTTATTGATAGCGACCGTCAGTCAAGAAAACTGATTTCCCGTGTTTTAAAGGATAAATATGAGGTTATTTCTGCCTCCTCTTTTAGCGAGGGGTATTCTCTCATAACCTCCCATTCCCCCGATATAATCATAATTGACCCTCTCGTTCCAAAAAAAGAGGGTATTTCCCTTATTTCCTCGGTCAGAGAATGGAGTAACTGCCCGATAATAGCCGTTGCCTCAAATGCAACCGAAGCCGCCGCTGTTAACACCATTCTTGCAGGTGCAGATGATTATATAAGAAAGCCCTTTTTTGAGGAAGAGTTGCTTGTCAGGATAAAGATGAGTATTAAAAGAATATCTGCTATTGAGGCTGCCAAGGGTGTAAGCTCTATTGACTGTTATAAAAACGGTGAATTAAAGCTCGAATTTGATACCCACAGTGTTTTTATTAAGGATACGAGAATTCATTTGACTAAGAATGAATTTAAAATTTTAGCCCTTTTATGCCGTCACGCCGGAAAGGTTCTTACCTATGATTTCATTCTGAAATCGGTTTGGGGGCCGAGGGCTGACAGTAACACAGGTATACTGCGTGTTAATATAACTAATCTTCGAAAAAAAATCGAAAAAAATCCGCTCTGCCCGAAATATGTTTTCACAGAAAACGGCATCGGCTACAGAGCGGCTGAAAACGAAATATTATGATTTAAAAATCGAAAAGAACTGCTTGCTTTGCACCATCGAAACATAATCATCAGGCACCACTATAATATGGTCTAAAAGTCTTACTCCGATAGTTGAAAGAGCCCTTGCAACAAGCTTTGTTGCCTCGACATCCTCTATAGAGGGCACAGCACTTCCTGAGGGGTGGTTATGCGAAATAATGGCGGCTGTTGCTTTTCTTTTAAGAATTGTTTCGATAACATCCCTGAGCGGCACACCAACAACGGCGATATCCCCCTCGCAGATTTTATCAAAAGCTAAGATTTTACCTGCATTGTTAAGGCTTGTAACGCAAAAGACTTCCCTATCATATCCAAAATGTCTTGCAGATATGTAATCACAGATATCATTCATAGAACCCATCTCTTTAATATCCGTTTTCTCGACAAGATATCTTCTTGCAATAGGCATTATAAGCTTTAAAAGTGCAACCGTTCTCTCTCCTACTCCCTCAATTTTCATAAGAGCACTGGGAGGAGCCTCCAAAACCGCACTTAAAGAGCCAAACTCATTAAGCAGTCTATGAGCAATTTCGTTTGTATCTTTTCTTGGAATACTGTAAAACAAAAGCATTTCAAGAATTTTATGAGGCGGAGTATCAATATCAAAACCGTTTGCTAAAAATCCCTTGCGAACTCTATCACGGTGATTTTCGTGCAGATTTTCTGCCATCTTCCTCCCCCTCTCTCAATTTTATCTAATTATAATGCAAATTAACAAATTTTTCAAGTATTGAGTGGTATTTATGAAAGAATTCAAAATAACTAAAAATGATGCTTCCTTAAGGCTCGATAAGTTTATAGTTAAGAACTGTCCAACCCTGCCTACTTCCCTTATGTTCAAGTATATCAGGACAAAGAGAATTAAGGTGAACGGCAAAAGAGGAGAAATCAGCACAAGGCTTAAAGAGGGAGATATTGTTACAGCCTATATAAACGATGAGTTTTTCGAGGCAGTAGCCCCGAAATATGATTTTCTTTCAGCCCCGAAAACCCTCGATATTGTTTATGAAGACGAGAATATCTTGCTTGTTGATAAAAAGCAGGGGCTTTTAGTGCATCCTGATAAAAACGAATATACAAACACGCTAATCGCAAGAATTCAGCACTATCTTTACGATAAAGGCGAATACAATCCCGAGGAAGAAAATTCCTTTCGCCCTGCCCTTGCAAACCGTATCGACCGCAACACAGGGGGTATTGTTATAGCCGCTAAAAACGCCGAGGCTCTTCGTATCCTCTGTGATAAAATTAAGGACCGAGAGATTGATAAAAGGTATCTTGCTGTTATTCATGGAGTTCCAAAAAAGAAAGCCGCACTCCTTGAGGGCTTTTTAGAAAAAAATGAAGATAAAAACCGAGTTTACCTTTCTAAAAATAAAAATGACAACAATAAAACCATAAAAACAAAATACCAAGTTATTGATAGCAAGAATGATTTATCCTTGCTGGAAATAGAGTTGCTTACGGGCAGAACCCACCAGATACGCGCCCATATGGCATCAATTGGTCATCCCCTTTTGGGTGAGGGAAAATACAGCAAGTCCAACGATAAAAAGTTAGGCTTTGATAAGCAAGCCCTTTATTCCTATAGCCTTAAATTCCAATTTAAAACCGATGCGGGAATACTCAATTACTTAAACGGCAAACGTTTTTGCGTTAAAGAGGTCTGGTTTGCCGATAAGCTTTTTGGCGATAACTATAAAGCATTATTTCTCTAAGGAAATATCGGTCTGGGCGGGACCGTTTATTAGTCTGCCCTTGTAATCAAAGCGAGAGCTATGACAGGGGCAATCCCAACTTTTCTCATCCTGATTCCATTCAAGCCTGCACCCTAGGTGCGGGCATTTTAATTTCACGAAATAATATTTTTCTTCTGTTTCTCTGAAAACTCCAACTCTTCTGCCTTCATATAAAATAGCTTTCCCCTCGCCGATTTTTATATCCTCTATTCTGCTTTGCGGTATACATATCAACTGCTTTATAAGTCCCTTTGCAGAATGCAAAGTCTCATCAAGTATACCGCCTGCGGCTTTAAGAGAAAACCTCGCGGGAGAGTAAACCTTTTCGGCATAAGATTTACCCCTTATTATTAAATCGGTTATAATTTCTGCCGAAACAGCACTCGTTGTCATTCCCCATTTTCCAAACCCTGTTGCAACATAAATATTATCGTTATTTTTAGAAAATCTGCCGATATAGGGAATTCCATCAGCCGTTATGCAGTCCTGAGCCGACCAAGAGGCAACCTCTTTGGCTTCGGGAAACATTTCTTTCGCAGCAATTCTCAAAGTTTCATACTTATCCCCTGAAAAATTCTCTCCCGCCCTGTGCTGAGCACCGCCTAACAGTATAACATTTCCATAAGAACGGAAAGAAAAATCATCTTCTTTTGTTCCGATATACATTCCGTCTATTTTTTCTTCTGTTTCAAGAGCTAAAACATACGAACGCTTCTGATACATTTTCGCAAAATAAAACCCAGGGAAATTAACAAAGGGATAATGACAGGCGAAAACTATTTTTTCTGCCTCGACCTTGAATTTTCCGCAATAAAGGGTGTTGCCCTTAATTTTTTCAACCCTTGTTTTTTCAAAAACCGTAAGCTCTTCTGCAATTTTATTTATAAATTTAAGCGGATTAAACTGTGCTTGGTTAGGAAGCTTTACCCCTCCCACCGTTTTAAAGGGCAGATTGCAAACAGGGGTATACTCAGCATCAAGCCCTATTTTTCTGCAGATTTGCTCTTCTTCCCTTAACTCTTGCTCTCTATCTGAATATATAAAGGCATCCTTTATTTCAAAATCGCAGTCGATTTTTCTTTCCTCAACAGTTTTTCTAAACCATTCAACCGCTCTCATATTAGCCTTAGCATAAATTTTAGCATTCTCTAAACCTGAAAAGTTTGCAATTTTCGAATATATATTATTATGCTGAGCAGTGATTTTTGCGGTTGTGTTTTTAGTATAGCCCGATGCTATACGGTCAGCCTCAAGGATTATAACCTTTTTTCCTTTCGTTTGCAGTCGGTCGGCAATAAGTATTCCCGCCATACCCCCACCGATAACCGCAACCTCGGTTTTAATACTTTCCTTTAAAGTTTCTCTTTCTTCAAATTCTATATTCTTTTCCCATATTGAGCCTTTAAACATTTTTATCACTCCCCTTATATTCTGCCTTAAACTGCAAATTTTATAAGTGTAAAGAAAAAAACTTGACAGGCAGGATTTGTTGTGATATAATCGGTAGGCTGTGAGGTGCGTTATGAGTAAAAACTTATATATTTCAGCTCTACTTGATGTTTACGGTGAGTTCTTAAGCGAAAAGCAGAGAGTGATTACCGAGCATTACTATAATGATGATTTATCCCTTGCAGAAATTGCAGAAAATGAGGGCATAACCCGTCAGGGTGTCAATGACCTTATAAAGCGAGCCGAGGCTCAGCTTAAAAGCTTTGAAGAAAAATGCCGCTACTGCGAAAACTTTTTAAAACTTAAGGAATTATCCGATAAAATTGACCCGCAGGATAATGAAGATCTAAAAGAAATCTTAGAAATTATAGAAAATCTATAGCCAAAGCATTTAAACTTGAACCAGCCTTAAAGGGTGGTTTTTAGGCAGCTTTCGGCTTATGCGCTTGCTTCACCAAAATCCACACAAAAAACCGCACCTTTAAGGTCGCAGAATTTTGTAAATAAAGGATTTTTTGGTGTGCAAGGCACAAAACGCAGCAAATCCTAACGGATTTGCGAGTATTTTAACGATGCCACAGCATAAAATACTTGTTTCAAAATCTGATTCAAGTTTAAATGCTTTGGCTAAGGAGGAAGCCATGGCATTCGAAAATTTATCCGATAAGCTGGCAGGGGTTTTTAAACGCTTGCGTTCAAAAGGTAAGCTTAGCGAAGCTGATGTTAAAACCGCCATGCGTGAAGTTCGCCTTGCCCTCCTTGAAGCCGATGTTAACTATAAGGTTGCAAAGGATTTCACCAATTCTGTTGCAGAAAAATGTATCGGTGCTAATGTTATGGAGAGCCTGACCGCTCCCCAGATGGTTATAAAAATTGTTAAGGATGAGCTAACCGCTCTTATGGGTAATGAACATGCTCGCCTTAAAACCTCAAACAAAATCCCAACCGTTATTATGATGTGCGGTCTTCAGGGTTCAGGTAAAACAACCCATTCAGCAAAGCTTGCAAAATATCTTCGTGCTCAAGGGCACAGGCCCATGCTTGCCGCTTGCGATATCTACCGCCCCGCCGCTATTGAACAGTTAAAGGTCGTAGGTAAAGCAGTAGATGCTCCTGTTTTTGAAATGGGAACCGAAAAGCCTGAGGTTATTGCTAAAAAGGCTGTAGCTTATGCCAGAGATTACGGGCATGATTTCTTAATACTTGATACCGCAGGTAGACTTCATATTGACACCGAGCTTATGGATGAACTTAAACGCATAACCGAAGCCGTTGAGGTTAATAACATTTTGCTTGTTGTTGACTCGATGGTCGGTCAGGATGCAGTTAATATCGCAAAAGCATTTAATGATATTCTTGAGATTGACGGTATTATTTTAACCAAGCTTGACGGTGATACAAGAGGCGGTGCCGCCCTCTCGGTAAGAGCTGTTACAGGAAAGCCGATTATGTTTGCGGGTGTTGGCGAAAAGCTTTCCGAGCTTGATGAATTCCATCCCGATAGAATGGCTTCCCGTATTCTTGGCATGGGTGATGTTCTATCCTTAATCGAAAAGGTTGAGGCTGAGGTTGATGAAAAAAAGGCAGAAGAAACCGCCAGAAGACTTCAGGAAAACAAATTTGATATGAACGATTTGCTTGACCAGTTCAGGCAGATTAAAAAGATGGGTTCCTTAAAGAGCATTATCTCTATGATACCTGGTATGGAAAAGCAAATCAGAGATGTTGATATTGATGATAGGCAAATGCTTCGCATTGAGGCAATTATCACCTCAATGACCAAGAAAGAAAGATTGAAACCCGATATACTTAACGCCTCAAGAAGAAAGCGCATTGCCGCAGGAGCAGGAGTTAAGGTTGAGGATGTTAACCGCCTTATAAAGCAATACGAGCAAATGAAAAAGATGTTTAAGCAAATGAACTCTAAGGGCGGCAAACGCAAAATGATGAGGGGAATGAACTTCCCCGGCGGACCCCAAGGCTTTGGTTTTTAGGACAAAATAGTCTTTAAAAATATATATTTTAAAACGGAGGTGCAAAAGAAGATGGCAGTTAAAATCAGACTTCGCCGTATGGGCGCTAAAAGAGCTCCTTTTTACCGTGTAGTTGTTGCTGATTCAAGATACCCCAGAGATGGTCGTTTCATCGAAGAAATCGGCACTTATGACCCCACTAAAGACCCCGCCGCTGTTAATATCGATGGCGAAAAGGCTAAGAAGTGGATTGCTAACGGAGCTCAGCCTACCGATACCGTTAAGGCTTTACTTAAGAAAAACGGTGTAATCTAATTGTGAGGTTTAAAAAATGAAAGAGCTTCTTGTTTCTTTGGCTTCGGGCTTGGTTGAAAATCCCGAGGCAGTTAATGTAACGGTTGATGAGCCTTCAGCTGAGGGCGTTACCGTTTATCATCTGCATGTTGCGGAAAGCGATATGGGCCGAGTTATCGGCAAACAAGGCAGAATAGCAAATGCTATCCGCGTTGTTATGCGTGCCGCTGCTAGCAGACAAAATCAGAATATTTCGGTTGAAATAGACTAAAAAAGTCGGGCACCAGCCCGACTTTTTAATTTATACCTTTTCCACCTTACAGCCTTTATAATAATGGGTTAAAATTTCTTTGAAATCGCTTCCTTGTTTTGCCATATAATTAGCACCGTTCTGGCTCATCCCAACTCCGTGTCCATATCCGTAAACCGTGAAAATAAATTTACCATCCTCAAATTTAACCTCGAAATTTGAAGAGCGGAGGTCTAAAAGTGTTCTGACTCTCGCTCCTGTAAGCGTTTCTCCGCAAACCGAAATTTCCTTAACAACACCCGAATCCGTTCTTTTGATTTCGCCGAAATAACCGCTTTCTTCCCCTGAAAACTCTATATCCGAGGAAAGCTTCTCTCTTATCTGCTCAGCCGAAAACTGAGCTTCTGTTATATAATCCTTGCTAAGCTTATCCCCCTCGCTTGAAACAGGCTTCAAATACGGAAACTCTTCTCCCCAGATATCCTTTGCATCCTCGGTTTTGCCCGATGAAATAGCATGATAAACCGCAACTATCGGCTTATCCTCATAAGTTATCATATACCCCGAAACCGCCTTGACGGCGGCTTTTATTTTTTCTTCATATTTCGAATAGCTTTCGCCCCATTTTTTCTTTGCCGCTTCTTTTGTTATGAAGCTTTGGTCAGTTGTATGATTATCGGTTATATCGTATTCCTTAGAGGAATTTTCGGCTTTTCTAAGGCAAGCAAATGTAAAAGCTACAACCGCCTGAGCCTTTAATGCCTCCTCTTCATAAAGGGCGGGCATTTCCGCCGCAACAACCCCAAAAATATAGTCTTCCGCCTTGATTTCAGTTATTTTTCCGTTCTCGGTGCTCTGAACTAAAAAGGTTTTGCTCTCTATTTCTTTTGCCTTTGGTATTTCATTTTGGACCGCCGCCAAAACCGAGACTGCTTCCCTGCCGTTTATAACCCCTAATGGAAGCAGAAGCATTGCCGCCGATAAAAAAACCGCCAGAAACATTATTTTTTTCATTTTTCTTACCTCTTTTATATTGACTTTTAAAATGCCTCATTATAAAATTGTATTGTTATTTAAATTATATGCTTGTATTTTGGAGTGTAGTTATGAAATATAAAAAAATAATGCTTTTTTTCTGTGTTGCTATACCTCTGTGTATCGCTTTAAGGTTTATGGAGCTTCAATATATAGTTGAAGCAAAAACAGGCTTTTATAAATCCGAGTTTACAGGATATGGAAATGCTATAATAGCGGTTATTTTCGCATTCGCCGTTATGACAGCCGTTTTCAGCTTCACTTCCCACCGTTCGCCCGAGCATCCGCCAAAGCCCAATATTCCTCTAAGTATCTGTTCATTTATCCTTGCAATTTCTATTGTTGCAGAAATGTTTTTAGAAAGCTTTGCACCGGATATTATTATATGGCAGGTTGTATTTCTTAGAATTTCGGAAATTTTGGCTGCCGCATTTTTAGTGCTTTTCGGTTTAAACAAATTTATAAATATCCCGATACATCAAGTCATATATGCCTTTTTCCCAATCTATATTATTTTTAAAATCATATTCAGTTTTACGGCGATTTCTTCCCTCGCTTTAATCTCGGATAATATTTTGCTTATCGCTTCATATTGCACAAGTCTTCTCTTTGCCGTTAGCTTTGCAAAACTTTATAATAAAATGGATACCGAAAAAGGCTTTAAAAGACTTTTAGCCTCAGGACTGGTTTCGGTTATCCTCTGCTTTACCCAGTCCATTCCGCATATAATATATAATCTTTTGAATAACAACGTTTATCTTCATACTTCAATGCATACAAATATAAACCTTTTATTCTTAGGTATTTTCATCTTAACATTTCTTCTTTCTCATTTTTCAAAAGAAAACGCTTGCGAATAAGAAAACGACCTGTTTTAAAACAGGTCGTTTTCTTATCTGTAATTTTTATCATTTATTTTTCTTTCGAAAATGCGATATCTTTTAACAACCAGATAAAACGGTATACCAAAAGCTATGCACACGATAAGTTCACCAAGTCCTACCTCAAGCCCTGAAATCACAAAGCCCCAAAGTGTATAACCCTCGGGTAAGAAAAGCAGAGCTATCTCAAAGCCGATTATAACTGCATTTATAATAACCGGCATAAGCATTGAAAGCAAGGGTATATTTTTAATTTTTATATCCCTTAACATATATGTCAGCAAAGCTGCAAGCAAGGTTGCAAAGGTGCCGAAAACCATATCGGCAATATTAAATGAGCCGATATTTGCTATAAAGCACCCAACCGTAAGTCCCGGTATTGCCGCAGGGGTGAAAACAGGAAGAATTGTTAAGACCTCAGAAACTCTTAATTGAATAGGTCCGTAAGCCAAGCCGAATGTGTTACTAAGATATGTAAGCCCTGCATAAGCGGCGGCAATCAGTGCCCCTGTTATTATAAACTCTATTTTCTTCTTTCTTGCCATTTTAAAGCCCCTTGTAAAATTCAACTGCTAGTTTATCACAGCGTTCATTCTCGGGATGACCTGCATGCCCCTTAACCCAATCGATTGTTACCTCGTGGGCTTCAATAAGGTCTAAAAGCTTTTCCCATAAATCAGTATTTAAAGCAGGCTTTTTGTCTGCTTTACGCCAACCGTTTTTACGCCAGGACTCAGCCCAACCTTTAGTTATACCGTCCGCAACATATTTTGAATCGGTTACAAGACGCACCTTGCAAGGCTCTTTTAAAGCAGAAAGCCCCATTATAGCTGCGGTTAGCTCCATACGGTTGTTGGTTGTTTCCTTTTCTCCGCCCGAAAGCTCTTTTTCAATGTTACCAAAACGAAGAACAACTCCCCAACCGCCTTTACCCGGGTTGCCCGAGCAAGCGCCATCGGTAAAAATTTCAACATATTTTTTCATATCAATACTTCCTGTAGCTTCCGATAACCTTGCCGAGCACCATCGGCTCTTCGGGATAAATAGGGGAAAAATCGGGATTTTCGGGCATAAAGATTATCTTACCGTCCCGAATTTTAAGACGTTTAACGGTTGCCTCATCGCCATCCATACCAACAACAATATCACCGTTTCGGCAAGGGGTATTTTTATCGGCAACGATAATATCCCCATCCAATATACCTGCATCTCGCATACTAAGACCTACAACCTTAAGGGCAAAAAGCCCCTCCGCGTCCTTTGAGGGATAAGGGATATAATCCTCAATTTCTTCAACGGCTAAGATGGGCTTGCCTGCGGTTATTCTTCCAACCAAGGGAACCATTGCCGATTCAAAATCTGTTCCGAGTCTTATAGCTCGGGAGTTTTTAGCGTCTCTCACGATATATCCGTTCTCTTCCAAAACACCTAAAACCGCATGAACGGTTGAGGTTGATTTAATTCCCGTTGCCTTGCAGATTTCTCTGACAGTTGGCGGAAAACCTGAGGACATTTCTTTAACCAAAAAATTATATACGCTTTGCTGCTTCTCATTTAATGGCTGTTTAGACATACCGCTCCTCCTAACGAACATTTATTCGTTTTTAGTATATCATTTTTTGCGGTGTTCTGCAACTGTTTTTGGATTTTTCTTAAAAATTTCTAAAATTCCCAAAATTAAAAGGAAAGCCCCAAAGACCCTGCCTGTCCATCCACCGCCTAAAAAATTGCTTAAGGTTATGCCAATAACCGCTCCCAAAAGTCCGAAAGAAGAAAGGGATAAAACCGTTTTCCATTTGATTTTCTTTCTCTTAGCATAAATAAGAACGGCAATTATAGCAATCGGGATAAAGAAAAGCAGATTTATCCCTTGACTCGTTAATTGCTTAGTATCAGTGAAAAGAGCTAAATAAATTATAAGCACCGCTCCGCCGCCAAGCCCCATAGCACCGATTATTCCCGAAAAAAGCCCTGCTAAAAGGGCTGCTGTATTCACCCTATCAGCAGGCGAATGCCTGCATAAACCATAAAAATACCGAATATTCTTTTAAGTAACAAAGGGGAAATCTTCTTTAAAACAAAGGTGCCTATAAGTGCCCCTATTATGCCTGTTGGAATATAGGGTAAAGCATCTGATAGGCTTACATAATCTTTCCATATATACATAACTGCACTTAATATACTGATAGGAAGTATCACCGCAACAGCATTTGCGTGAGCCTCGTTTTGCTCCATTCCGAGCCTTTTCAAAACAGGAACTGCAAGCATACCGCCGCCCGCTCCCAAAAGTCCGTTAACTATGCCGATGCCAACACCGAAAAGTGCCTTAGTTAAACCTTTCCTTTTCATAACATCTCCCCTTTTAAGTTATAATGGAATGAGTGTTGTTCAAAATTAAATATTAAAATTTAATTTTGCTAAATCCACTTGTAAAGTGGCTAGTCGGAACGCTTTTGAGCGTTTCGACTAACTACAATCATTATTTTAAACCGCAAGAGCCATTTTATCCCTTGACAGAAATTCAGCTTGGTTGTAGAATATCATAGTAAATATTTACAGGAGAAAAGCTATGGGCATATTTGAACTTTTTATATTGGCAATCGGTCTTTCTATGGACGCTTTTGCAGTTTCTATATGCAAAGGTCTTGCCGTAAAACAGGTAAAGCCTCGGCATATGATAATAACAGGGCTTTGGTTTGGCGGTTTTCAGGCGTTAATGCCTCTTATCGGCTACTTTTTAGGCTCAACCTTTGAAAAATACGTAAGTACTGTTGACCATTGGATAGCCTTTGTTCTTTTGGGAGCTATCGGTGCTAATATGATTAAGGAAGCGGTTTCAGGCGAAGAGGGAGCCGCAAATGATGACTTTAGCATTAAAGCGATGCTCGTTTTAGCTATTGCAACAAGTATTGATGCTTTAGCGGTTGGAATAACCTTTGCCCTGCTTCCTGATGTTAATATTATCGCCGCCGTTATGTTTATAGGTGTTATAACCTTTATTTTCTCAAGCCTCGGTGTTAAGCTCGGCAATATATTTGGAGCAAAATATGAGGCAAAGGCTGAATTTTTAGGCGGTGCAATTTTAATAATTCTTGGAATAAAGATTTTGCTTGAACATTTGGGAGTGCTTTGATGCACTCCTTTTTTTCTTGACAAAATACCCCCAGGGAGTATATCATATATCTTGAAAGGAGAATTATATGAAAACCGAACAATATATAATAAGCGGTATGTCCTGTGCGGCCTGCAGTGCCTCGGTTGAGAGGGTTATGAAAAGGCTTGATGGGGTAGAAAGTTGCGAAGTTAACCTTATAACAGGAAAAATGACCGTTACCTATAACGAAAGCAAAACCGGTGAAGCCGATTTTATTCGTGTTGTTGAAAAAGCAGGGTTTGGAATAACCCCCGATATACCTGAAAAGGAAGAAAAACCGAAAGTGCAAAAAGATTCCTTTCTGCCGATAATAATTTCGGGCATTTTTAGTTTAATCCTGCTTTATATTTCTATGGGACAGATGATTTTTTCTTCCATTCCGCTCCCCTCTTTTTTGGATATAAATGAAGAGCCTTATAATTTTGCTATCACTCAGATTTTACTTTGTATTCCACCTCTTTATTTCGGAAGAAAATTCTTTATAAAGGGTTTTCCTCTTTTATTCAAAGGGCATCCGAATATGGATTCTTTGGTATCGGTTGGTGCCGGGGCTTCCTTTATATATAGCCTTGTTATGACCTATACTATAAGTTTTAACCCCCATGCCGTTCATAATCTTTATTTTGAATCTGTTGCGGTTGTTATAACCCTGATTCTATTCGGCAAGTTCCTTGAAAAGAGAAGTAAAAAGAAAACCGCCGATGCGATAGAAAAGCTTATGGCTCTTTCCCCCGATACTGCCATTATATTAAAGGATGGCAAGGAAAAAAACGTTAAGCTTAAAGAGATTAAAAAGGGCGATATCCTGGTTGTTAAGGCGGGCGAAAAGGTAGCACTTGATGGCATTGTGATAAATGGTTCATCCTCTTGCGATGAATCAATGCTAACTGGAGAAAGCCTGCCGATAGAAAAGCAAAAAGGTGATTTCGTTACGGGCGGAAGTCTAAATCTAAGCGGGAGCTTGCAGGTTGAAGTTACCGCCATAGGCGAGGATACAACTCTCTCAAAAATCATAAAATTCGTTGAAGAGGCCCAGAGCAAGAAAGCTCCCATTTCAAAGGTTGCAGATAAGGTTTCGGGCATTTTTGTTCCAACTGTTCTGATAATTGCAACGGTTTCTGCTGTTGTATGGCTGATTTCGGGTGCAGACTTGCCCTTTGCACTTAAAATTTTCACAAGTGTGTTGGTTGTTGCCTGTCCTTGTGCTTTAGGTCTCGCAACACCGACTGCTATTATGGTTGGAACAGGGCTTGGCGCTAAAAACGGAATTTTAATTCGCAACGGCGAGGTGCTCGAAACAACACACAGGATAAATGTTGCAGTTTTCGATAAAACAGGTACTGTTACAAAGGGTAGTCCCGTTGTGTTGGATATAGTAAGCGAAGAAAAAGAGGAAATTTTAAAAATCGCCGCCTCTGCCGAAAGCGGCTCTTCCCACCCTCTTTCAAAGGCTATCACCGAAAAGGCAGAACAACTAAAAATAAAGCTTTTACCTATAGAAAACTTCGAAAACATTTCGGGCAAAGGAATTAAATGCCTTATTGAAAAGCAAGAAGTTCTCGTTGGAAAAGAAGCTTTCTTAAACCAAAACGGAGTTGATGTTTCTTTTCTTTCAAAAGAGGCAGAAAGAAAATCGGCTGAGGGCAAATCTTTAGTTTTTGTAAGTAAAAATAACAAAGCCTTAGGCTTTATAGCTATTGCAGATGAGGTTAAGGAAACCTCAAAAGAGGCTTTTAAATACTTTAAAAATTTAGGAATCAAAACGGTTATTATTTCGGGTGATAATAAGCTCTGTGCTGAATATATCGGCAAAAAGGTAGAGGCAGATGAGGTTTATTCTGAAGTTCTTCCCGAGGAAAAGGCAGAGATTATCAACAAAATCAAAACAAGCGGTGCAACCGTTTTAATGGTTGGCGATGGCATTAACGATGCCCCTGCACTAACCAGTGCCGATATCGGCTGTGCGATTGGCTCGGGAAGTGATATAGCAATAGAATCGGCAGATATTGTTCTTATGAAGAATGATATTTTAGATGCCGCAAAGGCGGTTAATTTAAGCCGACTAACACTTCGCAATATAAAGCAAAATCTTTTCTGGGCTTTTTGCTATAACACAATTTGCATACCCATAGCAGCAGGAGTTTTATATGCATTTGGCGGTCCGCTGATGAGTCCTATGTTTGCGGGGCTTGCAATGTCTCTAAGCTCGGTATTTGTTGTTACCAATGCTTTAAGACTGAGAGGTAAAAAGATATGAAGGAATGTTCAAAAAAGAAAATCCGAAACGATAATGAATATAAATCACTGATTAACCGACTCAGCCGAATTGAAGGTCAGGTCAGAGGAATTAAAAATATGGTTGAAAACGATGCCTATTGCACTGATATTATAACTCAGGTATCTGCTATCTCCGCGGCACTCAACGCCTTTAACAGAGAGCTTCTTTCAAGCCATATTCATTCCTGTGTTAAAGAAAATATCAAAAACGGAAATGATGAGGTTATTGATGAACTCGTTTTAACCGTTCAAAAAATTATGAAATGAGGAAAAACTATGTATACAATAAAGGTTAATGATATGCACTGCGAGGCTTGTGTTAAAAGAATTGTTAACGCACTTGATGAGACAGGAATTAAATTTGAAGTAAATCTCCAGGACAAAACCGTTACGGTTGACGGCTGCGAGCA
>JAZSEU010000050.1:0-9498 GCA_045531855.1 Acutalibacteraceae bacterium
TTAAGGATTCTAACCTTCCTTGTGCGGTACATTTCGAGGTTATCAGTTAAAATTATATTAAGATTTGTTTTATCAAAGGGAATCTCTTTAAGAATGGACTTATCCCCTTCTATAACCCATAAATGGAATAGCTCACTTGTGTTGAGCATATTATCCTCATAACCGAGGTCAATCTTTTCGTCCCTAGGATAGCCTGTAACAATTCTATCAACCAAGGTGTTGCAGAAAGTATTTTCGCTTTCAAGCCAATTTTCAAAATCTTCGCCTAAATTCCAAAGCTTTGAATACTGCAAAATATTTTTCTTTAAATTCTCGCCGTTTTTATCAATAAGCTCGCAAGGAAGAAATATAAAACCGCCAAGTCCTAAATCAAAACGCCTTTTCAAAAGCAAAGTGAGCTTTGCTGGGAATGATTTAGGCGGAGTATCGGTCATTTTATCAGTTTCAAGAAACTCTATTCCAGATTCGGTTGTGTTTGAAACGATAAATCTGAAATCGGGATTTTCAGCAAGCTTAAGAAAAGCATTAAAATCTTCATAAGGCTTAACCGTTCTTGAAATAACATCAATCAGCTTTTTCTCAACTGTTGGCTCGCCGTTTTTAAGACCACGCATAATATGGGTATAAACGCAGTCCTGACTTTCCAGCAAATCACACATACCTTTTTCTATCGGCTGAACAACAACGGCACTGCCCTCGAAAAAAGTTTCCTCATTTAAAATCTGCAAAATCCAGTCAACAAAACCGCGGAGAAAACCGCCCTCGCCAAACTGAATAACCTTCTCTGTTCTTATTTTCTTTTGATAATTCATTTGAATCTCTCCTTTAAAACGAATTTTAGCATTATTTTCTCTTTTTTTCCTTGATTTTTTTCCTCTTTTAAGGTAAAACAAGAAAATATTGCTGTAATTTTCTCTTGAATTATGGGATTTGTTTTGATAGAATAAATGCGGTGATGAAATTGACGAATTTTGCCGAAAATAAATTGACATTTTTCAGCCGTGAAATCAGGGATAACACCTATGTAATGCCTGCTCAGCATATACATAACGAGCACGAGCTTTACTTCCTCGAAAAAGGGAGGAGCAAGTATTTTATTGATAGCGAGATTTATGTTTTATCTGAGGGCGATATAATATTTGTTCCTAAGGGACATTTTCATAAAACAGGAGATTACAGAGCCGAACCCTCTGAGAGACTGCTTCTTCAGTTCGATGATGATTTTATTGGCGAAGAATATCAGGAGTATATCAAAGACCTGGAAAAAAATAAGCTTATCAGAGTTCCTGCTGATAAGCTATATAGAATTAAAGATATTTTTTCTAAAATTGAGCACGAACAACGCCATAAATCAAAGGGATATTCTAAGCTCCAACGCCTTTATTTAAAAGAGCTTTTAGTTCTCATCGCACGCTACCGCTCAAGTGATACAAACACCGAGCTCATCAGCTCATATAAAATTATTCAGGATGCCGCAAAATTCATCAATGAAAACTATTATCAGGATTTAAGCCTTAATTTCATTGCAGCTAAATATGCCCTAAGCCGCAGTTATTTTTCAAGACTTTTCAAGGAAGTAACCGGCTTTGGATTTAGCGAGTACCTTAATATAACCCGTGTTTCTGCGGCAGAAAAAATGTTATGCCAAAATGATGCCTCCATAACCGAGGTCGCCGCAGCTTGCGGATTTAATGACAGTAACTATTTTGCCGCCGTTTTCAAAAATCTAAAGGGTATCACCCCTAAAAAATTCTCAATGACAAATAAATAAAAATTCCTTGCAAAAGCAAGGAATTTTATCTGTTTAGTATCTCACTTATTTTCTCTTTTCTCACAAACTCAGATGGCGATACTCCAACCTTTGTCTTAAAGGCTCTGCTAAAAACTGTAATACAGGAAAAACCGGTTTCCTCTGCTATTTGCGAAACGCTCATTTTATCTTCTAATAAAAGCTCTTTTGCCTTTTCTATACGTCTTTCCAATATGTATTGCTTAGGTGATATGTTATAAGTATCTGAAAAACGCTTTCTAAGGTATGGCTCACTAATGCAAAGCTTTTCCGCTAAAACAACATTTGAAAGCTCAACATCTGAAAGATTTTTTTCTATATATTCAATAATAGCCTGAAGCGGTGTGCAAACAGAAAAAGAATTATTGAAGACCTTATTTAATAGCTTGTAAAAATAACTATAACACTCCAAAATATCCTTTTCAGAGGTGAAAAGACTTCTTATTTTTTCGAAATCCTTTAAGCAAGATTTTGAATCATTAAGATAAAAGGATTCTATATCACAGAAATCCAATTCACCGCATTCAAAATCTATAATACAAATTACACTTCTCTTATTGCAAACTGCGGTATAGTTAATGCCATTCTTTAATAACACTGCAACATCCTCTGTTGCAATAATTTCGGTTTCAGGTGTATTATATGTAACCTCTCCGCTGACACAAAATGAAATACCGTAATTTTTCCTATCGGAAACCTCCAACATTTCCCCCTCTTCTAAATTAAGCATTTCCAATTTCTACAATTTTGAAAGCGAAATCACCTTGAAATCAATCATTTGAACATCTTCCCTCTGAATTCTAAAATACTTTGCTGTTAGGGGAAAATGAAAAAGTGCGTAGCCGAAAGACCACGCACCGAAAAATACATAGCCCTAACAGTCGCCAAACAAAATCTAACATTTCCTACGCAAAGCATAGATATGCAGAAATAGAGCATCTGTATTTTTACCGTAAAATAAAAACACCTATGCTATGTAGGAAATAATATTCGATTTTGTTTGGCATAGTTAGTTTATCACAAAAAAAACAAAAATATCAATAAAAAAAACTCCCGTAAAGGAGTTTTTTTTATAGGTTTTTTATAATTTGTTCAAATTTTTCGTCAGAAAGGGTGTGAACTCCGTCAATAAACTTGATTTTCATATCCTTTGCTCTTTACCTGAAATCTTTCATACTTGCGGGCTTTTTGTTAAGGTATGTCGCAATCAGCACTTTCTTGGCATATGTTCCTCCAAATCTCGTTGCAACTGCATCAAACTTATAAAGCTCATCATCCTTAATCTCGCCGTTTTTGCAGGAAATAAAGATAGGTATAATTCCATCCATAAATATAACGTCAATTTCGTTTTCGGTATCCTTTATTCCGCTTTCCTTTGGATGCAGCTTGCCATCCCAATCGATATAAACTCCGCTTTTAGCATCGGAATATATAAATTTTCCCGTTTTAAGCACTTTGAGTTCAAGAATAGTTCCTGCGGCTGACAGAGCTTTCTTTATATCAAGATTTTTATATCTGAACTTGAGCTGACTGTCATTATATTGATAATTTAAAATTATCCTTGCCCTTGCCAATGAATTCAAAAGCCAGTGAATCGAAAAATATTTAACATTTTTCTTTTCAAGGTTTTCTTTGAAGGAATTAAGGTTAATAGAAACCTCTAAATCCTCTTCATTAAGGGTTTTATTTATCGCTGTAAGAATTATAAACTGCTTATTCCATGAGCCCGGATTTTTCCTTGCGATATTCCATAGCTTATCAATATCACAGCAAAATTCAGGGGTTAAATTATAATCATAAGTTCCGTCCTTCGTTACAGGAGTTTTATAACGAATTGTTCCCCCGTGAAGCCTTATACATTCCGATACACTGAGCCTTGGCAAACCGCTGAAAACAAATTCACCATCGTTATCGCAATCAACCGTTTTTCCGCCTCGGATATTAAACCTCTGCATTTTAATGTTTCTTTTCTCGCAGAATCTTGAATAAACCATACCCATAGCAACTAAAACAAGGTCTTCCCCGCCGGTAAGGTCAAAAATGCACTCTTGCTCATTCTCAACAATCTCTGTAAGCACAGCAACAATTGAGCCCAAATCGTTTTTGGATATGCTTCTGTATTCAACCTCTATTTCGATATCCCTGTTTTTTACAAATTCCTCATAAAAACCCTCGAATTTTTCGAGCATCCAGTTTTCACCGATATAGATAACCCTATCGGGAACGGTTGTTAGAGAGCCTATTAAATTTTCAATCGGTGTTTTGTCAAAAAGCTCAACAACTGTCAAAACAAAACCCACCTTTTCTTTAAACTTCCTTAATTTGATTTTATCACTTAAAATTACTTATATCAATAAATATTTAAAATATTTATTTTTCAGCACTTGACTTTATCAATAAATTGAAGTAAAATAGCAATACTGTCTGTTGTATGCGGGTGTGGCGGAATTGGCAGACGCACTAGCCTTAGGAGCTAGCGCACCAGCGTGCAGGTTCAAGTCCTGTCACCCGCACCAAAGCATTCAAACCCGAACCTTTTACCAATCGGTGAAACGTTCGGGTTTGTTGTTTTCTTAAATAATATTACATAGGTCTTTGTTTGTGGCAGTACAAAGTTAGTCGCTCTGTGCTGCCACTTCTTCGTTTCAATGAATTTTCGTACATAAAGGAGATTTTGAAATGAAGATTTTTAAAAAATTATTTTAATATTAATGATAGCAATTACTTTACAGACGGGATATTTTTTTTACTGTATAAAGTCGAGATAGCTACAGGTGCTTTTCTTATATGCTTCGAGTGACCCTTTTGGTAATTTGTGATGGTGGTATAGAAAAATGAAAAGTATTATGCTAAGTTTTATCGGTCAGAAAGAAACCGAAAAAATTCAATAACTAGGAATATAAAGTTTTATAATAGTTACATCTTACCATACGGTTAGCCAAATCTCAAAAGATTTAAAAACCATATATTTTCTCATCAACAACTAAATAACAACAAAGCAACCTCTTAATTTCGACTGTTTGCATAAACTTTTTCATTTTAACTCTTTACCCCAACTATTGACAAAGACTCCCCTTATAAAAGCAAGAAAGACTGCTAAATAGTAGCAGCCTTTCTCGCTTAGAAAGAGAACAGAATTGTAAACATCAATGACGACATTAATACTTTATGCGTTTTTCGAATTCTTCTTTAGGTATTATAGGAAAATATGAAAACTTCTCTGCATTTTTACCGAGTGCAGATTTACCCCATATTTCTAAAACATCAGTTATTGTTTTGCCTTTATGCTCTCCGTTTAGAACGATATTCATTCCATCCTTATGGGCTGACAGCATCCAAGCCTCTGCCGCAATTTCCTTTTCGGTCTCAAATCCGAAATCTGTTTTTAATTTTGTTCCTCCCCACAAATAATCTTTAATGGGTGGTTTTAATAATAATGGATACATATAATCGACCTACTTAGATTTTAAGATTTTTAAAAGCTCTTCAATTATATATTTCTCAATGCCAACAGCATCTTTTTTTGTAGAAGCCGAAACCGAAATATAAATTTTAATTTTAGGCTCTGTACCACTTGGTCTTATTACTGCAGAACAGCCATCCTCGAATATATATTTTAAAACATTAGATTTTGGAAGACCATCAATTCCATTATTATAATCAATAGCCTTTTCAATCTTTTTATTAGCAATAGTATCAATCTGCAAACCGTTGCCAACATAGTTACGGAATGTCTTCATAATATTTTGCATTTTTTCAAAACCAGATGAGCCTTCAAATTCAAAAGAATGCAATGTATTCATACAGTAACCATATTTACTGAATAATTCATTTAATTTTTGAAGTAAACTTATACCTTGGCTTTTATAAAAACTAAACATTTCGCATATCATAAGGGCACCATTAACTGCATCCTTGTCCCTGACGTAAGTACCTGTTAAATATCCGTATGACTCTTCAAAACCAAATATATATGAATCTTCAGCCATTTCACTTTCTAACAAGCCTATTTGCTCACCAATAAACTTAAAACCAGTAAGTACATTTATTGTCTTAACCCCATAATTGTCAGCTATTCTCTCAGCCATATCCATAGTTACAACTGTTTTTACCATAATTGGTTTTTCTGGCATTTTGTTGTGCTTGACTCTTTGTGAGCAAATATAATCAAATAACAATAATCCTGTTTCATTACCTGTTAATAAAACAAACTCGCCATTGTCATCCTTGACAGCAATTCCCACTCTATCGCAATCAGGGTCGGTAGCCAAAAGCAAATCTGCATTTTGTTTTTTTGCATATTCAATACCCAGCTGCATTGCTTCTCTGATTTCAGGATTAGGATAAGGACAGGTCGGGAAATTACCATCGGGCAGTCTTTGTTCCTCAACCACAGATATATTCGTATATCCCATCTCGGTTAATGCCCTTGTAACAGGGATATATCCTGCACCATTAAGTGGTGAATATACTATTGCAACATCTCGGTTAACTTCATCACCGAAAAGCACTGATTCTTCTTTTACTCTATCTATATACGCTGTCAATACATTATCAGAAATGTACTCGATCATATTATCTTTAAGCGATATGTCAAAATCAGCGTTCTTGATATCTTTAAAAATATCAATTTTTTCGATTTGTGCATATATTTCCTTTGCGGCCTCAGTAGTAATCTGACAACCATCATCACCATAAACCTTATATCCGTTATATTTAGCGGGATTATGCGATGCAGTTATCATAACACCCGCAGATGCTTTCAAATATCTTGTAGCAAAAGAAACGGTAGGAACAGGATTTAAAGTGGACCATAAATAAACCTTTACACCGTTTGCCGCAAATACCGATGCCGTAGTTTGTGCGAAAACATCCGACTTAATTCGGCTGTCATACCCTACAACAACACTAGCATTTTTACCGTATTTATTTAATAAATAATTAGATAATCCTTGTGTTGCTTTGGCTACGGTATAAATATTTATTCTGTTTGTACCTGCACCAATAACGCCCCTGAGACCACCTGTGCCGAATTCGAGATTTCTATAAAAAGCATCCTCTATTTGTGGCTCTTTCATCTCATTCAATTCATTGTAAATATCTTTATTTGAAACATTTTCAAGCCAGTTTTTAAATTCACATAAATAACTATTATTCATATTTATAATGCACCTCCATCTTTAAATATAATAAGTTTATGTTTATCGGGTGCAGTAAATTTATTTTCATTTATCCTATGATGTAACGCTTTTTTTAATACTGGCTCAATTGTCTTTGCTATACACATAAATCCCAAATCATTAGGATGAGTACCATCTACTGTAGCACTATCGCCTGCGAAATCTTGATAGAAAGTACCTCCATCAACCAAATATACATTTTCATCTCCGTCTTTCTTTGCAGTTTCATAGGTTTCTTTAATCACATCATAACGAGGCTTGGCATATTCTCTATCAAGTGCCGGCCTTGTTACCATTATAATTGGAAGCTCGGGATTTCTTTCACGAATAATTTTATAAAAGGGATAATGCGTTTCTCTTAAATATTCAGGTGTAGGGGCATTATGGTCATAATCAAAAACAAATACGCTCATATCTAAAAGGCTTATATATTCCGCCATTTCTTTCTCACCCAGTGCACTTCCTGCAAATCCAAGATTTATAAAATTGCAGTCACACATGCGTGAAAGTATCGCCTCGTATGCATTACCAGGTCTAGATACACAAGCCCCCTGTGTTATAGAAGAACCGTAATATACTACGGGAGTTTCATACCTATATTTCCTAGGCTCTGCATAATTAGAATCCTTTGGTGTACCTATATACAAAGCTTTAACTCCGCTATATAGAGGAAAATTTATAGTATATGTTCTATAACCCTTTTCGGGCAATCTTATTATTGTCTCGTAACCATCTTTAATATTGTACTCTGGTCTAAATACACCAACGTATTTTTCTCTACCCTCGTTTTCATCATAAACATACAAATCAAAACCAGAAACTCCAGTTGTTGCAAAATGTGACATAGCCTTAACATTAAACATTTCTGCATGTATAGCAATATATTTCGCGTTGGTGCAAAATCGCACTCTGCCTCCTGCAGGAGATTTGCAAAACGTCGCAACACCATTATTAACTGAATTAGCAAGTGCTGTAGGAAGTCTATGATAAAAATCTTCTTTTGCATCAGGTACTATAAGCCCATATCGAACAAACTGGGGTTCACTGATATTTTTCCATTCAATATCGGGTTCCTTAATTGATGATTCAAAATAAAAATTTTTATCTATTTGCATAATATCCATTTAGAATTCCTCGCTAAACACTTAAAAATCTAAAGCATACTCAAAATCAGTATTTTCAGCTCTTCTATTTAACCATTCTCCGCGTGTAAAATCAGGGAAAGCCACGGGCTGACCGCCAAGAGCAATTGACTGTTCACTTAAAACACTTATACACATCATAACTGCCGCATCATAAACATCTATCGGAGCTACAATATTTCGTTTTACAGTCTCAATAAAAGCTCTGCAAGATACCCAGTCTGTACCGCCATGACCGTATGCCATAATATCTTCGTGCTTTCTGAGTTCTTTCCAAAGGGTATGGTCATAATCCTCTGCATATTCAGATGCATTACCCCATTTGTTATACCATTTCATCCATTCCCATTCATTGTGTACACCATCGAGATATACGGAATCGTTGTCTTCAATATATCTTCCCTCTGTTCCGCAAACAGTAAATCTACGGCTGTATGGACACGGTAAGGTTGTATCTAATGTAAGAGTAACGGTTTCACCGTTGGCACACTTCAAAATAGTTGTTATGATATCTCCTTGTGCAAATTTTGTGTCTGCATATTTATGTTCATTACCATTTTTCTTTTTAGCATAAGCATTTAAACCGCTTGCTTTTGAAGAAATTGAAACCAGTGACACAAAGCGGTTGCCCCTGTTTATATGCAATAACTTAGCAATCGGTCCAATCTCGTGTGTGGGGTAATTTTCGCAATTACGATAAAGATAATCATTAATTCGATAATCCTCATCCGCAATCTTTTTTCTTAAATCATGTGAATAAGCACCTTCACAGTGAACAATTTCACCAAACATACCGAGTTTTGCCATATTAAGTGCCATCATTTCTCTACGACTATAGCAACAATTTTCAAGGAACATAAAGTGATGACCTGTTTCCTCTGCAACCTTAACCAAATCTTCACATTCTTTAAGTGTATATGCACCGCCTACTTCTAGACCTACATATAAACCAGCACGCATAGCCTCAATAGCAATGGGGAAATGCATATCCCAAGTAGTAGATACTATAACTGCATCCAAATCGGGAAGTGCTAATATTTCTTTATAATCTTTTGTTGCAAAGGGTTCTTTACCGCCATTTTCTGTAATATCCTTAATTGATTTTTCAATCTTTTCATCCTTCAAATCACAAATTCCAATAATTTCAACATCGCTGAATTTTGCAAACTCACCACTTATAAGGTCTCCACCTCTGGCTAAACCAATTACTGCTAATTTTATTTTTTCTTTCATAACTATCAACTCTAAACCGTTAATTGCCTAACTTTATTTTTCCCAAAGTATACCATCTACCGTCACAAAGGGCATTAGTCGCAAGATATACCGTTTTTGCAACATCATTATAAATAGAAATTTTTATATCATAATCACCCGCTGTAATTTTTTC
>JAZSEU010000003.1:0-1572 GCA_045531855.1 Acutalibacteraceae bacterium
GTAGAATCCCTGAAGGAAATCACACTCTGCTTTTATCGCCGCTTCTTCTTGCTCTTTCGTTTCGACTCCTTCGCATAGCGTATTAAAACCTATATCATGTGCAGTACGAATAATATTTTTTAAAATAATAAATCCTGTATCAGTAACCGAATTCTGTGTTATCGCCTTATCGATTTTTACAACAGAAATATCAAGGTTTTGCAAATCACTAAAGGTTGTATATCCGCTTCCGAAATCATCAAGCAAGATAGATATTCCTTTTTGTTTAAGAGCTGACAGATTATCTATCATTTGCTTTCTTGCTTCTCCGGTTATGTTTTTATCCTCTAATATTTCAACCGCCAAACACGAAAACTTCAAATCGTATTTTTGCGCAATAGCTATTATCTTCTCGGCAAACTGTGGTTCACACAAAGTTGATCTTGAAAAATTGATAGTATACTTATATGATTCCCTTTGTTTTTTATCGTTTGAAATCCATTTGCAGTTTTTTTCAAAAATGTAATAATCAAATTTATCATTGATTCCTACAGAATCCACTGCAGACAAAAAGCTACCGGGAGATAACACACCTTCGCTTTCTGAATTTAAACGAGATAAAACTTCTGCACCTATTATTTTCTTTGTTTTTGCATCCAAAACAGGTTGATATTCAAGGAAGAAACGATTGTTATCAATTTCTTTTTCTATGTTATTTTCTATTTTAATCTTTTTCTCAAGTGCTTTTCCGCCTGAGACATTCCACTCGGCGTATGAGATGTTTTCATTCTTTGCAAGCAAATATGCTTGTTTGGCACGACCTATTGCATCATCCAAAGTCACCTGTGTGCCAAAGGCAAAATATAGACCGATTCTGATATCAACAATATTAAGCGCACTATGTTTTAAGAGACACTTATTCAATTCTGCAAAACAATTTTCTAATTTCTTGCGTGCAGTTTCCATATTCCATTTTGAAAAAACAACAAAGTTTTTTTCTCCATATATAGCAATATTACTGTCATCACCGTTTGAAAAAGCTTCCAGCAAGACTCCCTTTATTTCAGAAAAAACCTTCGAGGTTTGGTGCGCAGAATAAAGACTTCTGAAATTATCCAAAGAAACTTTTGCATAGAAGACGCATCTATCTTCATGCAATTTGCCGGATTTTTCAAAAGCGGCTTCCAATTTGCTTATATTTATAAAGTCCTTTTCTTCGCTGCCTTTCGCAGTTTTCGCTCCTCTTACGGCAAAATATATGCCAATAGCAGTAAGAACAATAAAGCATAAAATCAAAATGGTTATGATTATGTATGGGTATTCAAATATTTGCATACTTTAAGCTCCTATATTTTTCATTTTGAAAAAGTCGGAAATTCTAAAGTTCCTCCGGTTTGCTTAAGTCCTATTTTTTCTGCACTTTCAATGCACTTAAGTCCATCTATACGAGCTCTTTTTTTTCGCCCGGGAATTTCCGATGCAAGATACGGTATTCCAAATAAAAGCATTGCTTTTATTAACTTTGTCTTTGAAATACCTTTTCTTTTATATTCTGCCAGGATTTCAAACATGGCATAGTTTAACGCATCTTTA
>JAZSEU010000067.1:0-24901 GCA_045531855.1 Acutalibacteraceae bacterium
AGAAAAAAGGTGCTCAGGCAGAAACTCATATAAAACCTCTTGATGCTGAATTCGTTACAAAAAATTCTGATATTATTTCACTTGCAACTGTTGCTCCTGAAATGGAGGGTGGTATTGACGGAATAAAGAAAATCAAAGAAAACTGCAGTGTTAAAGTTTCAATCGGACATACTGATGCTTCTTTTGAAGAAACCTTGGCAGGCATTGATGCAGGGGCTACTCACATTACCCATCTTTTCAATGCTCAGACTCCGCTTCATCATCGCAACCCAGGTGTTGTTGGTGCGGCTTTACTTAGAGATGTTTATACCGAGCTTATTTGCGATACCTTCCATGTTCACAGTGGTCTATTCCAGCTTGTTGCAAAGGCTAAGGGCGAAAAGTTAGTACTTATTACTGACTGTACCAGGGCAGGAGGTATGCCTGACGGTGAATACACCCTCGGCGGTCAGAAGATTATTGTTAACGGCATTGAATGTCTTTTAGAGGATGGAACTATTGCAGGAAGTGTTTTAAAGCTTAACAACGCTGTTAAGAATGTTTATAACAATACCGATATGCCTTTATGGAGTGTTGTTAATGCGGCAAGCCTTAACCCTGCTAAAGCTATTGGTGTTGATGACCGCAAGGGCTCGCTTGATGCAGGTAAGGATGCGGATATTATTATCACAGACAGTGATTTCAATATTATGAAAACAATTATTGGGGGAGAAGTTAAATATGAAGTTTGAAGCAAAATTAGATAAAGGCTTTAATCCGATGATTTTGGTCTTTAACGACTTTATTAAAAGAGCTAAAGAGGCTAACGGCGAAAAATTAGTTATAGGAATTGAACGTAATAACGGCTTTATTTCAACCTTTGAAATGACCGTTTTCCCTGACGGCACAGGTCATGATGAGGAAAACCTCGGTGTTGTTGAGCGTATCGTTAAAACTTTATTATGGGTTAAGGGCGGATATAAGATTATTATTGCGGGCTCTAAGCTCATTTATGAGGGAATTGCAAGGGCTTATGCTAAGGACGGTGCCCGTGCTTTTGATAATGACTTTATGTCAGGTGTTTATGAAAAACCCTTTGAGTGTGTTTGGAAACCGATTGAAGAGGCTCCTGTAACTCAAGAATCTGCTACTCCTGTTGGCCGCCATTTAGACGGCTGCCGTATCGGTTTTGATGCGGGCGGTTCGGACCGAAAGGTTAGCGCTGTTATCAACGGCGAAAGCGTTTATTCTGAGGAGGTTGTTTGGTTCCCGAAAATCAATTCTGACCCTCAGTATCAGTATGACGGAATTTTATCTGCTATGAAATCTGCTGCTGAGCATCTTCCAAGAGTTGATGCTATCGGTGTTTCCTCAGCAGGTGTTTATGTTGATAATCGCATTATGGTTGCCTCTCTTTTCTTAAAGGTTTCAAAGGAAGACTTTGAAAAGAGAGTTAAGAATATGTATATAGATATCGCCAAGGAATTTGGTGAGAATATTCCGCTTGAGGTTGCAAATGACGGCGATGTTACAGCCTTGGCAGGTGCTATGGACCTTGATGATGACTCGGTATTAGGTATTGCTATGGGAACGAGCGAAGCCGGTGGTTATGTTGACCCATCTGGTAATATCACAGGCTGGCTTAACGAGCTTGCTTTTGCACCTGTTGACTATTCAAAGGATGCTATGGTTGATGAGTGGTCAGGCGATATTGGCTGCGGTGTTAAGTATTTTTCACAGGATGGTGTGATTAAGCTTGCTCCTGCTGCGGGTATTGAGCTTGATGAGGCATTATCTCCTGCAGAGAAGCTTAAGGTTGTACAAGGTCTTATGGAAGCAAAAGACCCACGTGCTGCTGCAATTTATGATACTATCGGTGTCTACTTTGGTTATGCAATCGCTTATTACAGTCTTTTCTATGATATTAAGCATGTTCTTATAATGGGAAGAGTAACCTCAGGGGAAGGCGGCGTGATTATCCTTGACCGTGCCAACGAGGTACTTAAAAACGAGTTTCCCGAGCTTGCTAAGAAATGCGAGCTTCATATTCCTGATGAATCAAGCCGCAGAGTTGGTCAGTCTATTGCTGCTGCTTCATTACCTGAAATAAAGTAATTTTAAAGGCACGGTTACTCGTGCCTTTAATTTTTCCTTGAAAATGAATTGTTATAATGTTATACTGAAAAAAACTTTGAAAGAGTGATTTTATGGATTTTTCTTCACTTAAAAAATATGTAGACTCTTTATATGATACATACGGTATTATATCCTGCGATATTGCGGTTAATTATAAGCATAAACAGGTTTTCAGATATTCGGTGGGTGAAGCCCAAAAAGAGAATTTACAATGGCTTTATTCAATGAGCAAGGTTATAACCTGTACCGCTTTGATGCGTATTATTGAAAGAGGGGAGTTGGGGCTTAACGATAAGGTTTCAGACTATCTTCCCGAATATGCCGATTTATATGTTAGAACTAAAGATGGCGTCAAGAAAGCTCAAAATGATTTACTTATTTGGCATTTGTTCGGTATGCGAAGCGGAATGACCTATAATCTTTGGTCGCCTGACCTTAAAAAAGCAAGGGAAAACGAAAATGCAACAACGAGGGAGCTTGTTGCCGCTATGGCGAAGGAGCCTTTGTTGTTTGAACCCGGAACGGCTTATAATTATAGTCTTTCTCACGATGTTTTGGCAGCTGTTGCCGAGGTTATAACAGGAAAAACCTTCCACGAATTTTTAAAGGATGAGATTTTTATTCCGCTTGGTATGACCGATATCGGTTTCCATCCGACCGAGGAAGATAAAAAGCGTTTTGCTAAGCAATATAAATATGATTTTTATAGATTTAAGTGCAATGAATGTCCTAAGACCTGTGCATACAGACTCAGTGAAAAATACGAGAGCGGCGGAGCAGGGCTATATGCTACCAATGATGAATATATGAAGGTTTTGGATGCCCTAGCAAACGGCGGCAAGGCTGAGAACGGATATCAGCTTTTAAAACCTGAAACCATTGATATGCTCAGGAAGCAAACAATGAAAAATGATGAAGCATTTGATAAACTTGGATATAGATATGCCCACGGCGTTCGGGTTATGACCAATAAAGAAGTAGGGCAGAGCTTATCACCCCTTGGAGAGTTCGGTTGGGACGGAGCTGCCGGCTCTTACGGATTGGTTGATACTGAAAACAATATAAGCCTTGTTTTCACAATGAATATCTTAGGCTTTGGCAGATGCTACAGCGAAATTCATCCGCAACTTAGAAACCGAGCATATATTGGCTTGGAACTTGATAAATAACAAAAAAGTCGGTGAAAATCACCGACTTTTTTAATCTTTACTGAAGTCTTCAAGAATTAAGCCTTCGTTTCTCTCAAGTGCCCAGTTTATATTCCATTCGCTTGTGAATATAAGCAGGTTATTGCCCTTGAAGTCCTGCACCCATTTGGTATCTGATGTGAGGTTAAGCTTTTTGATATCGATATCCTTATTCTTTATCCATCTGATATGCTGATAAGAAAGGTTGTTTCTTATAACATCAACATTGTATTCATTTTTAAGTCTGTGCTCAAGCACCTCGAACTGAAGAACGCCTACAACGCCAACTATAACCCTTTCCATACCCGTATTCGGTTCGTGGAAAATCTGAATAGCACCCTCTTGGGCTATCTGTTCAACACCCTTAACAAACTGTTTTCTTTTAAGAGAATCCTTTTGTTCGATAATTGCAAAATGCTCAGGTGCAAAGGTTGGAATACCCTCAAATTTAACCTTTTTCTTGGCTGAGCAAACTGTATCGCCGATGGAATAGATGCCAGGGTCAAAAACGCCGATTATATCGCCGGCATAGGCTTCGTTTATAATCTGGCGTTCATCTGCCATCATTTGCTGAGGCTGAGAAAGGCGGACCGGTTTTCCTGCCTGAACATGAAAATAATCTGCACCTCGCTCGAATTTGCCTGAGCAAATGCGGAAGAAGGTTATTCTATCCCTGTGATTTTTATTCATATTAGCCTGAATCTTAAAGGCAAAGGCTGAAAACTCTTCATCAAAGGGGCTGACCTCTTCATCGTCAGAAAGTCTTGGGAGCGGGGAAGTGGTCATCTTAAGGAAGTTTTCAAGGAAAACCTCAACCCCAAAATTCATAAGAGCAGAGCCGAAGAAAACAGGGCTAAGCTCTCCTTTTCTTACCTTCTCCAAATCAAATTCAAAGCTTGCACCGTCAAGAAGCTCTATCTGGTCAACAAGCTCAGCCCTCTGATATTCACCGATAAGCTCATCAAGCTTTTCAGTATCGGTTATATCGCAGGGTGTGGGCTTGATTTTTTCCTGACCTTTATGCATTTGGTCTGAAAAGGATAGGATTTCTCTCTTATCCCTATCAAAAACGCCCTTAAAGTCCACTCCGCAGCCGATGGGCCAGTTAACAGGATAGGTGCCTATTCCAAACTCTTTTTCAAGCTCATCAAGTAGCTCAAAGGGGTCTCTGGCTTCACGGTCAAGCTTGTTTATAAATGTAAAAATCGGGATATGACGTCTAGCACATACCTTGAAAAGCTTTCGGGTTTGAGCCTCAATGCCCTTAGCGGCATCGATAACCATAACAACACTATCTGCTGCCATAAGTGTTCTGTAGGTATCCTCAGAGAAGTCCTGATGTCCTGGAGTATCAAGAATATTGATACAATATCCGTTATACTCAAACTGCATAACAGAAGAGGTGATTGAAATACCTCTTTGTTTCTCAAGCTCCATCCAGTCGCTAACAGCGTGCTTTGCGGTTGCCTTTCCTTTAACAGAGCCTGCGGTTTGAATAGCTCCGCCGTATAGAAGAAACTTCTCGGTAAGGGTTGTTTTACCGGCATCGGGGTGGGATATTATCGCAAAGGTGCGTCTTCTTTCAATCTCGTGGGTTAAATTCGCCAAGAGTTATTTCTCCTTTAAATTAAAATCAAATTAGAGTTTATCACATATTTGTAACTTTATCAAGATTTAAAAGATTTATTTTAAACTTTTTTTTAAAAAACTATTGACAAAGTATAGCAATTAGTGGGATAATGTATGAGGTAATATAGGTATGGTATGCAATTTGGTTTGGTGATGATATGCGAGTTATTACCGGTGCTTTAAAAGGCAAACGCCTTGCAACACCGTCAGGCAGGGATGTAAGACCTACTCCCGAAAGGGTTAAGGAGGGCTTATTTAGTGCTCTGCACTTTGATATAGAGGGCAGAAGAATTCTTGATTTGTTTGCAGGCTCAGGTCAGCTAAGTCTTGAGGCTTTAAGCCGAGGTGCTGAGTCGGCTGTGCTTGTTGATAATTCTGCCGTTTCAATTAAAACAATTAAAAGCAATATCGCTTCTTGCGGTTTAGAGGATAAAACAAAGGTTTATCTTTCAGATTATGCTTCCTTTTGTGCTATGAGTAAGGATACCTTTGATATCGCCTTTTTAGACCCGCCTTATAATGAGGGGCTTTTAATGCCCGCCATTAAAGCGGTGCTTCCGCTTATGAGTGATTACGGTATGATAATCTGCGAGCATCCGCCTGAAGTAAAGCTTGAAGAGAGCGTTGGCGGTTTCGTTATTTCTAAAACCTACCGTTACGGTAAGGTTCTTGTTACGGTTTACAGAAAGGGAGACCGAGTATGAAGGAAAAGGTTATAGCGATTTGTCCGGGTAGCTTTGACCCGGTAACGCTTGGTCATCTTGATATTATAACCAGAGCATCGAATATGTTTCATAAGGTTATAGTTGTTGTTGCGGGAAACAGTTCAAAGCATTGCTCATTCTCTCCTGAGGAAAGGGTAGAGCTTATAAATAAATGCATAACCGGGCTTCCGAATGTAACGGTAGAGCATTATGAAGGTCTTCTTGCCGATTATGCGGCAAAGGTAGGGGCTACCGCAATTATTAAGGGTCTTAGAGCTATGTCGGACTTTGAGTATGAATTCCAGATGGCTCTTACCAATAAAAAACTCAACCCCAAGGTTGAAACTCTGTTTTTAACAACGGCGGCAGAGAATATGTATCTGAGCTCCAGTATGGTTAAGCAAATAGCGGCTATGGGCGGAGATATATCAAGCTTTGTTCCCGAGGTTATAAAGCAGGACATTATTAACAGGATAAAAAAATAATATTACCGATAAAACGGTGGAGGAAAGAAAAATGACACTTGATGAATTACTTGAACAGTTTGACGAGGTGCTTGACA
This sequence comes from Acutalibacteraceae bacterium, assembly GCA_045531855.1. Lineage (GTDB taxonomy): Bacteria > Bacillota > Clostridia > Oscillospirales > Acutalibacteraceae > UBA737. The sequence goes on from JAZSEU010000067.1 coordinate 6,198, forward strand.
GCGGCATTAAAATCCCCGGCAAGAAAACCGTTGTAGACATCGAGAAATTAAGAGCAGTTGTTGATGATATCCGTCTCAACATCCCTGCAGAAATCAAACAGGCCAAGGGCATCGTTGCTGACAGAGCGGACATTATTACAAACGCAAAGCGTGAGGCTGACGGCATTATCAGAAGTGCTGAAGAGCGTGCAAAGGCTATGGTAGCTCAGGAAGAGATTGTTAAGCTTTCTCAGGCTAAGGCTGCTGAGATTATTGCAACTGCCCAGGCTAAGAGCCGTGATATGCGTAAGGCCGCTCAGGACTTTGTTGATGATATTATGCGTCGCGCTGATGAGGGACTTACTGCTAATCTCGGTGAAGTTCGCAAAACAAGAGCCGCTTTAAAACAGCAGATTCCTTCTGTTAAGGAATAATTTCAGGCAGTTTAATTTTTAATATCTAAAAGCGCCTTGGTTTCGGCCTTGGTGCTTTTGGTTTTCTTTTGAAAGGAGCAACTCCCCAGTGTATAATAGCATTTCACCCAACCTCAACTTTGTTGAGGAAGAAAAGAAAATTGAAAAATTTTGGGAAGAGCAAAAGATTTTTGAAAAGAGTATAGATTCCAAAGCCAAGGGAGAACCCTATGTTTTTTATGACGGTCCTCCTACTGCTAACGGAAAGCCTCATATAGGCCACGTTTTAACCCGTGTTATCAAGGATATGATTCCGAGATACAGAACCATGAAGGGCTATATGGTGCCCCGTAAGGCCGGTTGGGATACCCACGGTCTTCCCGTTGAGCTTGAGGTTGAAAAGCTTTTAGGACTTGACGGTAAGGAGCAGATTGAGGAATACGGTCTTGACCCCTTTATTGACCACTGCAAAGAAAGTGTTTGGAAATATAAGGGAATGTGGGAAGACTTTTCAAAGACTGTTGGCTTCTGGGCTGATATGGATAACCCTTATGTTACCTATCATAACGACTTTATTGAGTCTGAATGGTGGGCTTTAAAGCAGATTTTTGATAAAGGCCTTTTATATAAGGGCTTTAAAATTGTGCCTTATTGTCCCCGTTGCGGAACTCCGCTTTCTTCTCACGAGGTAGCACAGGGCTATAAGAATGTTAAGGAACGCAGTGCGGTTGTTCGTTTTAAGGTGGTAGGGGAGGACGCTTATTTCCTCGCTTGGACAACTACTCCTTGGACACTTCCATCAAACGTTGCTCTTTGCGTTAACCCTGATGAAACCTATTGCAAGGTTAAGGCTAATGACGGCTATGTTTACTATATGGCTAAGGCACTTCTTGATAAGGTTCTCGGAAAGCTTGCAACCGAGGAAGCTCCCGCTTATGAAATAATTGAAGAATATGTTGGTACCGACCTTGAAAACAAGGAATATGAGCCTTTGTTTGACTTTGTCAAGCCTATTTGCGAAAAGCAGAAGAAAAAGGGTCATTTCATCACTTGTGACAGTTATGTTACCATGACTGACGGCACGGGTATTGTTCATATTGCTCCCGCTTTCGGTGAGGACGATGCTAAGGTTGGAAGACGCTATGATCTACCCTTTGTTCAGCTTGTTGACAGCAAGGGTGAACTTACAGAAGAAACACCATATGCTGGTGTATTTGTAAAGAAAGCAGACCCGTTAGTGCTTAAAGACCTCGAAGAAAAGGGACTTTTATTCGATGCTCCTAAATTTGAGCACGATTATCCGCATTGTTGGCGTTGCGATACTCCGCTTATTTACTATGCGAGAGAATCCTGGTTTATTAAGATGACCGCCGTTAGGGATGACCTTATCAAGAACAATGATACTATCAACTGGATTCCTGAAAGTATCGGTAAGGGTCGTTTCGGCGATTGGCTTAAGAATGTTCAGGACTGGGGAATTTCCCGTAACAGATACTGGGGAACCCCCCTTAATATCTGGACCTGTGATTGCGGTTATATGCATTCAATCGGCAGTATTGAAGAGCTTAAATCTATGAGTGATAACTGCCCCGATGATATTGAGCTTCACCGTCCTTATATTGATGCTGTTACCATTAAATGCCCGATTTGCGGTAAGGAAATGCATAGAGTTCCCGAGGTTATTGACTGTTGGTTTGACTCAGGCTCAATGCCTTTTGCTCAGCATCATTATCCCTTTGAAAATAAAGAGCTTTTTGAATCTCAGTTCCCGGCAGACTTTATTTCTGAGGCGGTTGACCAGACAAGAGGTTGGTTCTATTCACTTCTTGCAATTTCAACCTTGATTTTCGATAAAGCTCCGTTTAAAAATGTTATCGTTTTAGGTCATGTTCAGGATGAAAACGGTCAGAAAATGAGTAAATCAAAGGGTAACGCGGTTGACCCGTTTGATGCACTCGAAAAGTTCGGTGCAGATGCTATTCGTTGGTATTTCTATACCAACTCGGCACCCTGGCTTCCTAACCGTTTCCACGACAAAGCAGTTACTGAGGGACAGCGTAAGTTTATGGGCACTCTTTGGAACACCTATGCTTTCTATGTTCTTTATGCAAATATTGATGAATTTGACCCCTCAAAATATAATATAAATGATTATAAGCTTTCTGTTATGGATAAGTGGCTTTTATCACGCCTTAATTCAACCGTTAAAGCTGTTGATACCAACCTTTCTAATTATAGAATCCCTGAAGCTGCACGTGCACTTCAGGAATTTGTTGACGAAATGAGTAACTGGTATGTCAGAAGAGGCAGAGAGCGTTATTGGGTTCAGGGTCTTACCGATGATAAGATTGCAGCTTATTTAACCCTTTATGAAGCACTTGTAACTGTTTCTAAGGCTGCAGCTCCCATGATACCCTTTATGACCGAGAACATTTATCAGAACTTGGTTAGAAACATTGATAAAGAAGCTCCTGAGAGTATTCATCTTTGCGATTTCCCCGAGATAAATGAAGAACTTATCGACTTAAAACTTGAGGAACAGATGGATAAGGTTTTGGAAATTGTTGTTTTAGGAAGAGCCGCAAGAAACGGCTCGAACCTTAAAAACCGTCAGCCGCTTTCGGTTATGTATGTTAAGCTTGAGGGCGAGCTTGAAGATTTCTATACCGAGATTATCAGAGATGAGCTTAATATCAAGAAGGTTGATTTCACAGGCGAGGTTGATAATTTTGTTAGTTTCAGCTTTAAGCCTCAGCTTAAAACCTTAGGTCCGAAATACGGCAAACAACTTGGCGAAATCAGAAATGCTCTTATGAATATTGACGGCTCTGCTGCTAAGGCTGAGCTTGATAGTAACGGCGTTTTGAAATTGAATATTTCTATTGGTGATATTGAGTTAGCTCCCGAAGATTTGCTTATTGAGGCTGTTCAGAAAGAGGGCTTCTTCACCGTTACCGATAGAGGTATTACAGTAGCACTTGATACCTGTCTTACAGAGGAACTCATTATTGAGGGCTTCGTAAGAGAGCTTGTTAGCAAGCTTCAGACAATGCGTAAAGAAGCAGGCTTTAATGTTACCGACCATATTACTATTACCATTGAGGGTAGCGAAAAGGTTACCGATATAGCTATCTCTAAGGCTTCTGATATAGCAGGGGATACCCTTGCCGATAATATAACCGTTGCAACACCTGACGGCTATGTTAAGGAATGGGATATCAACGGTGAAAAGGTTACTATCGGTGTAAAACGAGAGGGAGGAAACTAATATGGCTAAAAAGAAGAATGAAGAAATGGTTTTCGAGGATATCAGTTCTTCATCCCCAAAAATGATTAAACCTATTGCCGAGGTTGAAGAGCATTCCAACAAGGCATTCAAAAACATTGATAAAACTATTAAGACCTTGGCTTTTGTTGTTTCAATCGGGATTTTCCTGATTTTTGCAGCATTGGCGGCAGTGCTTATTATACTTGACAAGGTTTTCTTTGTTATTTCAATAGGTCTTATCGTTGTGGGAGCTATTCTTTCTATAATTATTATGTTCCTCATTTACGGAACAGGCCATATCATTTCTCAAAACAACGAAATACTCAAAAAACTTTAAAAAAGCGGAGCGTAAGCTCCGTTTTTTTCTTAAGAAATTCTTAAAGAAATACAGAGTTGTTTTTTATTGAAAAATATGGTATACTACATAGTACGATTATCTCCTGAAAGGGATGCTATTGATGTTTTTGAAAAAAATATGGCAGAAGTTATATAGCTTTGCAAAAACTTCAGTGCCTGAATTTTTGAATAAAAATTTTGAAGTAACAAGCACCAAGCGTTCAAGAACAGTTGGTGCTGTCATTTCTGCTTTAACTCTTTTGGCGGTTGTTATTTTTGTTAAACAGTTCACTTCTCAGGAATTTTCTGCAAAATGGTGGCTCTTGGCGTTCAACCTTTTATGTCCGTTTTTGTTAGGACTTTCCGCCGCTTTCACAGTTAGGATAAAAAATGACCTCGCTGACAAAATATGGCATATGGTTTTTCTTTTCCTAATGCCTATTATTATAATGACTATGACAGAAGCACTCAACGATGTGTTTGTTTATGATATGACTTATTTAGGCTTCCTTGGAAACTATTTGGTTATCATCATAATGCTCTTTTTGATGTTTGCTTTCACGGGAAGTTTCAGGGTGGCGTATCTTGTTGTAACATCGATTTTATTTGGCTTTGCCGTGGCTCACAGTTATATTATGGACTTCAGGGGAACTCCGTTTTTGCCGATGGACTTTTTAAGTGTTACAACGGCTATCGGCGTTGCAAACACCTATGATTACACCCCGACCTATAAGGTTATTTCAGCGGCAATGATTTTTATATTTATAATCATTATAGCAATAAAAACCAAAACTCCTAAATACAATCTTTTAACCAAAATTACCTCGAGAACATTTATGGGCACCTTTGCTGCTGTTTTGCTTTTGCTCTTCTTTGGCACAAGCGTTTTCGCTAATATGGGTGTTCGTCCTGACTTCTGGAATCAGACCAGAGGATATAAAAACTATGGCTTTGTTTTTAATTTCTTCTGTAATACCAAGTATCTTTATATGTCAGAGCCGAATGATTATAATCCAGGCGAAATCGGCAATATAGTTGAAAAAGAAGAAAATGAAATAGAAATTGATAATAGCTATGAAAAGCCTAATATAATCTGCATTATGAACGAATCCCTATCTGATTTATCAATACTTGGAGATTTGCAGACCAATGAAGATTATATGCCATTTTTGAGAAGCCTTACTGAGAACACAATTAAGGGAAACCTTTATGTTCCTGTAATCGGTGCGGGCACTTCAAATACTGAATTTGAGTTTTTAACAGGTCATTCAACAGCATTTTTGCCTTCGGGCAGTAACGCTTATATGCTTTATGTTAAAAACCCGATTGCATCCTTGGTTTCAACTGTTGAGGCACAAGGCTATTCTTCCTTTGCTTTCCATCCATATTATGCTGCGGGTTGGAGAAGAACTGAGGTTTACAGTAATTTCGGTTTCAATAAATTTATAAGCCTTGAGGATATTATGGATATCTCTCTTATGCAGCAATATCAGGAAAGCGGAAATAATGCCGATGTTCTGCAAGGGCTTGTTGAACAGATGTATCCCGGAAGTAATATGATTTTGAGGCAGTATGTAAGCGATTCTTATAACTATAAGGAGCTTATTAAGGACTTTGAAAACAGAGATAAAACAGAACCTTATTTTGCTTTTAATGTTACTATGCAAAACCATGGCGGATATACAACAAGCTGTGTTAACTTCAATGAAAGCATATATGCAACCAATGTTTCAAAGGATTATATAAAGGCTAATAAATACCTTTCACTTGTGAAGTACAGTGATGATGCATTTAAGGAGCTTATTGAATATTTCAAGCAGGTCAAAGAGCCAACAGTTATCTGTATGTTCGGCGACCATCAACCCTCGGTTGAAACAAGCTTTATAGCTGAGGTTATGGGTGTTCCTAATCTTTCTAATTTAACCTCTGAGCAGGAGCAGGCGAGACACACAACTCAGTTCTATATCTGGGCAAATTATGATATTGAAGAGAAAACCATTGATAAGCTAAGCTCTAATTATCTTTCTTCATTAGTGCTTCAAACTGCAGGTATTAAGCTTCCTGAATATAATAAGTATCTTTTGAAATTGGCACAAACCTTACCCGTTATTGATACTGTTGGTTATATTGATAACCAGAATGTTTATTATAAATGGAGCGATGCTTCGCCCTATACTGCACTTCTTGATGACTACGAGAAGGTTCAGTATAACAATATATTCGACCAACAGAATGTTAACTCTGATATATTCTATCTTAACGGCTTTGTTCCCGAGGCAACTCCTATAGAAGAGGTAGAAGAATAATGCGTAACACAACCCTTTGCCATATTGAAAAAGACGGCAAATATCTTATGCTACATCGCATAAAAAAGAAAAACGACTTAAATCAGGATAAATGGGTTGGAATCGGCGGAAAATTTGAGGATAAAGAAAGCCCCGAGGAAGCAAATGCCCGTGAGGTGCTTGAAGAAACGGGGTTAACCCTTAAAAACTGCCGTTATTGCGGAATTGTAACTTTTGTATCTGATATCTGGGAAACCGAATATATGCATATTTTCCATTCTGACTCTTTTTTAGGAGTAATCAAGGAATGCGATGAGGGAGAGCTTTGCTGGGTGGAAAAGGAAAAGCTTTATTCCTTGCCTATATGGGAAGGGGATAAAATCTTTTTAAGACTTATTGAAGAAAATGCCCCATTCTTTTCTCTTAAGCTTGAATACGAAGGGGATAGCCTTATAAATGCTCAACTGAACGGAGAAAAAATATGAACATTTGTCTTTACGGAGCCTCAAGCACCGAGCTTGATAAATCTTTTATAACTGCAACTGAAGATTTAGGCGAAAAGCTGGGACTTAAGGGGCATAACTTAGTTTATGGCGGCGGTGCAAGAGGGCTAATGGGTGCCGCGGCAAGAGGGGTAAGAAAAGGCGGCGGCAAGGTTATCGGTGTTGCACCATCTTTCTTTCAGGTGGATGGCGTTTTGTTTGAGGACTGTGTTGAGTTTATTTATACCGAAACTATGCGTGAAAGAAAACAGATTATGGAGGAAAGGGCAGATGCCTTTATAATGGTTCCTGGAGGTATCGGCACCTTTGATGAGTTTTTTGAAATACTCACCTTAAAGCAACTCGGTCAGCATAAGAAGCCCGTTGTGATTTTTAATATCAATGGATATTATGATAGTCTGGTGAATATGCTTGATAACGCCGTTAAATGTAAATTTATGACCGAGGAAAGCCGAAAGTTAGCTCCCGTTTTTAAGGATGCTGAAAGTTTAATAAAATACCTTGAAGAATACAAGGCTGAAGATTATGAATTTTCAGTTTTTAAAAAGATAAAATAACTGCCTTTATAAGTGAACCCCAAAAGTGTCTAACTTTTGGGGTTCATATCATTTACTAATTCTTTTCTCGGTATTCGGATGGGCTTACCCCACAATACTTTTTAAATAGTCTTGAAAAATAGCGGATATCAATTATTCCGCAATATTGGGAAATGGTTTGAATTTGAAGTGTGGTTGTTCTAAGAAGCTTTTTTGCCATTTCAATTCTTTTGAGATTTACATATTCGGTAATATTCTTGCCTGTTTCTTGTTTGAAAAGGGAACTTAAATAGCTTGCATTTATATTATGAGCTTCTGCAAGATTACTCAGAGTGAGATTCGAACTTAAGTCAAGCTCAATATGAGTAACAATTTTCTGAATAGTTGGTGAATAATTCTTTATGGAATTTTTGCGAACTAAATTGCAATAAGAACGGAACATATCTCCCATAAGATTTTTAACAGCCGAAACAGAGGAGAGGAGTTCAATTTTTGATGCATAATCGGAAGAAATCTTATCAAGATGAATAGGGTGAACTCCGCCTTTTTGAGCCGATTTTCGCAGTAGGGTGTTCATAATGATGCAGTAGTTTTTAAGGTTTCTAACAGGGTCTGAAAGCCGTTTTTCAAAAGCATCAAAGGTGAATCCTGAAATGAATAAATCGATTTTATGAGCCTGACCGTTTTCAACCGCTTGCATTATCTCATTCTCATAATCATATCTTTCTTCCATCATTTTTATATTCCAAGCGGCGTTTTCATCGGGAATTTCGATTTTTTCCATATATTCCAGTGAAGGATATTCCTCAGGCAACAATTCACTCACAGTATAATTATCAAACCATATTGATTCTGCAAAGGTATCAAGAAGGGCGAAAATATGGCTTTCAGGAGGCAAAACGGGGAGACTCTTATAATAGTTTTCAAGCTCAGAGAAGCTTTGCGGGGAGAGCCTTATCTCTTCAGCAATTTTAAAGATTTCGTTTTGATTTATTACTTCGGTAAGATAGGGACCAATTAGTAAAATCTGCTTTTCTGCGGTGCTTGGAAGTCTGAAAAGAATAAAGGAGCAAAAGAAATTATCTTTATATCTATAAATGGTATTTTCCTCTAAATTCGGGAGCGGCTGCGATAGTTTTTCGAAAAACTTATTTGTTGTGAAAAGATTTAGAAAAAGGCTTGAGTCGTTATTTATAATTTCATTTTCTGTAAATATATTCGTTTTTAAATGACATTTTTTGAAGGTTTCTGTAAGAAGTTTCAATTCTGCACTGTAAAACATATTCCACCTCTTTCCATTTTTGAGCATAAAATATAAACTTTATTATCATTATAGATTAGTTTTTTGAAATTTTCAACAAAAAATTTTCTTAATTCCCAAAAATAATACAAAAATACCTAAAAATATTCCTAACGATAATTTTTATAAACTATTATAATATAAGTGGCGTTTTAAAATAAAAATTAGGGGGATTGTTTTTTAATGAAAAAGCAAGTCAAATTAGACGCAAACGGCTATCGCAAATTCGGTATTCGCGATAGTATTGCCTATGCCGCAGGAGACTTAGGCTGTAATATGAGCTTTGCACTTAAAGGCACTATGGCAATTTTCTGGACTCAGTTTATGAAGATGGATTTATGGTATGCTTTATTGCTTATCATAGTTCAGGTTTGGGATGCAATTAATGACCCGCTTATTGGTTCCATTATCGATGCTGACAGACATAAGTATAAGAGAAACAAATTTTTAACTTACATATGGGCAGGCTCGATTGGTCTTATTATTGGCGGTGCTTGCTGCTTCCTTCCGTTCCCGAATGCTCCTGTTTGGGCTAAGTTCATAATCTTTATTGCAGGTTATGTTGTTTGGGATGCTTTCTATACCGTTGCTAACGTTCCTTACGGTTCGCTTCTTTCCTTGATTTCAAACGATGTTAAGGACAGAGCATCACTTTCTGCTTGGCGTTCGGTTGGTTCTATCTTCGGTAATATGCTTCCGATGGTTATTCTTCCTTTCATTATTTATGATAAGGACAACAACCTCATCGGTGAGCGTGTTTTCATTGCTGCTCTTATAATGGGCGTTTTAGGTTTCTTCTGCTTCCAGTTTATGATTAGAAATACAACTATCCGTGTTGACACTAATGTTGAGCTTAGCGAAGATGCGCCTAAATTTAATGTTTTAAAAGCTTTCTTCGGTTTCATCAAAAATCGCCCGGCAGTAGGAGCTACTATAGCCGCTATGGGTATGTTTATCGGTATGCAGGGTGCTACTACCGCTGTAACCGTTATTTTCCAGTCTTATTTTAAGAATGTTCAGATTTCGGGTATCGTTCAGCTTTTTGCTATGATTCCGATTGTTGTTTTCACTCCTCTTGCCCGTAAAGCTGTTGCTAAGTTCGGCAAGAAAGAGCTTGCAACCTTCGGTTCGATAGTTTCCATAATTGCAGGTCTTGGTTTATTCATTGTTATTCCTGATAACACAGGTCTTGACCTTATAATTTATATTATTTGTCAGTTATTCTTCTCATTAGGTCTTGGAATTTATTCAACAGTTTCCTGGGCTATGATGGGTGATGCTATTGATTACAATGAGTGGAAAACTGGTAAACGTGAAGAGGGAACAGTTTATTCACTCCATTCCTTCTTTAGAAAACTTGCTCAGGGTATTGGCCCCTCTCTCGTGCTTATCATAATGGTAGCCTTCGGTTATGTTGGTGCAAACGAGGGAAATCAGGCTTGGGATGTTGCAGTTAATATGAGATATTTGGTTGCTGCTACCTTCCTTTTCTCTGCAATACTTCAGTTCATAGGTTTAGGCCTTGTTTATAACCTTGATAAGAAAACCCTTGCTAAGATGAATGCTGAGCTTGGCAGAGGCGAAGCTGAAACCGCTGAGGTTACTGCTGAATAATTATATTTTGCCGTATCACCCTGTCGAGTTTCGGCAGGGTGATACTTCTAATCTGATAATTAACACAGCGTTTACAACTTTTATTTCCTTGTATAATATAATTAGCATATGAAAATCAGTTGGAGGTACACAATGAGAAATATTATAAATTTCAATGCTAAGTGGGCTTTCTCAAAGCTCGCAACTGAAATCCCAACCGTTATTGATAAGAAATGGGATTTTGTTAATCTTCCTCATTCCTGGAACGCTATTGACGGTCAGGATGGAGACAATGATTATTTCAGAGGCACAGCTTACTACGCTAAATCCTTTATGAAGACTGATTTACCCGAGAGTGAGCGTTATTATATCGAAATTAAGGGTGCCAACTCTTCTGCAGACCTTTATTTAAACGGCGAAAAGTTAGCTCATCACGATGGCGGTTATTCCGCCTGGAGAGTTGATTTAACAGAAAAATTAAGCATCAATAATATGCTTGTTATCGCTGTTGATAATGCTGCTAATGAAACTGTTTATCCCCAGATGGCAGACTTTACCTTCTATGGCGGTATTTACCGTGATGTTAATATTATCTGCGTTAATAACTCGCATTTTGACCTTGATTATTATGGAGGCCCCGGCATTAGAGTTACTCCCGAAATTGATGGAGACAATGCAAAGGTTGAGGTTGAGGTTTATCTTACCAATTCCAAAATTGGTCAGAGTGTTCGTTATACAATTCTTGACAAAGAGGGAAGTGTTGTAGCTTCAACTGAAGCAGATGACACCAAGGTTTGCCTCGAAATTGAAAATGTTCATTTATGGAACGGCAAGAAAGACCCCTATTTATATACAGCTAAGGCAGAGCTTATCGAGGATGGCGTTGTTCTTGATAATATTTCCGCCCGTTTCGGTTGCCGTACCTTTGAGATTGACCCTGAGCGTGGTTTTATCCTTAACGGCGAAGAATATCCCCTCAGAGGCGTTTCTCGCCATCAGGACAGATGGGGACTGGGTAACGCCTTACTTCCCGAGCATCACGAAGAGGATATCGAGCTTATTTGCGAAATGGGAGCTACAACCATTCGTTTGGCTCACTATCAGCACGACCAGTATTTCTATGACCTATGTGATGAAAAGGGTCTTGTTATCTGGGCTGAAATCCCGTATATTTCAAAGCATATGCCAACCGGTAGAGAGAACACCATTTCTCAGATGAAGGAGCTTATCATACAAAACTATAACCATCCTTCAATTGTTGTTTGGGGACTTTCTAATGAAATCGGTATAGGCGGCAGCGATGAAGATTTGCTTGAAAACCACCGTATACTTAACGATATGTGTCATGAAATGGATAAAACCAGACTCACAACTATTGCTGCAGTTTCAATGTGCAAGATAGATGACCCATATCTACAGATTCCTGATGTTGTTTCATACAACCATTACTTCGGTTGGTATGGCGGCGAGACCGATATGAACGGTCCTTGGTTTGATAACTTCCATAAAACACATCCAAATATCCCGATAGGCTGCAGTGAGTATGGCTGTGAGGCTCTTAACTGGCATACCTCTAACCCGATGCAAGGCGATTATACTGAGGAATATCAGGCATATTATCACGAAGAGCTTATTAAGCAGTTGTTCTCAAGAAAATATATGTGGGCAACCCATGTTTGGAATATGTTCGATTTCGGTGCTGATGCCCGTAACGAAGGCGGCGAAAACGGTCAGAACCATAAGGGACTTGTAACCTTTGACCGTAAGTATAAGAAGGATTCCTTCTATGCTTATAAGGCTTGGCTTTCGGATGAGAAGTTTGTTCATATCTGCGGCAAGCGTTATGTTGACCGTGTTGAAGATGTAACTAAGGTTACTGTTTATTCAAATCTTCCTGAGGTTGAGCTTTTTGCAAACGGCGTAAGCCTTGGCAAAATTTCGGCTGAGGACCATTTCTTCTATTTCAATGTTCCTAATAAGGATACAACCGAACTCGTTGCGGTTGCAGGCGAATATAAGGATACAAGTGTTATCCGTAAGGTTGAAACCTTTAATGAGGAATACAGACTTAGAGAAAAGGGTGCTATTCTTAACTGGTTTGATATCGATGCTCCTGAGGGCTATCTCTCGCTTAACGATAAGATGAGTGATGTTATTTCTACCATTCAGGGTAAAATGATATTTATGGGCCTTGTTGGCAAGCTTATGGGCGGCAAGGGCAAAGGTAAGGATGGCAAGGTTGAAGCTATGGGCTTTGAGGTTGGACCTGAGATGATGAGTATGATGGGCGGATTTACAGTTCTGAGACTTTTCACCCTTATGGGCGGTATGATGGATGTTAAGTTCACTAAGGAAGAACTACTTGAGCTTAACGCTAAACTCAACAAAATCAAAAGACCTAAGAAAAAATAAAAGTTAAAAATCCTCCCTTTAGGGAGGATTTTTTATGCGAATTTGTTATCGATATAGAGCTTTATATCGGCGTTGTAATCGAGGTTAATTTGAACCTCGGGGTTATCGGTTAAGAGGTTTACTGTGTTTGAAGAGGTGATGGGAGGAAAAGTGCCATCTGCGTTTGCAGAATAATTGGTGCCCTTGAATGGTTCGTAGTCGTAGTCCTCTGTACCTGGAGAAATTTGAATATTGCTAATAGTTTTATCTATTTCAAAAACCATACCGAAATTCCAATAAGCAACATTTTCAGGTATTGTAACAACGGCGTTATTTTTGACAGCTGATATCCATGCTTTATAAAATGCATTGAATTCGAAGCTCGGAAGATACATATCATCTCTGGTTAAGATATTTCCGTTTTCATCATAAAGCCTGCATAAAAAGTTTATATTGGTAGGGGCAATACCTTTGAAACGGTATGTTCCATTCGGAATTTTTCTTAAATTAAATATATGTGAAATTGCTCCTGATTGGGTTTTTGTTCCTATTAGCCCGTTTTCAGAAATCGAAAGGAAAATATGATTACATTCATAATCTGAAAGCTTTCCTAAATTAAAGAAATTTCTTCCGCATTTAGTAAGCGAAACAGAAGAAAAATCTGTTATGGTATCGCTTGAAAGGACAACCTCCATATTATGTTCAATAGGGGAAATATCATTAACTGAAATGATTTTTCCTGTAAGTTCGTTCTTCATAGAGGAAAGATATAGTTCTTCTTTTTTAATGATAGCATCAGCAGAGGCTTCAGCTCTTTCAGCAGCCGCTTCGGCTAAGATTCGATTAGAATTTACGCTATCAGCAAGAGCGGCAAATTCGGGAGTTACAGCACCTGGAATACCCTGAGGACCCTGAGGGCCAATTTCACCTCTGTCTCCTTTATCACCTTTATCTCCCTTTGCTCCTTTTTCGCCCTTATCGCCCTTGAAAAGTCCGTTGTCGGCATCTTGTCTTACAGAAAAAGCAATCTGTTTTGTTTCCTCTAAAATTAAAACTAATTGCTCATATTGAGAGGGTGTATATTCCTCGGGTGCATCTGCCTCTAAATCACCGCTTTCATAAACCTTGATTTTTGAAGGAACGGTTGTTATAACCTTTTCATTTCCTATTCCGTTTATAGAAACAGAAAAGAAAGGCGGTTTTATAACCTCAAAGGGAACAAGACAGGTGTTATCGCCCAAATATAGCTCATTTCCTTCCTCTAAAATAACTGCTCTTTTTTCACCGTTTTCAAAGACAGCGGTTTTAACTGTGTTTTCCAAAGTGCTATCAAGTATGAATTTGATTTTAAGGTAATTCACACTATCCGAGGCTACTGTTTCGGCATCAAGCCTGATTTTTTGATTTAATACTTCTGCTTTAATCATAATAACATTCCTTTAAATAAATTCGGGTAGGGTGAAGCAAATAATCTGAATTCGCCTCAAAGTGGGTTATTTTAGTGCTTTTTAAAACGAAATACAGGTTATTTGCTTTACCCTATGCCGTGCTTTTATATTAAATGTAAACAAAACCGACATTCACCGACATTTTATGGTTTACTTTTTTTGTATTTTAGTGTAGAATAATTTGTTGTAAAGGCAGGTGGGAATTTGAAAAGAATAGTTATTATTGGCGGCGGTGCCGCAGGTATGATGGCGGCAATAAAGGCGGCTCAAAAATATAATTCTGATGCCAAGATTACAGTTATTGAAAAAAACGAGAAAATTCTTCGCAAGGTTATGATAACTGGAAAGGGAAGATGTAATCTTACCAATAATTGTGATAATGACACCTTGTTTTCAAATATCCCGAGAAACCCGAGATTTTTATATTCTGCATTTTCAAAATTTGCTCCAAAAGATACTATGAGCTTTTTCGAAGAGGCGGGAGTTCCTCTTAAAACCGAGAGGGGCAACAGAGTTTTTCCCGTATCGGACAAGGCTGTTGATATAGTTGATGCTATGTTCAGTCTTGCCAAAAGGCTTAAAATCAATATAGTTAACGCTATTGCAAAGAAAATTTTAATTGAAGACACTTCGGTTTCGGGGGTTTTGCTCGAAAACGGAGAAATTATAGATGCCGATAGTGTGCTTATTGCAACAGGCGGAGCTTCTTATTCGCTTACAGGTTCAACGGGGGATGGTTATACTTTAGCTGAACAGCTTGGGCATACTGTTAAAGAAATTTCCCCATCCTTAATTCCGCTTGAATGCCATGAAGGTTTTTGTTCGCATCTTTCGGGGCTTTCGCTTAAAAATGTTACACTTTCGGTTTTTGAAGATGATAAGAAAAAACCTGTTTTCAAAGAAATGGGAGAGATGCTATTTACCCATTTTGGAATTTCGGGTCCGCTTGTTTTATCGGCGTCAGCTTATATGAATAATTTCGGTGATAAGAAATATAAGGCATATATTGATTTAAAACCCGCTTTATCCTCTGAACAGCTTGACGACCGCATTTTAAGAGACTTTGAAGAGAATAAAAACAAGGATTTTTCAAATTCTCTTGATAAGCTTCTTCCAAAAAGTTTAATCCCCGTTACAGTTTCTTTATCGGGAATTAAGGCAGATACAAAGGTAAATTCTATCGATAAAGAAAGCCGAAAAAGGCTTGTTGGTGTTTTAAAGGCTTTTCCGCTAAGTATTACCCGTACGAGACCTATCGAAGAGGCGATAATTACTAGGGGCGGAATTTCGGTTAAGGAAATCAACCCTGCAACAATGGAGTCCAAAATAATAAACGAACTTTTCTTTGCGGGCGAGATTATTGATGTTGACGCACTTACAGGCGGATTTAATCTGCAGATTGCTTTCTCAACGGGAGCGGTTGCAGGAGAAAACTTATAAAGGAGAAAAAATATGATTTCTGTTGCTATTGATGGACCTGCAGGTGCAGGCAAAAGTTCACTTTCAAGACTTGCAGCTAAAAATCTTGGTTTTATTTATGTTGATACAGGTGCACTCTACAGAGCGGTGGGGCTTAAATTCTCACTTTCGGGAGCGGATACCACACTTAACTGCGATATTGAGAAGATATTAAGTGAAACTCAGATTGATATCCGTTTTGTTGATGGAGAGCAGAGGGTTTTTCTTGACGGAGAGGATGTTTCTGATAAAATCAGAACTCCAGAGGCTTCAATGATGGCATCTGCAGTTTCGGCAAAGCCTGAGGTCAGGGCTTTTTTACTCGAAATGCAAAGAAAATTAGCCAGAGAAAACAATGTTTTAATGGATGGTAGAGATATCGGCACTGTAGTTTTGCCTGATGCTACTGTTAAAATTTATCTCACTGCTTCGGCAAAGGCAAGAGCCGAAAGAAGATACAAGGAACTAATTGAAAAAGGTCAGGAGGTTACATTCCAAGAGGTATATGACGATATGGTTCAGCGTGATTTTAACGATATGAACCGTGCAACTGCTCCCTTAAAGCAGGCAGAGGATGCAATTCTTGCCGATACTACCGAATGTAACTTTGAGGAATCCTTAGAGCTTATTTTAAAAATCGTTAAGGAAGGGCTTGAAAAGTAATTGAATATTACCTTGGCTAAAACTGCAGGCTTTTGTTTTGGCGTTAACCGAGCAGTTAATATGGTTTATGAGTTGCTCGAAAAGAACGAAAAGGTTTGCACCTTAGGACCGATAATTCATAATCCACAGTTGGTTGAAGAATTATCCGAAAAGGGAGTTAGAATTGTTGAAAGTCCCGAAGAGGTCAAAGAAGGGGAAACCCTCGTTATTCGTTCGCACGGAGTTACAAAAGAGGTTTATGACAGGGCGGAAAAGCTCAAAATTAAAATAGCAGACGCAACCTGTCCCTTTGTTAAGAAAATTCATAATATAGTTGCTGAAAAAAGCCGTGATGGATATATAACAATTATCGCAGGTGATGATTCGCATCAAGAAGTTAAAGGTATCATCGGCAACTGTTTCGGTGAATGCTTTGTGGTTTCAGGGGAAGAAGAACTTGAAAAATTGCTCGAAAAACATAGTAATTTTAAACAAAAATCTTTGATTTTTGTTTCCCAAACCACCTTTAATGCAGAAATTTGGGCTAATTGCCAAAAAAATTTAAAAAAAGTATGTACAAATGCCGAAATTTTTGATACAATATGTAACGCAACTTCTACTCGACAAAAAGAAGCAGAAGAACTTGCCAAACTAAACGATGCTATTATAGTTATCGGGGGAAGGCACAGTTCGAATACAGCAAAATTATTTGATGTCTGTTCCAAGTTTTGCGAGAAGACTTTTCTTATAGAAACCGCCGATGAATTATCGGAGATTGACTTGAGGGAAGAGTCGGTTGGAGTTGTAGCAGGTGCTTCAACGCCTGCGGGGATAATAAAGGAGGTTATTAAAACCATGTCGGAAAATTTACAACCGGTTGAAGAACAGATGGAGGTTAAAGAATCTGTTCAAAAGAGCTTCGAAGAGATGACAGACGAGGAAGCATTCGAAGCTTCGCTCAGCAGCTTAACAGGAGACCAGAAGGTAGAGGGTACAGTTATTGCTGTTAATCCCACCGAGATTACGGTGGATATCGGCAGAGGAGTTACAGGATATATCAGTGCTGCCGAATATTCTTCAGACCCTGATGCTAAGCTTATGGACGAAGTAAAGGTCAATGATAAACTTAATCTTATCATTATGAAAATCAGCGACCAGGAAGGAACCGCAATGCTTTCAAAACGCCGTTACGATGCTATTGCCGGTTGGGATAATATAGTTGCCGCTAAGGAGTCCGGTGAAATCGTTACAGGTTTCGTTAAGGATATTATCAAGGGCGGTGTTGTTGCTTACACTAACAATGTTAGAGTTTTCATCCCTGCTTCTCAGGCAACCGCTTCCAGAAATGATTCTTTGGAAGAGCTTAAGGGCAAGGAAGTTTCATTCCGCATTATTGAAATTGGCAGAGGCCGCAGAGCAGTTGGTTCAATCCGCAGCGTTCTTCGTGAACAGAGAAAAGAGGCTGAGAATAAAATCTGGTCTGAAATCGCTGTTGGAGACCGTTTTACAGGCACAGTTAAATCCTTAACAAGCTATGGTGCTTTTGTTGATATCGGTGGAGTTGACGGAATGGTTCATATTTCTGAGCTTTCATGGGCTCGTATTAAGAATCCCTCTGAGGTTGTTCTTGTTGGCGATACCGTTGAAGTTTATGTTAAGGCCATTGATGTTGATAAGAAAAAGATTTCTTTGGGTTACAAAAAGCCTGAGGAAAATCCGTGGGTTATCTTTGAGAATAACTACAATGTTGATGATGTTGTTAAGGTTACCATCGTTAGCATGACTACATACGGTGCATTTGCCCGTATCATTTCCGGTGTTGACGGACTTATTCATATCTCTCAGATTGCTAACAAGCATGTTGCAAAGCCTCAGGATGAGCTTACAGTTGGCCAAGAGGTTGAAGCTAAGATTACTGCTATTGATTCTGAGAAGAAGCGTGTAAGCCTTTCTATCAGAGCTTTGCTTGAGCCTGAAGTTGAGGAAGTTGTAGAAAACACTGAGGACGAGGTTGTCTATGAGGCAACTGAAGAGAACGCTCCTGTTGTAGAGGAAGTTACTGAAGAAGTTGCAGAGGCTGTAACCGAGGAATAATTTTAAATGCAAAACCGCCCGAATTTTGTCGGGCGGTTTTTGCATATTATAGCAATTAAAAACTTGACATTTTTCCATATATGTTATATATTTATAATGATAATAAATTATGTGAGGTTTATGTTATGAAAAAGATTATAGCAATATTAACTCTTATTATTTTGGTTGCCTCTATATTTGCAGTTGGCGTTAATGCTGCAGGTGCGATTAATGCTAATGAGCAGAAGGTTCTTGATAAACTTTCTGAGGATGTAACAGCAAACGGCAAAACCTTTTCTATCCCGAAAAATTATATCAATCAGGCTAAAAACTATTTCCTTACCATTGATATGACTGAGGCTCAGGCTAACGAGATTATGGGCTATCTTAATGATGGCGAAGCTCTTGTTAAAAAGGAAGAAGAAAAGCTCACAACTAATATCGTTAATTTTGATTCCTTTAAGTATCAGGTTAAAAAG
>JAZSEU010000056.1:0-29578 GCA_045531855.1 Acutalibacteraceae bacterium
ATGATAGATATGATTTGTTCTGATAGATGCCAAGTTTGTAATACCAAGGCTCATATGGAACGGAGACATATCAATAACAGCTTTCGGAAGAAGTCCGTGTCTGTCAAGGAACTTCAAAAATTTAACACCAACAGGTAAAAGACCGGGTACTGAAAGCAAAAATTTCATAATTTTTTCTGTTCCGTTGTTTTCTGGTGATTCACGGTTTTCGGTTACATATTTGTTGATAGTATCGTTAACCTTGAAAATATCGTCATCTTCACTAAAGTACATTTTGGACATTGTTCCCTCGTGGCTTTCGAGAGATTGAAGAACAACCATACCAACCGCAATTTCGTTTCGCTGATAAACCCTTTTATTAACAATAAAACGGTTAAGCTCAGGATATTCCGAAAGAGTTCTAATATAAGCCGCAATTATAAGTGCCATATGGCTTATGTTAATGCCCTCTTTTCGTTTGGCATTTATATACTTTTGAATAGGTGCATGAGGAATATCAATCGTTGTCATATTCATTGAATCTATTCTCTTATCCATAATATATGGTGCGATAAGATACATAGGGTCAACATTTTTAACCTTTTTTCCGTCTGCTCTCATAGATTTCTCCTTATCTGCCGATAAACGACATTAAATATCATACACATAATACCATATTTCGACAAGTTTTACAACTCTTTTTTGAACAAATTATGAACAAAACAAAAGCAGGCCATACGACCTGCTTTTAATTATGCCAATGGAATTAAAATCATTTTAGAGGTTAATATTTTCTCATCTGTCAACTCATTTATCTGCATAACTTCTTCAACACTCGCATTATTTTGTCTCGCAATGTCCCAAACACTTTCATTCTCTTCGGCATAATAAACCTTCAAAGCGGACCTACCTTGCTTTTTTATAGGAGAGCTTTCATCAAGCTCCATTTCGCTGATAAGTGCCATTTTGTTTCTTTCATAAATTGCGGCATTTATACCGATTTCAACCCTAACCTCTATAACATTTGAAGATGTAATTGTATAGGAACAAGAGGTAATTTCAATTTGCGGCTCACAATGAGGAACGCCGAGTTCGCAGTTTACAGGACATTTATATTCAAAATCAATCGGTTTTTCATAATAAACGGCTGTTCCTGATTCATTACAAACTATCATTCCAACAATTACCGTTCCGCAAATCACCATATAACAGTTTTCAAACCTCGTATTATAGGACTGAACATTGCTCCAAATATCAACAACGCTTGTTAAATCGTCCTCAAGCTCGATATTTTTCTTGCAGTTAAAGCTATCGCTTATGTTATGGGTGATTTTTTCAAAGCTTATGTTGTTTTTCTTTATATCTGCCTTAAACTTTCTTGAATATGCATCAAGAATAACGGCGATTTCATTAGAGCAATAGCCCTCACAAGTAAGTAATATCTTAGCGTTAAGTGAAAAGCTTCTGATTTCGCCGTTTGATGAAATGCGAGGCTTTACTTCAAGCATTGCAAGCTCTGACCTCGTATCGCACTGACAGGTATCGGTAATACCTTCAACATCAACTATCTGACTAAAAGGGATAACCGATTTAACGCAATTAGGTACAGAGCTCCTTTCGGCACAGTAAATAATACTTACCGACATTTCACCCTTAACAACCGCCTTATCATTTATAACCTTAGTCTCTTTAACACAGGTATTTGCCTCATATCTTAAGATATTGCAAATGGGCGGTTGGCTCTGACCTATTCTGATTTCATCTTCAATTAAGAGATATTTTTCTGCATATCCCATCGGCACTGTTGCGGGTGCAATTCCCCTTTTGAGCTCAACCCCGTAATCATCATAATCCGATACAATATCACAGCATTTTTTCTTGAAAATCTTTATAAAAAGTCCAATGGCTCCGTGAATATCAACCTTTCTTCCGGTTACTGCTCGGCAATTAAGATATTCCTTTCTCGCTCTGCAACAGATGTTAGCAGATGAGTATTCCTTTTGCATTTCAACACTTTTTGAAAATGGATAAAGATATTCATAAGAGCATAAATTATCCTCTTTATCACAGTAAATAAGGGTTATTGCAACAATTCCCTCAATAGTAACAGTTTTACCATTTATTGATTTAGAAGCAATTCTCGGCTCTGCCTGACATTTAAAAATCTTAGAAATATCAGGGCAAAAATCAGGCAAGGTGAAATCAACATCAATAGCCTGCTCGAGCGAATCAGTAAAAACGGTATCATTAACGTAAACGCTTGTCTTTAAACATTTTTCTTCCATAAAAATATCCTCTCTCTGTATGAATACTTATGTTTAATAGTATTCATACAAAAAGAGGAATATGCTAAAAATTATTCAAGCTCGAATGCACCTGTATAAAGCTGATAGTATTTACCTTTTTCTTCAATAAGCTTTTCGTGGGAGCCTCGTTCTATAATTCTGCCCTGCTCCAAAACCATAATAACATCTGAGTTCTTAACGGTTGAAAGTCTATGAGCAATAACAAAAACAGTTCTTCCCTGCATCAGCTTATCCATTCCCTTTTGAACTATTGCTTCGGTTCTGGTATCAATGCTTGAAGTAGCTTCATCAAGTATCATAACCGGTGGGTCTGCAACAGCAGCTCGGGCTATTGCGATTAACTGTCGCTGTCCCTGAGAGAGATTTGAGCCGTTATTTGTAAGACAAGTATCATATCCGTTTGGAAGTCTTGTTATAAAGTCATCTGCACCCGAAAGCTTAGCAGCTTCAATGCATTCTTCATCAGTAGCATCAAGTCTGCCGTATCTAATGTTATCCATAACTGTTCCTGTGAACAGATTAGTTTCCTGCAAAACAATGCCGAGAGAACGCCTTAAATCGCTCTTTTTAATCTTATTGATATTGATACCGTCATACCTAATCTTACCATCAGCAATATCATAGAAGCGGTTTATAAGGTTGGTAATTGTGGTCTTACCGGCACCCGTTGCACCAACGAACGCCACCTTCTGTCCAGGCTCTGCATAGATATCAATGTTATGAAGAACAATCTTTTCATCTGTATAACCGAAGTCAACATCTAAGAGTCTTACATCACCTGCAAGGCGGGTATAGGTAACTGTTCCATCCTTATGAGGATGACGCCAAGCCCAGATACCTGTTCTCTTATCAGCTTCGGTTATCTCACCGTTTTCATCAACCTTTGCATTAACAAGGGTTACATATCCGTCATCAACCTCGGGCTCTGAATCCATAAGTGCAAAAACTCTCTCTGCACCCGCAAGTCCCATAACAACCGAGTTAATCTGCTGAGAAAGCTGATTAACATTTCCTGTGAACTGCTTGGTCATATTAAGAAACGGAATAACAACGCTTATTCCAAATACAACCTCTCTACCAACAAGCTTTGAAATACTTATATTCTCAAACCCATTCCAGAGCAGAAAAACTCCGCCAACAGTTGCAATGATAACATAAAGAATATTACCTATATTCATATTGATAGGTCCTAAAAGGTTTGCGTAGGCGTGAGCCTTGTTACTGTCCTCAAACAACTGCTCATTAACCCTATCAAATTCCTCACTTACCTTTTTCTCGTGGTTAAAAACCTTAACAACCTTCTGGCCGTTCATCATTTCCTGAATATATCCCTCGGTTTTACCGATGGATTTTTGTTGGCGGATAAAGTATTTGGCACTGCCTCCGCCGACAGTCTTGGTTATATAAAAGAGCAAGAACACTCCAAATACAACTACAAGAGTTATCCAAACGCTATACCAAAGCATAATTCCAAATACACAGAGAACGATAATACCCGCTTGCAAAAGGGTCGGAAGAGATTGCGAAACCAATTGGCGAAGAGTATCGATATCATTGGTATAATGACTCATAATATCGCCGTGCTTATGGGTATCAAAATACTTAAGGGGTAAATTCTGCATACCGTTAAAAAGGTTTTTACGCATTTTTCCAAGGAAGCCCTGAGTTATATATGCCATAAGCTGAGTATGGGCAAAAACAGAAATGAGAGAAACAACATAAAAGGATGCAAGAATTATAATTTTAGGAATAATAACTTCTTTTGCCCCTGCCCAATCTCTGCTAACATACCATTCTTCAATAGCGGCAATTATCTGCTGATTAAAGATTGCGGGAAAGGTTGCAACTATTGCCGAAAAGATAATGCAAAAAATTGCAAGAGGCAATAAAACGGGATAATAACTGAATAGGGTTTTAATAATTCTTTTAAAGGCCGAGAAATTGAACTTTCTGACAGCAGGAACACCCTTTGGCAGATTACGAGGCATATCGTTATTTGATTTTTTATCACTCATCACTGCCACCTCCTGTTGTCTGCTGTTCGTAAACCTCTCTGTAAATTTCGCTTGAGGATAACAACTGCTTATGGTTACCAACAGCGGCGATTTTGCCGTTTTCCATAACGATAATCATATCTGCTTCCTCAACCGAAGCCACACGCTGAGCAATAATAATCTTAGTAGTTTCAGGGATAAACTCCTTAAAGCCCTTTCTGATAAAAGCATCGGTTTTAGTATCAACTGCACTTGTTGAGTCATCCAAAATTAAAATTTTCGGTTTCTTCAATAGTGCTCTTGCGATACAAAGTCGTTGCTTCTGACCACCCGAAACATTAGTACCGCCCTGCTCAATATAAGTTTCATATTTTTCGGGGAAGTTTTCAATAAACTCATCAGCCTGAGCGAGCCTGCAAACCTCTTTTATTTCCTCATCAGTTGCATTTTCATTACCCCAACGAAGATTTTCGTTTATAGTTCCGGAAAATAGCTGATTTTTCTGAAGTACCATAGCAACGCTATCTCTCAAGGCGGTAATATCATAATCTCTTACATCAACACCACCTACCAAAACCTCACCCTCGGTAACATCATAAAGTCTCGGAATTAACTGTACCAATGAGGTTTTAGAAGAGCCTGTTCCTCCGAGAATACCAACCGTCATACCTGATTTGATTTCAAGGTTTATATCCTCGAGTGCATTTCTTTTTGCTTTATCGGAATATTTGAAATTAACATTTTTAAAGGTTATAGAGCCATTCTTAACCTCAAAAACAGGGTTTTCGGGATTTATAAGGGAGGGTTCTTCATTTAAAACCTCGCAGATACGTTTCATTGATTCGAGCGACATTGTTATCATAACGTAAATCATTGAAAGCATCATAAGGGACATCAAAATCTGAACACCGTAAGTAAGCATCGCAGAAATCTGACCTACATCAACCTTAAGTCCTCCGCTTGTGATAGTAAGATATGAGCCGAGGAACAAAATCATAACAGTATTGAAATACATACAAAACTGCATTATAGGAGTGTTAAGTGCGACAATTCGTTCTGCCTTTGTGAAATCATCGGTAATGCCATCTGCCGCAACGGCAAACTTCTGCTTTTCATAGTTTTCTCTTGAAAAGCCTTTAACAACCCTCATTCCTCGAACGTTTTCTTCAATAGATTCATTCAATCTGTCATACTTCTTGAAAACTCTTCTGAATGCAGGCATAGCCTTTTTTGCAACCATTAACAAACCAAAAATAAGAACAGGAATAACAACAACAAAAGAGGTTGCCAATGCTCCTCCCATAGTGTAAGCCATAAAGACAGAGAAAACAAACATCATCGGACTTCTTATAGCCGTTCTTATAATCATCATATATGACATCTGAACATGGGTTATATCAGTTGTAAGACGGGTTACAAGCGAGGTGGAAGAAAACTTATCAATATTAGAAAATGAAAAGCTTTGAATTTTTGAGAACATATCGTGTCTCAAATTCTTTGCAAAGCCTGAAGAAGCCTTAGCACAGGTTATAGCCGCAATACCTCCGCAGCAAAGCGAAACAAGAGCCAACGCTATAAGCAACAATCCCGTTTTTATAACCGATTCAATAGGAGCTCCCGCCTTGATAGCATTAACAAGGTCGGCTGTGAAAAACGGAATCATAACCTCAATTATAACCTCACCCATTATAAAAATCAGGGTTAAAATTGAAGGCAATTTATATTCTCTAATTGATTTTGCCAGAGTTTTAATCATTTTCTTCCTCCATATTTGCTGTTAACTTATTCATTACCTTAAAAAACACATCAAGGTCTTCTTCACCGATGCCGTTTTTTAATCTCTTTTCTCTCTTTATTATATCATTCATAATTATATTATGCTGTTTTATAGCCTTTTCGGTTAAAACTATCTTTTTAAGCCTCGCATCATTTGCAACACTTTGCCTTTCAATAAAGCCTTTTTGCTCCATAGTTTTAAGCATACGGGAAGCAGTTGAGCCTCTTATAGAAAACTTTTCCTCGAAATCTCGCTGAAAAATATCTTTATCACGGTTTTCATAAAAATAACTTATTACCCAACCGTTAATACCTTTTATTTTTTCAACCTGAAGCTCATCTTTGCTTTTTTCAACATCACGCTTTATAGCATTATTGAGTCTTCTGATAACAAAACCAATTTCCCTTTCTCTTCGCATAATACACCTACTTTCAAAAAAAGTTAGCCTGCTAACTATTATAAAACCTTTGCTATTTTTTGTCAATAGGCGAAGTATGAATAAAATGTTAAAAAAGCCCTCTTTTGAGGGCTTTTAAATTTATTTTCTTCCTAATTCTTTTGTTCTTTCAAAGGAAGCATTAACGGCATTCATAACAGTGCCTCTGAAAGCAGATTCCTCTAAGGAATGAACTCCTGCTATTGTGCTGCCGCCAGGACTGCAAACCTCGTCCTTTAACTGACCTGGGTGTTTCGAAGAGGTTAGCAACAACTCAGCCGCACCCGACAAGGTTTGAGCAGCATATACTAAAGCCTTATCTCTTTGCAAACCGCATTCAACACCCGCATCGGCTAAAGCCTCTGCAAATAGATAAACAAAAGCAGGTCCACAACCCGAAAGTGCAGAAGCCGCATCTATAAGCTCTTCATTTATGCGGTCAATTTTACCAGCAAATTTGAGAGCTTCGCAAAACTCCCCTATCTCATCCATAAAGACCATATCAGAGGAGGAATAAAGAATCATTCCTTTTGAAACAGAAACAGGAGTATTAGGCATTATTCTGATAATCGGCATATTCTCGCCCAACATTTCGGCGATAGAGGAAATACTCATACCAGCCGCCATTGATACAAAAATAAAGCGGTCATTTCTCTTCTTTAAAATAGGAGCAATACTTTGAAGCATATCATTAAGCATCTGAGGTTTAACTCCTAAGAATATAAACTTAGCAGAAGAAGCAACTGCATTGTTATCAGCATAAGAGCATTTAAGCTCATCTGCCAAAAGGCTTGCCTTAACCTGAGATTTATCAGAAATAAGCACTTCTTCTGGAGAAACTGCCTTGCAAACCGCACGGGCTAATGCAGAGCCCATATTCCCCGCTCCAATGAAACCAAATTTAACCAAAGCCATTTTAATTCCTCCTATCTTATCTGACCGTTTCCTTTAATTATATACTTATAAGTATTGAGCTCTGAAAGCCCCATAGGACCACGGGCATGAAGCTTCTGGGTTGAAATACCCATTTCACAACCAAGCCCAAACTCACCTCCATCGGTGAAACGTGTTGAGGCATTAACATAAACCGCCGCAGAATCAACCATTTTAGTGAAGAAATCTGCAGCCTCTTTTGAAGAGGTTATAATACTTTCGCTATGATGGGTTGAATGCTTTGAAATATGCTTAACCGCCTCTTCAACGCCGTCAACAACCTTAACTGCCATAATATAATCTAAGAACTCAGTATCAAAATCTTCAGTGCTCGCCTTTATAGCACTTATATATTCAAGTGCTTCACTATCGGCTCTAAGTTCAACTCTATCCTTTAATCTGTCTGCAAGCCTTGGTAAAATAACAGAAGCAATTTTCCTATCCACGAGGCAAACCTCTGCCGCATTACAAACAGACGGACGGCTTGTTTTAGCATTATCAATAATATCAAGTGCCATATTAATATCAGCAGTTTTTTCAACAAAAATATGGCAAATTCCTGTTCCCGTTTCAATGCAAGGAACTGTTGCGTTTTGAAGACAAGCCTTAATAAGTCCCTTTCCGCCTCGGGGTATCAGCAAATCAACAAGACCGCTTGCAGTCATAAGCTCGTTAGCACTATTTCTTGTCGTATCCTCAACAAGATTTATATAGTCTTCGTTTATGCCGCATTTCAAAAGTGCAGATTTTAATGCCTTAACAATGGCAAAAGAGGTATTAAAAGCCTCTTTTCCGCCTCTAAGCACACAAACATTTCCGCTTTTAAAGCTTAAAGCAGCGGCATCGCTTGTAACATTAGGGCGGCTTTCGTAAATTATTGCAACAACACCGAAAGGGACGGCGGTCTTTTCAATTATAAGTCCGTTTTTATGTCTAGTTTCGGATATAACGCTTCCAACATAATCAGGAAGAGCCGCAACCTCTAAAATTCCCCTTGCCATACCCTCAATTCTACCTTCATCAAGGCTTAGTCTATCAAGCATAACAGAGGAAACAGAGTTCCTTGCGTTTTCAACATCAATACCGTTAGCCTTTAAAATTTCAGAAGAGCTATCAATAAGTGCCTCTGCCATAGCCTTTAGAGCATCATTCTTCTGAGCGGTTGAAAGGGGCGCTGAAGCAGAAACCTCTTTTGCTCTTATAAGCAGTTCGTTAGTTGTTACCATCAGTTCACCCTCTTTGCGATAAAGCGAGTTCCAACATCCTTGCCCTCAACAATATCATATATCACAGATGGGTTATCGCCGTTTGCAATAACCATATCTATACCCTTTTCGGTTGTCATTTTAGCGGCCTTTATCTTGGTCATCATTCCGCCTGTTCCAAGCTGACTTCCAACTCCGCCAATCATCGCCTCGATTTCGGGGGTGATTTCATCAACCATATGAAGTAAAACCGCATCCTTATTCTTATGGGGATCTGCCGTATAAAGACCGTTTATATCCGAAAGAATTATAAGCAAATCCGCCTGCAAGGTTGTTGCAACAATAGCACCCAAGGTATCATTATCGCCGATAACAATCTGTTCGGTTGCTATTGAATCGTTTTCGTTGAGAATCGGGATAACAGAAAGCTCCAAAAGGCGACGCATTGTGTTTTCGAAATTAGTTCTGCGTTCAAGCACCTCAATATCCTCACCCGTTATAAGTATCTGGGCAACGGTATGGTTATACTCTGAGAAAAGTTTATCATATGTATACATAAGCTCGCACTGACCAACAGCGGCAGCCGCCTGTTTAGTTGGAATATCATCAGGTTTTTTAGCGAGAGCCAACTTTCCAACTCCCATACCAATAGCACCTGAGGAAACTAAAATTATCTCGTTTCCTGCATTTTTAAGGTCGCTCATAACCTTGCAAAGCTCTTCAACACGGCGGATATTAAGTCTGCCCGTTTCGTGAGCCAAGGTTGAGGTTCCTATTTTTAAAACGATTCGCATTATTTTCACATCCGTTTAATCAAAAACTATAAAAAATCAAACTTAATAACTGCGTAGATTATATCTAGCCTAATTGTATAAATTATAAATTATACAATTACCTTTGTCAATAAGAACCATACTAAATTAGCCGTTTTGCAACTGCAAAACGGCTAAAATTATAATGTTGCAGCCATTACGGCTTTAATTGTATGCATTCTGTTTTCAGCTTCATCGAAAACTATCGACTGACTACTTTCAAATACTTCGTCAGTAACTTCCATTTCCTTTATACCGAATTTTTCACTCATCTCTTTGCCAACGGTGGTATTGAGGTCGTGGAAAGCGGGCAAGCAATGCATAAATACAGCATTCTCCCCTGCATTTTTCATAAGTGCAGAATTCACCTGATAGGGAGATAATTCTTTAATTCTCTCTTCCCAAACCTCATCAGGCTCACCCATTGAAACCCAAACATCAGTATAGATAACATCTGCATTTTTTGTAGCTTCCATAGGGTCTTCACAGAATGTAAGAGTTGCACCGCTAATCTTTGCCAACTCTTCGCACTTTGCTATCAGTTCTTTATCTGGGAAATACTTTTTAGGAGCACAAGCGGTAAAATTAAGACCCATAATCGCAGAGCCAACCATCAGGGAATTTCCCATATTATATCTCGCATCACCCATATAAACGAGGTTTATACCCTCAAGCTTTCCAAAATGCTCCTTGATAGTTAAGAAATCAGCTAAAATCTGAGTTGGATGAAATTCATTTGTCAGTCCGTTCCAAAC
This sequence comes from Acutalibacteraceae bacterium, assembly GCA_045531855.1. GTDB lineage: Bacteria > Bacillota > Clostridia > Oscillospirales > Acutalibacteraceae > UBA737. The sequence continues at coordinate 10,198 of JAZSEU010000056.1, forward strand.
AGGAACACCCGCAAATGCCGCCAAATCTTCAACTATTTCCTGACCGAAGCCTCTATACTCAATACCGTCATAAATTCTGCCAAGCACTCTTGCAGTATCGGCAATACTCTCTTTTTTGCCGATTTGCGAAGCCTTTGGGTCAAGGTATGTTACACCCATTCCCAAATCGAAGGCTGCAACCTCAAAGCTGCAACGGGTTCTTGTGCTTGTTTTCTCAAAAATTAAAGCAATATTCTTACCCTCGCAGATTCTATGCGGAATACCAGCTTTTTTCTTATATTTAAATTCTGCTGCCAAATCTAGAAGACATAAAATTTCCTCTTTTGAAAAATCAAGCAGCTTTAAGAAACTTTTCCCTTTAAAATCCATAATACTACTCCTTGCAAGCATTAACTAAAACATTTATAGCCTTTTTGAGCAAATCCCAAGGAATATTAAGAGCGGGAAGTAATCTCACCTTATTCTTTGCCTTAATAACAAGAACTCCGTTTTCCTGACATTCCCTTATAACCTCATTAGCATCCCTTTCGGTTTCGATACCGAGCATAAGTCCCATTCCGCTGACGTTTTTAACACCCTCAGCATTACTAAGGCACTCAAAAATATACTGGGATTTTTTATTTACCTCTTCTAAAAGCTCATCATCAATTCTGCTTAAAATATTGATAGCACCCGCACAAGCAACGGGGTTTCCGCCAAAGGTTGAGCCGTGGCTTGAGGGGGTGAAAACATCTTGCACCTTTTCACCTAAAAGTGTTGCACCTATAGGAAGTCCGCCGCCAAGACCCTTTGCAGTTGAAACAATATCGGGAACTATATCATAGTTCATAAAGCCATAAAGCTTGCCTGTTCTGCCGTTTCCTGTCTGCACTTCATCGGCGATAGTTAAAATATCATTTTCTTTTGCAATTTCGATAATTCTTTCAACAAAAGCCTTATCAAGCGGCATAACTCCGCCCTCACCTTGAACACATTCGAACATAATTGCGGCAACCTTGTTTTCCTTAACCTTTTCCTCAAGGTCTTCTATATTATTAGCCTCTGCATAACAAAAGCCCTCTGTCAGCGGTAGAAAATCATTATGAAAGACCTCTTGGCCGGTAGCCGCTAGGGTCGTAATAGTTCTGCCGTGGAAGCTATTTTTAAGGGTGATAATTGTATTATATTCTTTACCCTTTTTCTCAGCCGCATATTTTCTTGCCGCCTTAATAGCACATTCATTAGCCTCGGCTCCCGAATTTGAGAAGAAAACCTTTTTCATTCCAGTTTTCTCGCAAAGCATTTCAGCTAAAACTGCACAAGGCTCGGAATAATAAAGATTTGAGGTATGCTGAAGCTTAGTCAACTGTTCTGTTACAGCCTTTACCCATTCATCATCGCAAAAGCCGAAGGTATTAACCGCAATACCTGTTGCCAAATCTATATATTCTTTTCCGTTACTATCATAAACCAAAGAGCCCTTTCCCGAAACAAGTTCTATCGGGAAACGGGCATAGGTATTTGCTATATATGAGTTATCAATTTGCTTAATGCTCATTTTTTCTTTTCCTTTATAACCATTGTTCCTGCACCCTCATCAGTCAAGGTTTCGATAAGCAGAGAATGAGGCACCCTTCCATCCATTATAAATACCTTTTTAACGCCTCTGCGAATTGCCTCGATACAGCATTCAACCTTGGGTATCATTCCACCCGAAATTGTGCCATCCTCAAAGAGCTTTTTCGCATCATCTAAATCGATAATCGGAATTAAAGAATCGGGGTTATCCTTATCTTTTAAAACTCCCGCAATATCTGTCATAGAAATAAGGCTTTCTGCCTTTAAAGCTCCGGCTATATAAGCAGCGGCGGTATCGGCATTGATATTATAAACATTTCCCTCTTTATCGCAACCAACAGTTGAAACAACAGGGATATAATTATGCTCTAAAAGGTCGGTTATGGGCTCAACATTAACCTTGGTGATTTTACCAACAAAGCCGAGCCTTTCATCCTTAACCTTGGCCTCGATAAGATGAGCATCAACACCCGAAATACCCATAGCCTTACCGCCCTTTGTTCCAAGCAAATTAACAAGGCTTTTATTGATTTTGCCCGCCAATACCATCTGAACGATTTCAGCGGTTTCCTTATCTGTAACACGAAGTCCATCAACAAATTTCGATTCCTTGCCCACTTTGTTTAAGGTATCGGTAATTTCAGGACCGCCCCCGTGAACAAGAACAATTTTAACACCAACAAGTCTTAATAGGACGATATCCTCCATAACCTGTTGCTTAAGTTCTTCGTTAATCATAGCGTTGCCGCCGTATTTAATAACAACGATTTTGCCGTAATATTTTTGAATATAAGGAAGAGCCTGAGTTAAAACTTCGGCACGACCTGCATTTGTTATATTGTTAATCATTATGTTCTGTAATCTCCGTTAATTTTTACATAATCATAGGTTAAATCGCAGCCCCAGGCGGTTGAAGAAAATTCACCGCTGTTTAAGGATACTAAAATTTCTATTTCGTCTTGGAGCAAGATTTCCTTTGCCTTTTCCTCAGAAAAATCTACCCCTGCTCCGTTCTTGCAAACAAGGATTTCACCTTTATTTGAACGGAAGGAAACATCAATTTTTTCAGTATCAACTTTAACACCCGAATAACCTATAGCACAAAGAACTCTGCCCCAGTTAGCATCGGCACCGAACATAGCCGCTTTTGTGAGTGAAGAACAGATAACAGATTTTGCAACTGTTTTAGCTATATCTTCCGTTTCAGCACCCGTTACAACGCATTCTAAAAGCTTAGTTGCTCCCTCACCATCCCCTGCAATTTTTCTGCAAAGGTTAACAGTAACTGTATTTAAAGCTTTCATAAACTCATTAAATGCTTCGCCATCAGCTGAGATTTCCTCATTTTCCGCCATACCGTTAGCGAGAACGACAACCATATCGTTTGTTGAAGTATCGCCATCAACCGAAACCATATTAAAGGTGGTTTTAATATCGGTTGAAAGTGCCTTCCTCAGCATATCGGAACTTATATTGCAGTCAGTTGTGATAAATACAAGCATAGTTGCCATATTAGGATGAATCATTCCCGAGCCCTTTGCAATACCGCCGATTTTACAAGTCTTGCCGCCGATACTGAACTCAACCGCAACCTCTTTAAGTTTGGTATCGGTTGTCATTATACCCTCAGCGGCTAATTGACTTCCGCTTGCTGAAAGACCTTCTACCAACTCAGGTATACCCTTCTCAATAGGCTCAATATCAAGAGGAAGACCGATAACACCGGTTGATGCAACAACAATATCATTTGCACCTATTCCCATATAATTTTGCAAGGAAAAGCTCATTTCTTCTGCAATTTCAATACCGTTTGCATTGCAGGTGTTAGCATTACCGCTATTACAGATAATAGCCTGAGCCTTGCCGTTTTCGAGATGCTTTTTGGTTACAATAAGCGGAGCACCTTTTACAAGATTAGTTGTATAAACAGCGGCGGCATTAGCCTTTTTCTCGCTGAAAATCAACGCCAAATCCCTTTTTGTTTTATTTTTTCTGATACCGCAATGAATTCCATTTGCCTTAAAACCCTTAGCGGCACAAACACCGCCTGAAATCAACTGCATATTTTCCTCCTAAATATCAAGTCCCTCAGTTTTTTCTAAACCGAGAACAATATTCATACATTCAACTGCCGCACCCGAGGCACCTTTTCCAAGGTTATCATAACGGGCAATCAGCAAAATTCTATCATCATTTCCTGAAACGGAAATTTCCATGCTATCCTTAAATGAAAGCTTGTTAGCCGAAACAAAGCCGTTTTCATCAAAGTTCTCAACAAATTTTACAAGAGGACCTTGATATTTTTCTTTATAGGCTTTCTTAATATCCTCAACAGTTCCGTTAATTTCCGAAGCGAACAAGGGAACTGTAACCTCCATACCGCTATAGAAGTTATCAACAACAGGAATAAAAACAGGCTCATTTTGAATACCCGTTATCTTCTTCATCTCGGGTAAATGCTTATGGTTTTGCGAAAGACCATACTGCCTTGGAGCGTTTAACAGACTATCCCTTTCTTCATCCTCATATTCGGCTATCATTTTCTTTCCGCCGCCCGAATAACCGGTTAAAGAAAAACAGGATAGTAAAGCATTTTTATCTAAAATACCCTTTTCAACCAAGGGGTAAACAAGTGCTATAAAACCGCTTGCATGGCAACCGGGAACCGCAATTCTTTTAGAATTTTTAATTTTTTCCTCAGTTTCTTTTGAAAGCTCAGGGAAACCGTATGCCCAGTTATCATTTGTTCTGTGTGCTGTTGAGGTATCGAGAACAACTGTATTATCGTTTTCGATTAGTGATACCGCCTCAATAGCAGCCGCATCAGGCAGACACAAAAAAGCGATATCCGCAAGGTTTATCGCTTCTTTTCTGGCAGTAATATCCTTGCGGTTTTCTTCGCTTAGTTTTATTAGTTCTATATCCTTTCGGCTTTCAAGCCTTTCGGCAATGCGGAGACCCGTTGTTCCCGCACTGCCATCAATGAATACCTTTTTCATTTAAAAACTCCGTTATATTATCTATCTGTGCCTTAACAGAAGCAGGACCTGTTGAACCCGCAGAAATACGCTTGTTAACACAGGTTTCAAGCGATATTTCATTATATAAATCCTCATCAAACAAGGAATCAAATTCCTTATACTTCTCTATCGGCAAATTTTCAAGTATCAAGCCGTTTTTAATACAATAGCCAACAATTTCACCAACATTTTTATATGCAGTTCTAAACGGCATACCCTTTTTAACAAGGTAATCAGCAAGGTCGGTTGCGTTTATAAAGCCTTCTCCTGCCGCTTTATACATATTCTCCTTTTTGGTTTTCATCGTTTTAACCATAGGAGCAAAAATTGAAAGGCATTTTTTAACGGTATCAACCGCATCAAAAATTGCTTCCTTATCCTCTTGCATATCCTTGTTATAAGCAAGCGGTAAGCCCTTCAGAGTTGTTAGAAGTGCCATTAAATCGCCATAAACCCTACCGGTTTTACCTCTTACCAATTCCGCCATATCGGAATTTTTCTTTTGCGGCATTATGCTTGAGCCAGTTGTAAAGCTATCATCAAGCTCAACAAACTTGAACTCCCAGCTCGACCAGAGAATAATCTCCTCTGAAAAACGGGAAAGATGCATCATAATAATCGCAAAACTTGATAGTAACTCCAATGCAAAGTCCCTATCAGAAACTCCATCAATACTGTTAAGGGAAATACCCTCAAAGCCAAGTCGATTTGCTTCCCAAACTCTATCGGTATTGTATGTAGTACCGGCTAAGGCACAAGAGCCTATCGGGCACTGAGAAAGCATTCTCATAACTGCATCATAAATTCTATCGTGGTCTCGCTTCAGCATATAGGCATAGGTTAAAATATGGTGAGCAAAGGTTATAGGTTGAGCTCTTTGCAGATGAGTATACCCCGGCATTATGGCATCGGTGTTTTCCCCAGCCTTATCCTTAATAGCTTTGATAAGATTGCAAATTAACTTGCCGATTTCTTCGCATTCATTTGCTAAATATAATCTTATATCCAAAGCTACCTGGTCATTTCGGCTTCTTGCAGTATGCAGTTTTTTACCCGCATCCCCTATCCTCTTTGTAAGCTCAGATTCAATGAACATATGGATATCTTCAGCCTTCATATCTATTTCGAGTTTTCCGCTTTCGATATCCTCAAGGATAAGACCGAGATTTTTGATAATCAAAGCCTTTTCATCCTCGGATATAATACCCCTATCGCCAAGCATTTTCGCATGAACGATAGAGCCGATTATATCCTGCTTATACATTCTTGAATCAAAATGAATGGAGGAGTTGAAATCATCGGCCTCTTGATTAAGTGCCTTTTCAAACCTTCCTGCCCACATTTTTTCCATTTTTAAAACCTACTTTATTTTAAATTATTCTTAGCCTTCATTTTAGCGTAAACCTTTGTAGGAAGTCCGTAGAGGTTAATAAAGCCCTGAGAATCCTTCTGGTCATAAACCTCATCCTCGTCAAAGGTTGCAATTTCGGGGTCATAGAGTGAATAAGGAGAAGTAACTCCAGCGTTTATCATATTACCTTTATAAAGCTTAAGGGTTACATCACCAGTTACATATTTCTGGGTTGTTTTAACAAAAGAAAGGATTGCCTCAACCAAGGGAGTAAACCACTGAGCGTTGTAAACTAGTTCAGCAAGTTTCTGAGCAACCAAAGATTTATAATGAGCGGTTTCTTTATCAAGGCAGATGCTTTCAAGAACTGAATGAGCCTTATAAAGAATAGCTCCGCCGGGGGTTTCATAAACACCACGGCACTTCATACCAACAAGACGATTTTCAACTATATCAAGAATTCCTATACCGTTCTCACCGCCAAGCTTATTGAGGGTTTCAACAAGCTCAACAGCACCCATTTCCTTGCCGTCAACGGCGGTGGGAACACCCTTTTCAAAATGAACTGTTACATAGGTTGGCTTATCGGGTGCCATTTCGGGAGAAACGCCCATCTCTAAGAAGCCTTCCTTATTATACTGAGGCTCATTTTTGGGGTCTTCAAGGTCAAGACCCTCGTGTGATAAATGCCATATATTCTTATCCTTAGAATAGTTAGTCTCACGGTTTATCTTCAGAGGAACATTGTGAGCCTCTGCATATTCAATCTCTTCCTCACGGGATTTGATATCCCACTCTCTCCAAGGAGCGATAATCGGCATATCGGGAGCAAAAGCCTTAATAGCAAGCTCGAAACGAACCTGGTCATTACCCTTACCTGTACAACCGTGGCAAATAGCGTCAGCCCCCTCGGCGATAGCAATTTCAGCAATTCTCTTAGCAATAGGAGGACGGGCAAAAGCAGTTCCCAACATATATTCTTCATATAAAGCGCCTGCCTGAACGCAAGGAAAGACATAATCGGTTAAAAACTCTTCGGTTAAATCCTCAATATAGCATTTAGAAGCACCGGTCTTTATTGCCTTTTCCTCAAGACCCTCAAGCTCACTTGCCTGACCAACGTTACCCGAAACTGCAATAATTTCAGGGTTATTGTAATTCTCCTTAAGCCATGGGATGATTATGGAAGTATCCAAACCGCCCGAATATGCAAGAACAACCTTTTTAAACACTTTTTTATTCATTTTAAATTCCTCCGTATGCATAATATGCATTTATTTACTGATTTCTATGCATAAATAATAACATATTTTGAATATTTATGCAAGTTTAATTTATAATTTTAATCATTTTTTACCACTTGCACACATCGTAAGAAAAAGAAATAAACTTTTTGTGCACTTTGCATAGATAAAGCCCCCGCTTAAGCGGAGGCAAGGTCTATCCTCTTAAATAAATGGTTCTTGAATTTCTATGCATATAAACGTTTAATGCAAGTCCAACCCCTAAATAAAGGCATAAAAGCGAGGTTCCGCCTGATGAGAAGAAGGGCAAGGTAACACCAATAACAGGTAAAATTGAAGTGCACATACCAATATTTATAACTGCCTGAGCAAAAATCATAGAAAAAACACCAACGCAGATATATTTACCTGCATCGTTAGTGCATATTCTTGCAATTCTTATACATCTGAGACAAATAGCCGCCAAAACAATTATAACAACAAGACAGCCTAAGAAACCAAACTCTTCACCGATACTAACAAAGATAAAGTCATTATGGCTTTCGGGAATTGAGCCTGACTGGGTTAAATCACCCTTTAAAAAGCCTTGACCCGTAAATCCGCCGTTTGCAAGAGCAACTCTTCCACGCCACTGCTGAAAGCCTATTCCCTGAATATCAGCCTCAATATCAAAAATTGAATTTATTCTTTCTCTATGGTCCTCATTAAGTAAGAAGAAATATGCAAAGGGCGAAGCGACTAAAATTGCAGAAAAGGCACAAAGGAAATATTTCCAGGAAACGCCCCCTGCCCACATCATGAACAGGAACATAACGCCGAAAACTATTGCTGTTCCATAGTCTCCCTGAAGAACAATCAAGGCAACGGGGAATATTCCGTGAAGACAAAGCGGTAACAAATATTTAAGTTTATTTATATTTGGTTTAATTCTTCTGATATGTTCGCTAAAGGTTATAATAAAACTAATCTTCATAAGCTCTGAGGGTTGAAATGCAGTTATGCCAAGGTCGAGCCAAGCCTTATCATCAGTACCCTCGGGAGCAATACCGAAGAAAAAGGTTAAAATAACAGGTATAACTCCAACAGCGGCAAATATATACCAATTCTGAAGCATTTTTTCAAAATCATAGGCAGAGATTACAAAAGCAGCTCCAATTCCTAAAAACATACAAAGCACCTGAACTATAACAGGTCTTACACTTTCCATATAATATGTAGTTGAAAAAACTGCGATACATCCGTAAGAGGTTGCAAAAAGGCATAAAAGCAAAAGAATTTTATCAGATTCACGGAAAAAGTCCGCAATTCTGGCTATTAAATATTTCAAAACAATGCCTCCTTATCGTAATTTTTCAACATTATTATATTTTATTTTTAATAAATATGCAAGTAACTCTTTCATATTTTAAAAAAATGTGTTAAAATGTCTGTTGGTGATTAAATGAAAAGTTACATTTCTAATAGCCCAAGGAAAACCGAAGAAATTGCAAAAGAGTTTGCAGCCACCCTTAAAGGCGGTGAGGTTATCGCTTTCAGAGGTAATCTCGGTATGGGCAAAACCTGTTTCACAAGAGGATTAGCCGAAGGCTTGGGGTTTGAGGGATTTGTTACCTCACCAACCTTTGCCTTAATAAATGAATACCTCGGCGGAAAACTTAATATTTATCATTTTGATATGTATCGCATTTCCTCTTGGGACGAGCTTTATTCCTCAGGCTTTTTTGAATACATAGAACAAAACGGTGTTGTTGCATGTGAATGGAGTGAAAATATCGAAAACGCACTTCCTGAAAATACCGTCTATGTTGAGATTGAAGCAATAGATGAAAATTCAAGAAAAATCACCATTTACAATAAAAAGGAAATTTAAAATGAAAATCTTAAGCATTGAATGTTCTGCTATTCCCTGCTCTGCAGCAATTTCAGAGGACGGAAAAATTATCGCTTCTAAATTTATAAATGTTGGACTCACTCATTCCCAAACTCTTATGCCGATGGTTGAAGAGGTTCTTAAAGAGGCTGAGATATCAATTAAGGATATTGACGGTTTTGCTTTAAGTGCGGGCCCCGGCTCCTTTACGGGAATCAGAATTGGTATCAGTGCCGTTAAGGGTATGGCGGCACCTTTTAAAAAGCCCTGTTTCCCTGTTTCAACCCTTAGAGCTATGGCGGAAAACTATAAAGATACCGACTGTTTTATTTGTGCTGTAATGGATGCGAGATGCAATCAGGTCTATAACGCAAATTTTGAAATTGAAAATGGAAAAATAACAAGACTTTGCGAGGATAGAGCCCTTTTATGCGAAGAACTTGCAAGAGAAATAAAAAATATTTCGCAAAATGAAAATAAATGTGTTATAATAGTTGGCGATGGGGCAAATCTCTTTTATGAATTTGTTAAAGATTATGAAAATGTTGAGAAAGCTGAAGACTGCCGTATGTATCAAAACGCTTGCGGTGTTGCATTAGCTGCGTTAACAGAAAAATCTGTTACTTGTGAAGAGTTATTGCCTGTCTATTTAAGACTGCCTCAGGCAGAAAGAGAACTTAAGCTTAAAAGGAGTAAGAAATAATGAGGATTGCGATTGGTTGCGACCACGGTGCTTTAGAGCATAAAAATGCTATTGCCGCTCATCTTAAAGAGAGAGGCTTTGAGGTTGAGGATTTCGGCATTTATGAAATCTGTTCAGTTGATTATCCTGATATCGCCGCCCCCGTTTGCGATAGTATCGTTTCGGGTGAGAATGACCTTGGAATTCTGGTATGCGGAACAGGTATCGGAATGTCTATGGCTGCTAACAAGATTAAGGGCATACGTGCCGCTGCTTGCAGTGAGCATTTTTCCGCTAAATATACAAGACTTCATAACAACGCCAATGTTTTGTGCCTCGGAGGCAGAGTTATAGGTGTTGGAACTGCAATTGAGCTTGCGGATATTTTCGTTGATACTTCCTTTGAGGGCGACCGTCATCAAAGAAGGATAGATAAAATAACAGCATTAGAAAACAGATAACGGAGGAATTTCAAATGAATAATAATGTATTTGTTATGGACCATCCCCTAATTCAGCACAAGTTAACTATTTTGCGAGACAAGAGAACAGGCTCAAAGCAATTCAGAGAGCTTGTTAGCGAAATCGCAATGCTTATGTGTTACGAGTCTACCCGTGATTTACCTCTTAAAGAGGTTAACACCGAAACCCCTCTTATGACAGCTAAGACCAAGGTTTTAGCCGGCAGAAAGATGGCTTTTGTTCCAATTCTCAGAGCAGGTCTTGGTATGGTTGACGGTGTTCTTAGCCTCATCCCTGCCGCAAAGGTTGGACATATCGGTATGTACCGCGACCCAGAAACCCACACCCCCGTTGATTATTACTGCAAGTTACCCGCAGACCTTGATAAACGTGATGTTTTCGTTTTAGACCCCATGCTTGCAACAGGCGGCAGTGCTATTGATGCAGTTGCAAAAATTAAGGAATTTAATCCGAAAAGAATTAAATTTATGTGTATTATCGCAGCTCCCGAGGGTATCGAAGCCTTCACTAAAGCTCACCCTGATGTTCCTGTTTACTGTGCAGGTCTTGATGATTGCCTTAACGACCATTGCTACATCCTCCCTGGTCTCGGAGATGCAGGCGATAGAATTTTTGGCACAAAATAAAATGTAAATCCCTCTCGCTTGAGAGGGATTTTTCATATATATTCCTTTATTATATTCTGAGGCTCTGCAGAGAAAGAAAGCAATTCTTTAGTTCCGGGGTGAGTAAAAGTAATTCTATATGACCAAAGCCCTATCTCTTTAAAATCATCACAAGCACCGTATTTTCTGTCAGCCACTAAAGGCATTTTGCGGGAAGCAAACTGAACCCTTATCTGATGAGTTCTGCCAGTGTGAAGTAAAATCCGCACCACAGAAAGCTCTTTATCAGTATTTATCAGTTTATATTCTAAAGAGGCTTTTTTAACCCCTTTTCGTTCCCTTTTTACAACAAAAGACTTATTCTTTCTGCTATCCTTAAATAATAGGTCTTGCATTTCCCCTTTTTGTTGAGGAGTTCCATGAACTAAAGCCAAATATTCCTTTTTGAATCTCTGCTCAGCAATTTCTTTTGAAAGATATGCGGCAGCAGTTTTTGTTTTTGCATAAACCATAACTCCGCCAACCTCTTTATCCAATCTATGTAGCGGATAAATATCACAGTTTGAGTGTTTTTGCAGCAGAGTTATCATACTCTCCCCGCCCTTGCTATCAGACTGTGAAAGAATACCTATGGGCTTAATACAAACAATTATACTTTCATCTTCAAATAGTATTTTCATAAATTTTCCTTTATATAATCTTTAATTTCGCAATGGATAAAAAAACCTCATTCCTTGGAACGAGGTTTTTTGGTAATCCATCGGGGATGAATACGCTTTGCGTATTCCGTCCTCGGCGACCGTTTGCCTTGCAAACAGTACCCGCCTCACACTTCGTCGCTAAAAGCAGTTCACTGAACTGTTTTCTTAACGCTCCTCACCCTCTCAGGGTTCGAATCCCCTCGTTAAAAATAAAAATCCAAAACATCCAAAAGGACGTTTCGGATTTTTGGTGATCCATCGGGGATTCGAACCCCGGACACCTTGATTAAAAGTCAAGTGCTCTACCGTCTGAGCTAATGAATCATACACTGCAATTTAGACAGCTTTAATATTATATCAACAGGTTTGTCCGTTGTCAACAAAAAATTTGATATTTTTTAAAATTTTAAGTAAACAACCAAAATTATTGCTATTTGCAGCAATATTATAAGCGGAATGCCAACCATAAACTTATTATGAAGAGTTTTATGCCGAATTATACGCATAACGGCGTACATCATCACCGAGCCTCCAAGGAAGCAAAGCAATAATAATGTACGCTCGCTTATTCTGCTCCATCCTCTTTTTGCTGCAGTTTTATCATAAATGCAAGCGAGGACGGAAATTATACTTATCGATATTATGTAAACCAATAAAATTTCATATAACATTCATTTCACCAATGCTATAATAACATTTTTAAACTGCTTTTTCAATTTGTTTTTTGAGTTTAACTATTATTCGTTTTTCAAGTCTTGATATATAGGACTGCGATATACCTAAAGTATCAGCAACTTCCTTTTGTGTATATTCCTCATAACCGTTCATTCCAAACCGCATTTCCATTATCTGTTTTTCCCTTGGCGGCAGTTTTCGAACAAAGGTGTTAAGTTGAAAACGCTCATCTTCTATTTCGATTTCTCTCCCGATTTCATCACCATCACTACCAAGAACATCAGATAACAAAAGCTCGTTTCCATCCCAATCAATATTTAAAGGCTCATCAATAGAAATTTCATTTTTTTGCGATGAGGTTTTTCGAAGATACATTAAAATTTCGTTTTCAATGCATCTCGAAGCATAGGTTGCAAGCTTAATATTTCTATCAACACAAAAGGTATTAACCGCTTTAATTAAGCCTATTGTTCCAATAGATATCAAATCTTCTAAATTAACACCTGCAGTATCGAATTTTCTTGCTATATAAACTACGAGTCTCAAATTATGAACTATCAGCTTATCCCTTGACTTTTCGTCCCCCTTATGAAGTAGCAATGTTTCCTCATCACTTGATAAAGGTGGCGGTAAAGTTTCGGGGCCGTTGATATAAAAAATTGGCTTCAATAACCCTAATTTATAAAATATTTCAAATAATATTTCTTTAAGTTTCATAAAATTACCGCCTAATCTAATATTTTTGGGTTAACTATTGCATTATAGTCATCACAAAGAGCAGTTTTTGATATCGCAAGGATAGGTTTATCCAGAACTACCGTTTTATCCTTTGATTTAACATAAGCACTATCGCACCTGAAACCATCAAGCATATCAGCTCCCGAAACACTTGAGAAAGGAATAATTCTATATCGGTTTTTCTTTACTTTCTTTGCAACTTCAATATCCCCGAAAACCGATTTAACTGCCTTTTTATCGGCAATTATTATTTCGGATTTCGAGAACAAATCAACTATGGAATTACCCGTATCTAAAATTGCAGAAAGCTTTTGGCGTTTTCCATCGATTTCAACCGTTATTTCGCATTTTTCTGCTGTTTTTGAGGTGGGTGAAAAAATGCGGTTTAAGAGTACAAAAAGCAAATATGTAGCAACAGTTACACCAACCAGAACTATCGGTGAAATATCGAAATATATAACCGAATTATTGACCGCCATACCGTTTGGTTTGAAAATATGCCAAACCGCAATCATACCTCCAGCATAAGAGCAGGTTACCAAAAAAAGCACCAGAAATGATTTTAAATACTGCTTAAAACTGCTAATTCCAAATGCTACAGCCGTCATAATAAGGCAGACCGAAATTTTAAAAGAAAGCTCTGCAAAGAAACTCAATTGTGGTAAAAATATGTAAAGCGAGGAAATAGCTCCTAAAAAAGCAGAAAGTAATGCCCTTATAGTTTTAACCTTTTTTGAAAGAATTTTTCCGCTTGCTAAAACTAAAAAGTAATCCACCAATAAGTTAAGCACTATCAGCACATCGGCATATATAATCATTTTTATCACCTAATGCTAATTATACCTGAAAACCGTTAAAAAGACTGTCGATTAAAAAACTAAAAAAAGGTTGCTTATGCGAAGTTTTAATCGAATAAGCAACCTGTTAAGATATGTAATTTTTAAGTGATCCCTTATAAATAATTTCGCTCGTTGGAATATTTAAAAAATGAATCGGCTGAATAACCTTTGGCAGATTTTCGCAACCATTTACACCATGTTTTTGCAAAACCTCCTTAACAAATTCAGAGCAATAATATTCATATTCTTTTTTGCGGTTTTTCTTAAATACAGCATATAAAATTCCTAAATAATTATATCGGTATTTCCCTCGTTCTTCATTCATTTCCTTTAAAAACTCAGAAATTTCAAGATATGTTTTAATATCTGTTTTGAGCTTTAAAATTACAATCTTTGAATTTATAAATCTTTTAAAGGTTCCAAATGAAGCAGATTCGGTAACAAACCCGCCAGGGAAAGGATAAAAGGCATATTTTCTGCCAAAAGAATACATCCTTTCAAGGTCTGAATCAAGAGCTAAGGAAACATGATTATATTCAGCCCTTGTATATAATTTCAAGGCTCGGGAAACAAGAGAACCCGACTGACTTAAAACAATAAACAGTTCTTTATGCTCAGTTTCCATTCTTATACCCCCATTCTTTTTGCGATAAAAATATTATACAATAAAATTCCAAAATTTTCAACTCTTGTAGAAAGGGGTGATTGACAAAAAAATACTTTAAGTATATAATATATGAGTTAAATTTTGCTTTTAAGGATGTTGCACTTATGAAATGGACTTCACTTAACGATTTGAGAGAGAAATATCTTGCCTTTTTTGAATCAAAGGGACATTTGCGTCTTGGCAGTTTTTCTCTTGTTCCGCAAGGAGATAAATCACTTTTACTTATAAACTCGGGTATGGCGCCTATGAAGAAGTATTTCACAGGCGAGGTTACTCCCCCATCAAAAAGGGTTACAACCTGTCAGAAATGTATCAGAACTCCAGACCTTGAAAGAGTTGGTATAACCGCAAGACACGGTACTTTCTTTGAAATGCTCGGCAATTTCTCTTTCGGCGATTATTTTAAAAATGAGGCTATTCCGTGGGCTTGGGAGTTTTTAACCGAAACCCTCGAAATCCCTGCAGAACTTCTCTGGCCCTCTGTTTATGAAGAGGATGATGAGGCTTATGCTTTATGGCGTGATGTTATCGGCGTGCCTGAAGAAAGAATTATCAGAATGGGCAAAGAGGATAACTTCTGGGAGCATGGAACAGGTCCTTGCGGTCCTTGCAGCGAGATTTATTTTGACCGTGGCGAGAAATACGGTTGCGGCTCCCCTGACTGCAAGCCCGGTTGCGAGTGCGACAGGTATATGGAAATCTGGAACAACGTTTTCTCGCAGTTTAACAATATGGGAGACGGCACATATACCGAGCTTGAACACAAAAACATTGATACTGGTATGGGCCTTGAAAGACTTGCTTGCGTTATGCAAGGAGTTGATAATATGTTTGAAGTTGATACTATCCGCAACATTCTTGATAAGGTATGCTTGATTTCGGGCAAGGAATACGGAAAGGAAAATTCAACAGATATTTCTATCCGTGCTATAACCGACCACGCCCGTGCAGCAACCTTTATGATTAGCGATGGTATTATCCCCTCCAACGAAGGCAGAGGCTATGTTCTTCGCAGAATTATAAGAAGAGCAGTTCGCCACGGAAAGCTCATCGGTATTAACCGTCCATTCTTTATGGAGCTTTGCAATGCTGTTATTGAAGAAAACAAATCGGGATATCCTGAGCTTATTGAGAAAAAGGAGCTTATTACCAAGGTTATCACTAACGAAGAGGCAAGCTTTAACAAGACCATCGACCAAGGTCTTAATATGCTTTCAGAGCTTACCAAAAACGGCGGTATGCTTTCGGGCGAGGATGCTTTTAAGCTTTATGATACCTATGGCTTCCCCATCGACCTTACTATCGATATTTTAGCCGAAAAAGGTATGACGGTTGATGAGGACAAGTTCAAGGAGCTTATGACCGAGCAAAGAAACAAGGCCCGTAACGCACGCAAGGCTTCTGACGGCGAAAGCTGGAAGAGTGATGACATTACATTTGATAATATCGAAGCTACTGTATTTTTAGGTTACGATATCAACGAATGTGAAGCTAAGGTTATTGACATTGTTGTAAACGGTGAGCATACCGATATGGCAAGCGAGGAAGATAATGCAGTTATCGTGCTTGATAAAACTGTTTTCTATGCTGAAAGCGGCGGTCAGATTGGTGATAGCGGTATTATTACTTCTAACAGCGGATGTGTTATGGTTTCTGATACCAAGAAAAACCCAAGCGGTATTTTCACTCACCTTGGAAATGTTACCAACGGCGTTATCTCTGTTGGTGATACCGTTACTGCTAAGATTGACACTGCAAAACGTGAGGATATCAGAAGAAATCATACTGCCGCCCATCTTTTACAGGCAGGACTTCGTGCAGTTCTCGGTACCCACGTTGAACAGGCAGGTCAACTTGTTAATGAAAAAACTGTTCGTTTTGACTTTACCCACTTCTCTGCCCTTACAGCTGATGAAATCAAAAAGGTTGAGGCATTTGTTAATAATGCTATATTAGAGGGTGTCATAGTTGAAAATAAAGAAATGCCAATAGATGAGGCTAAAAAATTAGGTGCTATGGCATTGTTTGGCGAAAAATACGGTGATGTTGTTCGTGTTGTTAAAGCCGGCGATAAATCGGTTGAGCTTTGCGGCGGAACACACGTTAATAACACAGGAAAATTAGGTCTTTTCCATATCGTTTCAGAATCAAGTGTTGCGGCAGGCGTTCGCAGAATTGAAGCCGTTACAGGTAATAACCTCTTGGAACTTATCTATGGCAATATTGATTTGATGAACCAGACTGCTGAAAACTTAAAGGCTCAAAATTCAAATGAAATTGCAAAACGTGCAACCGCCGTTATGAATGAGTTAAAGGAAACAAAGCAGTTACTTGAAAAGGCTGAGGCTAAGATTGCCGGAAGCAAGCTTGATGAAATTTTGAAGTTCTCTATCTCTGTTGGTGAAATCAAGGTTGCAACCTGTCTCTTTAACGGTGTTTCTGCAGATGAGCTTCGCAAAATGACCGACACTGCAAAGGGTGAAAACGATAATCTTGTTATCGCTCTTGCAACCATTAACGGTGAAAAGCTCACATTCTGCGTTGCTTGCGGCAAAAATGCTGTGGCTTCTGGGGCACACGCTGGAAACATCGTTCGTGAGATTGCTAAAATCTGCGGCGGTAACGGCGGCGGTAAGCCCGATAGTGCTATGGCAGGCGGTAAGGATATTTCAAAAGCCGAAGATGCCCTTAATACCGTTGCTAAACTTTTAGGTTAGGTGATAATATGGCAGACTGTTTATTTTGCAAAATAGTTGCAGGCGAAATTCCCTCAACTAAAATTTATGAAAACGAATATGTTTATGCTTTCAAGGATATTGACCCCAAGGCTCCTTTTCACGCTATTATAATTCCAAAAGAGCATATTTCTTCTGCTAATGAAATCAATAGCGAAAACAGTTTTTTAATAGCAAAGGTTTTTGAGGCAGTTGCAGAAATTGCAAGAAAAGAAAACCTTGAAAACGGATACAGAGTTGTTAATAACTGCGGTGAGGATGGCGGTCAGACTGTTCATCATATCCACTTCCACCTGCTCGCCCGCAGAAATTTAGCTTGGCCTCCAGGCTAAAAAACGGACTTTGTCCGTTTTATCGATATAAATCCCTTACGGAATTTATGTTATAACAAATAGAAAGATAAGTGATAATTATGTCTGAATACTATTCTATGAAAATCGCAGGTCTTAAGCGTGATTTAGAAAAATTCCCCGTTAATGATAATCTAGATATTGCCGCTTTTATTATCTTCGGCGATGTTGAGCTAACAATCAAAGGCTGCGAAGAACTTCTTAAGAAGGTTCCCGAATTTGATATAATCTTAACTCCCGAGGCTAAAAGTATTCCTATCGCTTACGAAATGGCAAGACAGTCGGGAAAACCCTATGTAATTGCACGCAAAGGCGTTAAGGTTTATATGCGAAACTCAATTGAGGTTAGCGTTGAATCGATTACAACCAAGAATGTTCAAAAGCTTTATCTTGGCGAAACCGAGGTAAACAAGATTAAGGGCAAAAAGGTGCTTATAGTTGATGACGTTATAAGCACAGGCGAATCACTTATTGCTACCCGTGAGCTTGTCAAAAAAGCCGGTGCTATTGAGGTTGCGGCATGTGCATTCTTAGCCGAGGGCGATGCGGCTGACAGAGATGATATCATCTTCCTTGAAAAGCTTCCTTTATTCTTTAAATAACAAATTAACGCAATATATATTAAAAAAGCGAACTAACATATGTTAGTTCGCTTTAATCTTTATATGGTTTAGGGTCATTTACTAACCCTAAAATATAATCGGTTGAGGTTTTATAGAATTTTGCTAAACGTATTAAAACATCAGTTGGAATATCTCTTAAACCACGTTCATATCGACTATACTGCGGTTGCTTCATTTGCAAATACTGAGCAATATACTCTTGAGATAAATCTTTATCTTCACGCAAATCTCTTAATCTTGGGTAATAATTATCCATAACTTTACCACCTCAAATAACCATTTGGTATTGACAATGGTAACACAATTATATTATAATGGTCTTATTTAATAACCGTTTGGTTATAATAAACTCTTTACTCTTCGAGGTGAAATATATGCATCCTCCTATTTGGTATGCCGATTACAAAAGAACAACCGATGATATCAGCTTTAATTTATTACATTTTATACGGGATTATATTTTTCAACATAGGCTTAGACATATTATTTACTTACGAATTGCTCAAAATACAAAAAATCTCATTTCGCGTAAAATTTGTGATTATAAATTATATAGAATGTCTAGGAAATATGGTATTGAAATTAAATCAAAAACAAAGATAGGTAGTGGCTTTATAATGCTTCATCCTTATAATATTACTATCACTCCATATGCAAAAATCGGAGATAACGTAACTATTTTAAAAGGCGCAACAATAGGTCTATCAAAAGGTAAATATAGGGGCGCGCCAACTATCGGCAATCGAGTTTACATCGGATTGAATTCGACCATACTTGGTGGAATTACCATTGGCAACGATGTTATGATAGCACCAAATACTTTTGTAAACATACCTGTTCCAGACCATAGCATTGTAATTGGAAATCCTTGCAAAATTATAAGTAAAGAAAACCCAACAAAAAAATATATATAATAAACATCCACCCATATATGATATGCACCCAAAAAGTTAGACACTTTTGGGTGCATATCATTTCGTGTAGTTTTTGTTATCTCTTAAGAAAATTATTTAAAAAGTTTAAAGTTTTCTTTTTATCTGCACTCCATAAAGGTGCAATTAAATCCTTCTTCGCACCATCACCCGTTATTCTGTGAACAACAGTATTCTCAGGCAAAACAGCAATGCACTTTTTTAATATTTTAGCATATTCCTCCATTGAAAGACAAGATATTTTTTTATTTTTATATTCCTCCTCTAAAGGAGTATTTTTAAGGATATGCAAAAGGTGGAATTTAACTCC
>JAZSEU010000033.1:0-2052 GCA_045531855.1 Acutalibacteraceae bacterium
AATATTTTATTGACGAAAATACCACATTTTTAATATTTTTCGTACACAGTTTTTTACGCAAGGCTTGGTCCCTATCCTTGCGTTTAAATAAAATTTTTGGAGAAAGGAGAAGGTTTGCTATGTCAGATTCTAATGATATTACAGTGTTAAACCCGGGGCTGTATAAAAACCTGCTTGCTCAAGTCGAGTCTATCTATAGGCACAGCAATGAGCTTAGCTTTAAAACAAGAGCTCGGTACTTTGAAGCAACAAAAAGGTTCTGTAAGTTCTTAGCCGATAATTTTCGTCTGCAAAACTTTAAGAACGTGGAAGACCGACACTTTAAAGCCTATGTGGAGCATCTTAAAGAAAATAACTCAGCCGCAACAATTCAATCCGATCTATCCGGCATTCGTTATTTCCATAGAAAATCAGGCAGTAAAAATAGACTTTCTAAAAATGATAAGCTATCACTGCCTAAACGTGCAACAGGCGTTAAAGACCATTCACTATTAGATAAAGAACTTGTACGTATACGACAGTTGGCCATCGAAAAAGGCCGACAGGATGCGGTAATTGCAATAGACTTTGCCAGTGAATTTGGTTTAAGGCTTGAAGAAATCTGCACCCTTAGAGTTGAATACCTTATGTCCGCATTGAAGACCGGACAACTTGTTATAATGGTTATAGCAAGTCGAAATGGTGAAAAATTTCACTATTTCGACACCAAATCTCCGATTTGGTAACAAATTTTCAAAGAAAATTTGACTATACCCATTGCAATGAATATAGTGCAAAATCAAATCATCTTTGATTCGATTTTGCAAAAGCCGATAAAATCGGCTTATTGAAACGCTAAGAGGCGTTTCAATATTCTATAATCATTATAAAAGGCAAGGGCGGTCAGACAAGAGCTATCGATTTGAGTGCAAAGCAACGCAGTATTATTACTGATTATTTGAACTATGCCAGGTGTTCAGGTCGATACCCGAGAGATTATTTAATCTCAGGTAGCGAAAAGGGCGGCGTTCAACGAGAAAAACGCTCGTTGCAGAATTGGATGAGTTATAACAGAAAATACTTCATGGTAGAAAATCGCGAGGATTTGAGTGAAGACGGTAAAAAGAAAAGAACCGAGACAATTTCTTGGCACAGTCTGAGACACACCTATGCACAAAGAACCTATGAAGAAGCTTTAAAAGAAAGACCGAAGAAAGCTCGGAAGATTGTAAGCGAAAACTTAGGTCACCATCGGACCGAAGTAACAAGAATTTACTTGGCTGATAAGCCGAAGAAAAAGTAATCTATTAATTAAAATTGTGAAGGAATTATTTAAATTGACGACAATATCCTGCTGACGAAAATCCGTAGGATTGATATATAGGGACAATCAAAGGAAAAATGTAATGGCGGTGGTAATCTGCCACCGCCTGTAAGGAGAATTTATATGTTATATGTTTCAAGGCCAGCCTCCGGCGGAAATGGAGGCAATGAAATTTAAGGAGGTGTAGCTCATGAGCGATCCTAAAATTGTTTTTAAGTCGGATGTTCCCGAAGAAGCGCTTATTTCTTTAGCTATGTTCATGATGGAAGAGATGGAGCGTTTTATCGAAAGCGACATTGGAAAAGAAGAGTTTGAAAGATTGATGAGAGAAGCTTCGGAAGACGACGAAGATTAAGATATAAGCGGTACGGCTGTACTGCCGTACCGTTAAATAAAATTATTAACGAAAATGGAGTGTATAAAAATTGTTTTACGTATTGACTATAAACTGTTTATGTGTTATAATAAACACAAATCATTTGGAGGTGAATTAGAATATGAATGTTGTAGGAGAACGGCTAAAAGAACTCAGGGTAAATGCGCGTTATTCACAAAAGCAGTTAGCGGAATTGTGCGAGACGACACAAGCAACTATCGGTCGCTATGAAATGGGTGTTGCCGAGCCGCCGTTACAAAAGCTATTGTGGTATGCAGACTTCTTTAAAGTATCCTTGGATTATATCTTTGGAAGAACGGATAATCCCAAGGGTATGAGTCAAAGCAAAGAAGCGTTGAAATCCGCACTTGCC
>JAZSEU010000009.1:0-1953 GCA_045531855.1 Acutalibacteraceae bacterium
CACTGTCTATCATAGCTTTCTTATCTTCAATTGAAGCATTTGATGAGGTTATTTTTAAGATTTCAGCCTTAGCAACCTCTGTTCTGCCGAGGATAAGGTTAACAAGCTCCTTAGCTGCAGAAGTTTCCATAGAAGCGGTGTGCTCGTTGCAATAGGTTGTTGCACTGACAACAATTTTGCCGTTAATAGAGGCTCCGTATTCGGTATCCTCATTAAGCTTCACCTGATTTACAAGCTTTTCTTCAAGTGTTTTAAGGGGAACAGAAGGCACTTCCTTTTTTTCGAGCTCTGCGATTTTTTTCTCAAGCTCTTCTATCCTTGAAACGAGGGAAGAGTTTTCCTTTTTTAATTCCTCAGCATTTCGCATGGCGTTTTCAGCCCTGTCAAAAAGCTGTTCATTAAGTTTCATAAGTTCCTTTTTTCTCATTTTTCCACCGCCGTTATTTTTTAGCCCGAATATAAGCGTTAAAATAGCAATCGCAAAAACAGAACCGCAAACATCGATTAAAACATCCCTGATTTCACAGCTTCTACCCTCAACAAACTTCTGATGAATTTCATCACTAATCGAATAAGCTGAGCTAAAACCTAAGCTTAAAACAGGCTTTAAAGCAAAGGGAAGCTTATATGCCATAATATTTAAAAAGGATAATAGACCTAAGATTAAATACAAAGAAAAATGAGCGGTTTTTCGGATAATAAAAGAAGCCTCGCTGATAATTGCGTTTTGGGCTTCGAGCCCCATTTGATTAAAATCGGGGTAAAAAACCCTGAAAACCGCACGGGTGAGTTCCCCGCTTGTATTACTCGATTTATTGGCAGGTTCTGCTGATAGGGCGAAAATCAAAACACACCATAAAATAAGCAAAGCCGCCATAATAATTCTATAAGCTTTTGATTTTATCATAGGTAGTTAGCGGGGTTAACCCAACTTCCGTTTCTATAAAGGCCAAAATGCAAGTGATAACCAGTTGACCAGCCTGTTGTTCCAACATAGCCGATAATCTGGCCCTGTTTAACCTCTTTGCCAACATACATACCCGCAGCGATACTATCCATATGAGCATACATTGCCTTATATTCTGCTCCATCTATATTGGTCATTTTACCATGATTTATAGCAACATGATTGCCCCAACCGCTTCCGCAGTATTTACTTTGGTGATGAATACAGTAATCATTTTTTGTTTTATGAGGACATGAATTATAGGTCTCATAAATAACTCCATCAGCAATGGCAACTATCGGCGCACGGTAGATATTGCCACCAATTATATCGAGTCCATAATGACCGCTTTTCCAACCACGAGACAGTCCATAAAAGCCTGGAACGGGCCACATAAATCCGGTATTCGGGTTAATCTTTCCGCTATACTGACCACCGCCGTTAGCGATGCTGTTAAGGGCGTCTTGCTTGTCCTTAATTTGTCTGTTAATATCCGCTTTATCCTGCTCGGCATCCTTTTGGTCGGATGCGATTGAGTTATAAAGAGAACGAACTTCTTCCTCTTCGGCTTTCAACTGGTCCATTTGAGACTGAATAGAAGCTCTGATTTCAACCTGACTTTCAATAAGCTTTTCGTTTTCTTTATTCTTTTCTTCAAGTGCCTTGATATCAGCTGCCAAATCATCCATCATAGCCTTATCACGTGAAGCTACAGAAGAGGTGAGCTGAGCTAACTGAAGATATTCAGAGAAGTTCTCAGCACCGAGAAGAATTTGAAGAGTGCTGCCTGAGTTGCTCATATAAATAGCACGAAGGCGTTTTTTGAAAGCAAATTTGCTTTCTTCAATCTTCTGAGTATTTTCCTCAATTTGAGCTTTATTAGCAGCGATTTTAGAGTTAATACTGTTAATTTCGTTATTGCAACGGGTAATCTGAGCTTGAGTGTTTGCAACCTTTTTCTGAGCCGCTTTAAGAATAACGCCCTGACTTGCTTTTTGAGACTTGAG
>JAZSEU010000061.1:0-1807 GCA_045531855.1 Acutalibacteraceae bacterium
ATAAGAGAAATTGCAATACCTTTGCAAAGTATTTCGGAAGAGATACTCGGGCTTTTAGCTCAGTTGGTTAGAGCAACAGACTCATAATCTGGAGGTCCCAGGTTCAAGCCCTGGATGGCCCACAGGCGGATAACATTTTCGTTATCCGCTTTTTTGTTTTAGGGCTTAAACCAAGGTTATCTCCTTCGCTTTAATGTTTGCACCGGCTAAAGCCGACAGCAAACGCTCAGTCGATGGGTCTCTACGAGCGAGACAAGTCTATCCCCTTCGCTTTAACGTTTGCACCGGCTAAAGCCGACAGCAAACAACGAAGTCGATGGGTCTCTACGAGACAAATCTCAAGCCCTAGATGGCCCACAAGTTAGAAAAGCGTTAATTGCAACAAAAACAAGCAGTTAACGCTTTCTTTTTTTGTGCATTTTGAGATTTCCGAGCCACGCAGGATGTCAAGAACAGGCTTTATCAGTTCGTAACACTCCTGTATGTGTTTTTGCAGTTGCGGATTCAAGCGGAGTGTTCTCTGCTTGCCTGTCTTTTTCTCAATAATGGTAAATTCCTCGGCATAGAGAATTTGATTCCACCTCAAAGCAAGAATATCAGAAATTCGCAATCCTGTGAAACAGCCAAGGGCAATCCACCTCTCGCTTTAATGGGGAAGATTGCTTGATTCCCAAGTCTTTAGTTAAGTCCGACGGGGTTGCAAACAGACTTGTACCCTGCCGTCTCATTTTCCTGTCAAGGGTAAATCTTAACTTTACATTGTAAGTTCCATCGAGTCTTTTTCCATCACTCTTGATTTCTGCGTTGATTGTCAACATTTTACAGTTTGTTTTAGCGGTAAACAAGCGGTAAACAAATGCTTCAAATTAGCTATAAAACAGCCTATTGGAATCAAAGCACCTATCTTGGTAAGTCAGAAAGGAACAGTTTTTACCGTTCAAGCAATTAACAGGATATTAAAGGAGATAAAGAAGAAATACAGGCTTAAATCAAGAATTTTAGCTGTCACTCGCTTCGCAAGACCTTTGGGCGACAAGTTTACACAATGAATGGAGAAAACTCCGAACTTGCTTTAGTTAAGTTGATGGAACTGTTCAACCATTCAAGCGTAAGCATTACCAAACGCTATCTTGGTTTGAGACAAGAAGAGATTTTACAGACCTATGATTGTCTGAGTTTCTGAACGATGAGAGGGCGGCATTTTTTGAGGAGAAATCTTTTTATAGACCCTGTTCAAATTTTGTCGCCACTCTATCATTTTCAACTAAAACACTAACTAAAATAATTTGCAAAGTGTTTCTTGTGTTTTTGAAACCTTTTAATTACATTTGTGATGTTCATAGGGCGTAGTTCCTTGAACAGACATACTAATTACAGGGCGTTTAGCAAAGTTATCCCTCATTGGAATCTGGACAATTCTAACCGTAAGGATAATGAGCAAGAGACGTCCACGTCTGTGGTATCTATATACCCGATATGGGAATATTATATCATTAGTCGTGGGCTTTGCTTATTATTTAGGCTCAGTAGAAATTTACTGTGGGTTAATAAAAAAGTATTATCTTTGTTTTTATGGAAACAAAGATGTTAGAACAGTTAGCTCAACTAGTACTCCCCAAAGAAATCCTTGAGCGTTTTTTTATAGTAAAAATTGAGACAGACGAAACCGATATAGATGCGATGTCTATGACAATCCATTTAGATGAACGTATCAATAAGGCTTATCAAGAAAACGCCGAATACGAATCCCTCGGTTTTATGGAAGCTGTATCAGTTACAGATTTCCCGATTCGTGACCATAAGGTTG
>JAZSEU010000060.1:0-2290 GCA_045531855.1 Acutalibacteraceae bacterium
TCGACATCCCATTGAATTGTTTTCATATTCATTTCCTCCAGAGTTTCGATTAAAACATTATCATAATCTCCGTATGGTGGTCGGAGAAGAGTGGGGCAGACCTTGGTTATTGACTCGATTTTTTTATTGCAGCTTTCAATCTCGTCAATCATCTGCTCCTTTGATAGTTGTGGCATATGGGGGTGGGTGTTTGAATGGTTTTGAATCTGATGGCCTGCCTTGTGCAAAGCCTCCACAGATTCGGGGTACTTATCCACCCAAGCGCCGACAACAAAAAAGGTTGCAGGAACATCATATTCCTTTAAAATTTTAATCAACTGCTCAGTATCATCATTTCCCCACGCGGCGTCAAAACTTATAGCGATTTGTTTTTTGCCGGTTTCTACACAGTAAATGGGTAGTTTTCGGTCGGTATCGGCAAAACTTACAGTTGAGCCTACGGTTACCGCTGTCAATACCAAAACCGTTGTTATTGCCAACATAATATGTCGTTTTGTAATTATAAAAAATTTCATAAAAATCCACCTCGGTAATATTTATGCCGAGGTGTTTGTACTATATTATATTAAATTTTTAATTGATTAATTTTTTTATTAGGGTTATAATTATGTCGGTGAATGTCGCCCCTGTTTTTTGATATTATGTATCAAAAGAGGAGGTGATATTTTATGAGTTTATTAGGTGATATTATTGTTGCGGCTATAAAGGGTATAAATTTGGATCCAAAATTTTATGAAGATAAAAAATATAAAGTTTGGATTTGTGCTCTTTCACCTGCAACTTGTAAACCTTGCTTTGATTTGCATGGTAAACTTTATTTACCAGAACATGCGCCGCCAAGATTTCCAAATTTGCACGAAAGATGTGCTTGTACGGTTGTGTGGTCTGAATCTGTGAAAAAAGGAACTGCTTCATTCGATGGTAAAAAAGGAATAGATGTTTTACTTTTAAAAGGAGAGTCCTTACCAAAACAATATTTAACTAAGAAAGAAGCCAAAAAACTTGGTTGGAAACCTATTTTAATGAATTTGCATCAAGTAACAGATAAAGGTGTTATTGGTGGAGATATTTATAAAAACAAGGATGGCAAATTGCCATCGGCTAACGGTAGAATATGGTATGAGGCCGATATAAACTATACTGGCGGTATGAGAAATGGTTCGAGAGTTATTTACTCTAATGACGGATTAGTGTTTGTTACTTACGACCATTATTTTACTTTTAATCAAATATGTTAGGAGGATAATATGAAAAATATTGTTATAGATTTCTCAAAATGTAAATATCCAATGGATTTGCATAATGAACTTAGTGAAAAATTAGGATTGCCCGAGTGGTATGGTAATAATTTAGATGCTTTATGGGATATTCTCACAGGTTTTATAGAAACACCTATTGATATAAACGTGATATTTAAGCCTGAAACCAAAGCGGCAGAAAATTTAAAAGAAAATGTTTTAAAAATCATTGAAACTTTTAAAGAAGCTGCTGAAGAGGACGAAGAGATAAAATTCAGTTATGAATTATAAAATTAAAGCCTGTATATTCCTTCTGGTTTATACAGGCTTTATAATATATTATTTTGTACCTTTTTAGTATTTCCCCAAGCGGCGTCAAAAGAAATTGCAACTTGCTTTTTGTCGGTTTCTACACAGTAAATCGGAAGAAGTCTATCGCTATCGGCGAAAGCACCAAGAGAGCCAACCACCGCAACTGCCGCACAAACTACAATACAAATAGCAAGCATTAACTGCTTTTTTGTTACAACAAAACATTTCATTTTAATTCCCTCCAATTAAGGTTATGAGGAAATGCTTGTTCATTATTCTACAAATTACGATGCTTTGTTATAGGAAACAGAAGAGCCCTTTAAAACCTTGAGTCTGCGGCGGCGAAAAGATGCAAAGATACGCTTTTCAAGGGATATGAGCTTATCCTCGTTAAATATTCCCCAGAACACAAGGGCAACTAAAGCTATTTCAAAAATTGTACTTAAAGTGAATGATAATGTCATATTTTTACCTCCCGAACAAATGTTCGCATCCTTATTATACCCAATCAAAACAGGTTTGTCAAGTGTTTTTTGAAGAATTTTTTTATCAGGTACGATTATAGTATAAAAAACCGACTGTCCAAAAAACAGGACAGTCGGTTAAAATTTTAAAAATATTTTTTAAAGCATATTTTTTCTTATTTCTTCATTTGATAATGGGCTGAGTAGTGAAGGGGGGATATCGAAAACTGTTTTGCAGCCTGTATCATTTTTTGAAGCCATTTTATAGGCGGCTCT
>JAZSEU010000071.1:0-37139 GCA_045531855.1 Acutalibacteraceae bacterium
GAGCAAGAGCATATTATCGAAGAATCAGGCAAGGGCTCGGTTGTTATCGGCATAACCGAGAACGACCTTGTTGATATCTTTCTGATAAGAGAAAAACTCGAATGTATGGCGGCTTCTCTTGCTGCCGAAAGATGCACGGAAGCTCAACTTGCAGAGCTTAAAGAAACCTTGGAATTTCAGGAGTTTTATCTTTCAAAACAGGATGCTGAGCATATAAAGACTATGGATAACAAGTTTCATAAAACTTTATATAAATTAACCGGCAGTATGACTTTTTTTGATACCTTGGTGCCTCTTCATAAGAAAATTCAGAAGTATAGAAGAGCCTCGGTTGAAAGTAAAAGCCGTGCCGCAGCCTCGGTTGAGGAGCATCGCAAAATATATGAAGCAATTGCCGCTAAGGACAGCAAGCTTGCTTCAAAATACGCTAAAGAGCATGTTGAAAATGCTTATAATCACATAATGGGAAGGGACTAAAAATGGGTTTAACAATTGCACAGAAAATTATAAAGGCTCATATGCTGAGCGGAGATATGACAGTTGGCAGTGAGGTTGCACTTAAAATTGACCAGACCTTAACTCAGGATGCAACGGGAACAATGGCTTATCTTGAGTTTGAAACTATGGGACTTGACCGTGTTAAAACCGAGAAAAGTGTTGCTTATATTGACCATAACACCTTGCAGTCGGGCTTTGAGAATGCTGATGACCACAGATATATTCAGTCAGTTGCTAAAAAGCACGGAATTTATTTCTCCCGTCCTGGTAACGGTATTTGCCATCAGGTGCATCTTGAACGCTTTGGAAAGCCTGGCAAAACCCTTATAGGCTCGGATAGCCATACTCCAACAGGCGGCGGTATCGGTATGCTTGCTATGGGTGCGGGCGGACTTGATGTTGCTGTTGCTATGGGCGGCGGTGCATATTACATAACTATGCCAAAAATGTATAAGGTTAATTTAACAGGAAAACTTAACCCCTTTGTAACAGCTAAAGATATAAGCCTTGAAATACTCCGCATTTTATCGGTTAAGGGCGGAGTTGGAGCTATAATCGAATGGGGAGGAGAGGGTATTAAAAACCTTTCTGTTCCCGAAAGAGCTACTATTACAAATATGGGTACTGAGCTTGGAGCTACAACCTCGATTTTCCCCTCGGATGAGGTAACCAAAAAGTTTCTTGAGGCAGAGGGCAGAGGCGAGGACTATATTGAGCTTTCAAGCGATAGCGATGCGGTTTATGATAAGGTTATAGATATCAATCTCTCAGAGCTTAAACCCCTTATTGCTTGTCCTCATAGCCCCGATAATATTGTAACAGTTGAGTCTTTGAAGGGTACTAAGGTTGACCAGGTTTGCATTGGCTCTTGCACCAACTCTTCACTTTTAGATATGCTCAAAGTTGCAGCACTTTTAAAGGGTAAGGTTATAGACCCATCGGTTAGCCTTTCTATTTCACCAGGCTCAAAGCAGGTGCTTAAAATGTTAGCTGATAGCGGTGCTTTAACCGATATTTTAGCTTCGGGAGCCCGTCTGTTAGAGTGTGCTTGCGGTCCTTGTATTGGTATGGGATTTTCTCCCAATTCTGCAGGTGTTTCTCTCAGAACATTCAACAGAAACTTTGAGGGCAGAAGCGGAACTAAGGATGCGAGCGTTTACTTGGTTTCCCCCGAAACTGCAGTTGCGGCAGCCCTTACAGGTGAAATCACCGACCCGAGACTTTTAGGTGAAATGCCCGAGATTAAGATGCCCGAAAGCTTCCTGATTGATGACAGTGCGGTTATAGCACCCGCTTCCCCCGAAGAGGCTGAAAGTCTCGAGGTTATGAGAGGACCTAACATTAAGCCTTTCCCAAAATCAATGCCTCAGGAAGATACTTTATCGGCAGAGATAGCTTTAAAGGTTGGGGATAATATCACAACCGACCATATTATGCCTGCAGGTGCTAAGATTTTGCCTTACCGCTCAAATATTCCGCATTTATCTCAGTTCTGCTTTGGTGTTTGCGATACCTCTTTCCCTGAAAGAGCATTAAAGTTGGGACAGAGCATTATCGTTGGCGGAAGTAACTATGGTCAGGGCTCTTCAAGAGAGCATGCAGCTTTAGTTCCTATGTATTTAGGAGTTCGTGCCGTTATAACCAAGAGCTTTGCGAGAATTCATATAGCAAACCTCATAAATGCAGGAATTATGCCCTTAACCTTTAAAAATGCCGATGATTATGAAAAACTTAATCAGTCGGACAAGCTTACTCTTACCAATATTTTCGAGGGTATGGATAAGGGTGAAATCATTCTTAAAAATGAAACAACAGGTGAGGAAATGGAACTTAGCTGTTCCTTCACTGAGCGACAAAAGGCGATTTTAAAAGCCGGCGGACTTTTAGCTTATACAAAGGAAGGCAAATAATATGAAACAGTATATAGACAGTGCTGTTGAGCAGTTCAGAACTCTTTTAGAGGAACAGATTGCCCGTCAGCAAAGGATGGAAAAGGAATCGGGTGCTACCGATTTTAATTCACTTGAAAGAATAGTTATAGGCATCTGCGGAGGGGACGGAATAGGTCCGATTATCTCTAAAGAATCCGAAAGACTTTTAAGATTTATCCTTAAAGATGAGGTTGAAAGCGGAAAGGTTGAGCTTCGAAATATTGAGGGACTTACCATTGAAAACCGAATTGAGAAAAACAAGGCAATTCCTGATGATGTTTTAAAAGAAATCAAGGCTTGTAATGTTATCCTGAAGGGACCAACAACTACCCTTAAAGGCGGAACTTTAGAGAGTGCAAATGTTGCGATGAGAAGAGAGCTTGATTTATATGCTAATGTTCGCCCTGTTTCAGTTCCTGAAGAGAATATTGACTGGATATTCTTCCGCGAAAATACCGAGGGAGAATATGTTCTCGGAAGCCGAGGAGTTGAAATTCCCGATACCTTGGCATTTGATTTTAAGGTTACAACCAATGCAGGAACTGAGCGAATTGCCCGTAAAGCCTTTGAATATGCCCGTGCTAACGGTAAAACAAATGTTGCTATCGTAACAAAGGCAAATATTATGAAAAAGACTGATGGCAAGTTCTCAGAAATCTGCCATAATATTGCTAAGGAATATCCCGAGATTGAGGTTGAGGAATGGTATATTGATATTATGACCGCTAACCTTGTTAACCCTCAAATTCGTTCCAAGTTTCAGGTTGTTTTGCTTCCTAATCTTTATGGAGATATTATCACAGATGAGGCGGCGCAGATTCAGGGCGGTGTTGGAACTGCAGGAAGTGCAAATATGGGTGATAAATACGCTATGTTTGAGGCTATCCACGGTTCAGCTCCCCGTATGATTGAACAGGGAATAGGCGATTATGCTAACCCGACAAGTATATTTAAAGCAACCGAAATGCTTCTTCGCCATATAGGTAAAACCGAAAAGGCAGATAAATTGGCAAAAGCACTTTCTATCTGCACCGAAACCGAGAAAAAGGTTATAGTTACAGGGGATAGAGACGGTGCAACCTGTAAAGAATTCGGCGATTATGTTATGGAAACCCTTGAAAAATTAGTATAAATTAACTCCTCCTTCAAAGGAGGAGTTTTATTTTGCAAAAAATGTTGCAAAACCGCTTAAATAGTGATAAAATTATATAAATATATATTAGCTTTGTGAGGTGTAACAATGGGACTTAAAAAATGGTGTGTTTCAGAATATGATAAACAGCTTGCAAAATCATTGGCGGCTGAATGCGAAATTGACCCGATTGTTGCACTAATTGCATCTGCCAGAGGATATGAAGACCCAACAGAACTTGAGCAGTTCATATCGGATGAGCCCTATTTTTCAGATTTTTATCAGTGTGCCGATATTATTAAGGCGGCTGATATTGTGAATACCGCTATCAGTGAAAATAAAAAAATCGCAGTTTACGGAGATTATGACTGCGACGGTGTTACCGCAACCGCAATTCTTTTCGGTTATCTTAAATCGAGAAATGCTAACTGCGTTTATTATATTCCTGACCGCTTTGATGAGGGTTACGGAATGAATATGGAGGCAGTTAAAAAGCTTAAGGAGGATAAGGTTGAGCTTATTATAACGGTTGATAACGGTATTGCAAGCATCGAAGAAATTGCATTGGCTAACAGTCTTGGTATAAAAACTGTTGTAACTGACCATCATTTACCTGGGGATATTCTGCCTAATGCGGCGGCCGTTGTTAACCCTCACAGAAAGGATTGCCCGAGTGATTTTAAGGCCGTTTGCGGCGCTGAGGTTGCTTTCAGACTTATCTGTGTTATGGAGAACAAAGAGCCAGAGGAGCTGATTTTCCAGTATGCTGATTTATTGGCCCTTGCCGTTATTGCGGATATAATGCCTTTAACCCTTGAAAACAGAACTGTTGTTAAATGCGGTATTGAAAAGCTTTTGAGTTCTCCGCTAACCGGTCTTTCTGCTCTTTTAAGCGTTGCGGGCATTTCTCAGGATAGTGTTAATGCTTCGAGAATAGCCTTTGGCTTGGCTCCGAGAATAAATGCGGCAGGAAGAATGGGCAAGGCAGAAAGAGCGGTTGAGCTTCTTCTTTGCAATAATATGATGCAAGCCTTGGCAATAGCAAATGAAATTGATGCCGAAAACTCTTTAAGACAGCAGATAGAAAAGAAGATTTCCGAAGAGGTTATCTCAATAATAGAAAAAGAGCAATATATGCATAACAGGGTTATCGTGGTTTCGGGTGAGGGCTGGCATCACGGTGTTGTTGGAATTGTTGCGGCAAGAATAACCGAAAGATACGGTTGCCCCTGTATAATCCTTTCTTCCGAGGGTGATTTAGCTTCGGGCTCGGGAAGAAGTATCGAGGGATTTTCGCTCTATAATGCTATAGATGCTGTTAGAGATTTAACAGTTAAGTTTGGGGGACACGAGCAGGCGGCAGGCGTTACTCTTAAAACTGAGGATATACCTGAGTTCAGACGCAGAATAAATGAGTTTGCCCGAAATTTCGAGTTTATAGCACCAAAACTTAACCTTGACTGCAAGCTTAACCCATCTGCTTTATCTATTGATTTAGCTTTTGCGTTGAAGACTCTTGAGCCATACGGAAACGCCAATCCTGTTCCGCTTTTTGGAGTATACGGTGCCAGACTTGACAGGATTACCCCTATAGGTAACAACAAGCATTTAAGACTTCTGTTTTCCAAAGGCTCCAATTCTTTTCAAGCCTTGCTTTTTGGAGTAACACCCGATAATTTCTGTTTTGAAACAGGCGATATTCTCGATTTGGCAGTTAATATAGACGCTAACTATTTTAATGGTGAATATTCGGTTTCGGTTCAGATAAAGGCGCTCAGAATGAGCGGAACTGATGATAAAAAGCTATTTGGCGATTTATCTGCTTTTAATGATTTTCTTTCGGGCTATGAGTGTGAAACCTCAGAGCTGCTTCCATCAAGAGAAGAGGTTGGCGAGGTTTATAAATTTATCGCCGAAAGACCTGTTTTGGAAGATAGAATTAAATATTTCTTTATGAATAAAATAGGTTTTGGAAAAACTTTGGTTGCTATCAAAACCTTAGAGGAATTAGGACTTATTGAAAAGACTTCTTTGAGTAAATACAATGCTGTTCAGGGAGCAGTTAAAACCAGTCTTACCAATTCCGAGATTTTCAGAACTTTAAGTGAAAGGAGCGGCAAAGATGAATACACAGCAGACTAATGATTTAAAAGAGCTACGCCAATGTATGAAAAACTTTGGCGATGGCTATGATTATGATTTGGTTGAGCGTGCTTTTAAGCTTTGTGTTGCCGCTCACGAGGGGCAGAAAAGATATTCTAAAGAAGATTATTATATCCACCCCTTTAATGTTGCAAAGATAATAGTTTCTTTAGGGATGGATAGTCCGTCTATTGCTGCGGCTTTGCTTCACGATGTTGTTGAGGATACCGATGCTACAGTTGAAGATATAAAGAATGATTTCGGTGAAGATGTGGCACTGCTTGTTGACGGTGTTACTAAAATTGGTAGACTCAACTTCACAACCAAGGAGCAGCAACAGGCAGAAAGCCTTAGAAAAATGCTTATTGCGATGGGTCAGGATATCAGGGTTATTATTATTAAACTCGCTGATAGACTCCATAATATGAGAACTATTGATGCTATGCCCGAGCATAAGCAGAGGGAAAAATCGGTTGAAACCCTTGAAATCTATGCTCCTATTGCTCATAGACTCGGTATCAGACCCGTTAAGGAAGAGCTTGAAGATTTGGCTATCAAGCACTTGGACCCTGTTGCCTACGATGAAATCGAAAGCTCGCTTTCACTCCACAGAAAGCATAGAGAACAGATTTTAGAGGAAATTAAAAACCGAATTGCAGAGAGACTAAAAGAGGAAATGCCTGAGGTTGAAATGACCTTTCAGGGCAGAGTTAAGTCTATTCACGGAATATACCGCAAAATGTATGTTCAAAACCGTGATTTCGATGAAATTTATGATGTTTATGCAATTCGTATAATTACTGATACGGTAGCAAACTGCTATAACATATTGGGAATTATGCACGATATGTTCCGACCTATTCCTAATCGGTTTAAGGATTATATTTCAACACCGAAGCCGAATATGTATCAGTCGCTTCATACCACAGTTTTAAGCCGTGCTGGAATACCCTTTGAAATTCAGATTAGAACCTTTGAAATGCACCATACTGCTGAATTCGGTATTGCGGCACACTGGAAATACAAAGAGGGAATAACAGAAAACGATAAGAGCCTTGAAGAGCGTCTTGCCTGGATTAGACAAATTCTTGATACTCAGGCAAC
The DNA here is from genome assembly GCA_045531855.1 of Acutalibacteraceae bacterium. Lineage (GTDB taxonomy): Bacteria > Bacillota > Clostridia > Oscillospirales > Acutalibacteraceae > UBA737. The sequence continues at coordinate 6,808 of JAZSEU010000071.1, forward strand.
AGCTCCCGATGCTACCGATATTGTTAGAACTATCAAGGTTGATTTATCCCAAGAAGATGTTTTTGCCGTTACTCCTAAGGGCGATGTTATAAATCTTCCCGTAGGGGCTACAGTTATCGACTTTGCATTTGCAATTCACTCGGCGGTTGGTACCCGTATGGTTGGAGCTAAGGTTAACGGAAAGATTGTTCCTATAACTCACGAAATTAAAACTGGCGAGGTTATTGAGATACTAACTACCAATCAGGCGGGGCATGGACCGAGCCGAGATTGGCTTGGCATTGCGGTTACTTCTCAGGCAAAGGCTAAAATCCGTTCTTGGTTTAAGAAAGAGAAAAGACCTGAAAATATCGCAACAGGCAAGCTTGAGTTCGAAAAAGAGCTTCGCCGAAACGGTATTGAAATTCCCGATGAGGAATATGATTCTTATATTGAAGAGCTTGCCAAGAAATACCGCTTTGATAACGGCGAGGAATTTTTTGCCGCTATTGGTTACGGTGGAATTTTACTTTCTAAAGTATTGCCTAGAGTTAAGGATGATTTCAGCAAAAAAGCAAGCGCCAATAAACTTCCCGAAATTGTGCCGATTGAGAAAAGTAAGGCGGCAAAATCTTCGGACGGTGTTATTGTTGAGGGAATTGATAATTGCCTTATTAAGCTTTCCAAGTGTTGTGCTCCGCTTCCAGGAGACGATATTATCGGATTTATTACAAGAGGCCACGGTGTTTCAATTCATAAGAGGGATTGCAACAATGTTCCAAAGGATATATCTAAGGATGATGAGCCTGAACGTTGGATTAAGGCTTATTGGGATGGCAGTAAAAACGAGTCCTTCACTTCAACCTTGCAGGCTATGTTCATAAACAGAGACGGTATTGTTATCGATGTTATGAATGCCGTTAATAATATGCGTGTTCCGGTACACAGCATAAACGCTAAGGAAATGAAGAACGGTAACTGCGTTGTTATTGTTACGATAAGTGCGGAAAGTGTTGAGCATCTTCGCAGTATTATTGCAAGAATAGAAAAAATTCCCGGTGCTTATAGTGTTGAAAGGATAAACCAATAATGAAGGCTGTTATACAAAGAGTTAAATATGCTAATGTTAAGGTTGATGGCGAGACGGTTGGCGAGTGTGAAAAAGGCTTCCTTGTTCTTTTAGGTGTTGCCGATGGCGATACTGACGCAGAAGCCGAGTTGCTTGCCAGGAAAACCGCTAACCTGAGGGTTTTTGAGGACGAAAATGAAAAAATGAACCTGTCTGTGCTTGACATAGAGGGTGAAATTCTTGCGATTTCTCAGTTTACTCTATGTGCCGATGTTAAAAAAGGGAACAGACCTTCATTTATAAATGCTATGGAGCCTGAAAGTGCCAACAAGCTTTATGAGCTTTATTGTGAAAAGCTCCTTGAAAACGGAGTCAGGAAGGTAGATAAAGGTGTTTTTGGTGCCGATATGAAGGTTGAACTTTTAAACGATGGCCCCGTAACAATTCTTTATGATACAGAGATTTGGAGAAAGAATGGAAATTAAGGTTTTAAGTTTAGGACTTATTAGAACTAACTGCTATTTGGTTTCAACCGAAAAAACAGCTATTGTTATAGACCCTGGTTTTATTTCGAATAAAACCGAGCAGTTTTTAAAGGAAAACGAGGGCAAGGAAAGATTGATTCTTTTAACCCATAATCATTTCGACCATATCGGCGGTGCTGATATTTTAAGAAAGAAAACAGGGGTTAAAATTGCTGTGGGAGAGATTGACGGGGCGGATTTATCCAATCCCGAGGTTAATCTTTCCTATAAATTCAGAGCTCATTTAGAGCCTTTTTCTGCTGATATTTTGTTTAAAGACGGTGAAGAGGTAAGGGTTGGTGATATTGAGTTTAAGGTTATCTTAACACCAGGTCATACCTTAGGCTCTGTTTGTTACCTTTCGGGAGATATTCTTTTCTCCGGTGATACTCTTTTCTTCGAATCGGTTGGAAGAACCGATTTTATAAACGGAGATTTCAACGAAATAAAGAAATCAATCAAAAAACTATATGAATTAAGCGGAGAAACTAAGGTGCTTTCGGGACACGGAGAGGCTACTACCATAGCCCACGAAAGACTTTATAATCCGTTTGTTAGGGCATGATTATGAAACTATGTATGCTTAATCATTCCTTTCGGTATGAGATTGAAAAGCTGATTAGAATTTTTCTGCCTTTTGAGAAGATAGAGTTTTTATCAGTCAGAGAAATTTCTGATAACACTGTTGTTACAGAAATAAAAAATGATAAGGCGTTAGCGGAGCTTTATCTTGGTGGAAAGGTTTATAAAAAAGAGCTTTTAATCGAAGATTCTCCCGATTATGAAAAGGAATGTGAATTAAAACTCGCTCTTTCTCTTTTTGAATGCTTTAAGCAAGCAACCAATTACACTCCGGGTTGGGGTATTTTAACCGGAGTTCGCCCTGCTAAGCTTTATTCAAAGCTTTCAAGGTCTATGGGCGAAAGTGCAGATGATTATTTTAAAAATGTTTTAAAGGTTAGTGATAAAAAGGTTTCCTTATGCAAGGAAACCTTTAAAGGCGAGGAAAAAATCACCTCATTATCAAAGGAAGATTCATTCAGTCTTTATATTTCTATTCCTTTTTGCCCAACAAGATGCTCTTATTGCTCATTTGTTTCTCATTCAATAGCTCAGGCGAAGAAACTTATACCTGAGTATATAAGACTTCTCTGCAAGGAAATAGAGGAAACCGCAAAAATCGCAAAGGAGCTTTCCTTAAAGCTTGAAACTGTTTATATAGGCGGAGGAACTCCAACCTCTATTGAAGCCGAGCAATTAAGGGAAATAATGCAAACAGTAAAGGAAAACTTCAACCTTTTGTCTGTCAGGGAGTATACGGTTGAAGCGGGAAGACCCGATACTATAACCAAAGAAAAATTAGAGGTTATAAAGGAACTTGGTGCTACAAGAATCAGCATAAACCCTCAGACTATGAATGATTCTGTGCTTGAGGCGATAGGAAGAAAGCATTCAGCCGAGGATACAGTTTCCTGCTTTTTGCTTGCAAGGAAGTTGGGCTTTGATAACATAAATATGGACCTTATAGCAGGTCTTCCGACAGATACCTTTGAAAGCTTTGTAAAAACACTTGAAAGGGTGCTTGAGCTTGAGCCCGAAAGTGTTACTGTTCATTCTCTTTCAATGAAGCGTTCTTCAACTCTTTCGAAAGAAGGTGCATTGCCAGAAACCGAAATGGGCAAAGAAGCATCAAAAATGGTTGATTTTGGCCGTGAAAGGCTGACTGAAAAGGGAATTGTTCCTTATTATATGTACCGTCAGAGTAAAACTGTTGGAAATCTTGAAAATGTGGGTTATGCAAAAAGTGGCTTTGAATGCCTTTATAATGTTTATATAATGGATGAAACCCATTCTATTTTGGCTTGCGGCGCTTCTGCTGTTACAAAGCTTAGAGAGCCAAAAGGAGACCGAATTGAAAGGATATTCAATTTCAAATATCCTTACGAATATATTGACCGCTTTGATGAGCAAATTAAACGCAAAGAGGCAATAAAAGAATTTTATAAATTTTAACGGAGGTATTTTTATGGATTTTTTTGACAATGCGGTAAACACAGCAAGAGAGGCATTCGATATTGCCTACAAGAAAACGGGAGAATTGGTTAATTCCCAAAAGCAGAAGTTTGATATAGCCTCAATTGAAAATAAAAGGGATAAGGATTTTGAGGCACTTGGAAAACTTTATTTTGAGTTTGTTAAGGATGAGAATATCGAAAATGCCGAAATCATGAATTTGGTTGAGGCAATTAAAGAGAAAAATGATAAAATCAAAAAACTCAAAGAAGAAATAAATTCTGCAAAGAATAAGGTTGTTTGCGAAAATTGTTCGGCTCTAAATGATGAAACTGCTGCATTCTGTAGTGCTTGCGGAAATAAGCTTGATTAAAAGAAGGCAAGAAAAATGAAAATAGGAATTATAGTTGCAGATGTTGATGAATATAAGCCGTTGGCTGATTTTATTGAGAAAAATGAATTTTCCAGATATTCCTTTTTAGGAAGACAGGGACATAAATTCTCAGTAGGAAAAACAGAGGTTATATCTATTCTTTGCGGAATTGGTAAGGTTAACGCTGCCGCCGCTGCTGCACATTTTGTTGATATCGGTTGTGATTATATTTTAAACTTCGGTCTTTCGGGCGGTATAAGCGGTGTCAGAAGAGGGGATATATGCATACCTTCTCACTTCTTAGAGCATGATTTCGACCTTACCGGAATAGGCTATAAGCCTTGCGAAAAGCCCTCACAGGAATATATCTATGAGGTTGACAAAGGCTTATTTATGATAGCTAAAAATCTGCTTCCTGAGGCTAAAAGCGGAACTGCCGTTTCGGGAGATTGTTTTGTTTGCGATGATGCTCTTCGTAATAGCTTAAAGGAAGAGTTTAATGCAACCTCTTGCGATATGGAAACAGCGGCTATTGCTTATGTTTGCTCTTTCTCCGGAACACCGTTTTTAGCATTGAGAAGAATTTCTGATGATGCGGGCAACGATGCCGAAAATTCATACAGAGAGATGAACACTTCAAATGCAACCTTGCTATCGGATTATATTATCTGGATAATTAAGGCGATAGGCGGTAAGGAAAGATGAGCGAGCAAAGAAAACGACAGACACTCTATGAGGGTGCAACTGTTTTACTATTCTCAACTGCTTTAGCAAAAATAATAAGTGCTATATTTAAGATTCCGCTATCTTCCGATTATTGCCTTGGGGATTTAGGGTTTGGCTATTTCTCTGCTGCCCATGATTTTTTCACTCCTTTTCATATGATAGCAATATCGGGCTTTTCGGTTGCAGTTTCAAAGATTATTGCAGATTTTACAGCTGATAACCGCTTTAAAGATGCAAAAGAGACCTTTAAAATTTCAAGAAAGCTTCTGTTCTGGCTTGGAGTTTTAACATTTATTATTATAGGAATTTTAATTATTCCGTTTGTTAATGCTACCGATAAAACGGGACTTGGCGTTTATAGCTATTTTGCAATGCTTCCTTGTGTTATATTCTGTTTTTGGGCTTCAGCATACAGAGGATACTACGAGGGACTCGGCAACATGAATCCTGCCGCAGTTTCCAATATTATTGAAGCATTTGGTAAACTTATTTTAGGCTTCGGACTTGCCTTTATTGTTGTAAAATTAACGGGTAACGCTGCATTTGCAGCCGCTGCTGCAATGGTTGGAATTACAATAGGTGCGTTTCTTTCAGCTTTTTATCTTCATATAAAATATAAGGTTTCGGGCGGAATAACAAAGAGCGAACTTCAATATTCTGCCGCACCTGTTGATAAAAAGGAAATTTTAAAAACCGTTATTTTGGTTTCTGTTCCGATAGTTTTATCTTCGCTTTCAAGCAGTGTTGTAACCTTGGTGGACGCTATAACGGTCAGATGGCAGTTATCAGGAAATATTATAGCCTTAAGTGAATATTATCCTGAGTTTACAGATTATATCGAAGGCTTACCTACCGTGCTTTACGGTATAAGAAGCAAGGCCTTTACCTTATATAATCTTGTTCCAACCTTAACAATGGTAATCGGCGTTAGTGCGATACCTGTTTTAGCAGAAGCTTATAGCAAAGGAGAAAAAGGAAAGGTATCCGAGGGAGTAAGCTCAGTATTCAAGCTTTCCGCTTTAATAACACTTCCGGCAGCGGCAGGCTTTATAAGTCTTGGCGAAAGAATTATGGCTTTACTTTACGGAGCTGATATTTCCTCTGTTATCGGCGGAAAGATGCTTTCTTTGTTTGGAATAGCACTAATCTTTTCAGGGTTTGCAATTCCTCTTGGCAGTGCTCTTCAGGCACTCAGTTTACAAAGAAAAGCACTTATAAATGTTGCGGTTGGCATTTTGGTTAAGATTACGGCAAATTTAATTCTTTGCAGTAATATAAAATTAAACATCTATGGCTCGGTTTATGCAACCTTGCTTTGCTATACAGTTATATTTATTCTTCATCTGATAACCCTTTTAAAAGCAACGGGCAGATTAACCGATATTAAAAATGCTTGTTTAAAACCCTTGCTTGCGGCTGTTCTTTGCGGTCTAATAGCATACCTTATTTCTTTGATAGGGGAAGGGTCGATTGTAACGGTTCTTAGTATTTTCGTTGGAGCATTGGTTTATTTTGCGGTTTTATCACTTACAAATGCCTTTGTTGAGGCCGATATTTTATCGCTTCCGATGGGCGAAAAGCTTTTAAAAATATGCAAAAGAGCGAAAATAGTAAGGTAAATATATTAAAATTAGATAAAAATACTATTTTATTCATCGAAATTGAAAAAAACTACTAAAATCTATTGATTTTTTTGTAAAAGTATGGTATAAATATACAGTACGAATGATGTTTCTTAAGTCATTATCTAATAAATTCGTAAAAAATTTTTTGGAGGTTTTTGTCATGAACAAAACAGAATTAGTTGCTTCTATCGCTGCAAAGGCAGGAATTGCTAAGAAGGATGCTGAGAAGGCTGTAGCTGCTTTGGTTGATACCGTTGCTGCTGAGCTCAAGGCTGGCGGAAAAATTCAGCTCGTTGGTTTCGGTACTTTTGAAGTACGTGAGCGTGCTGCCAGAACAGGCATCAATCCTCAGACCGGTAAGCAGATTGAGATTGCTGCTTCTAAGAACCCCGTATTTAAGGCTGGTAAAGCTTTAAAAGATGCTATAAAATAATAGCGTTAAAACTTGAGCCGTCCAGTAGGGCGGCTCTGCTTTTTTAGGTGCATATATGAGATTAGATAAATATTTAAAGGTTTCAAGAATTATAAAGAGAAGAACGGTTGCAAATGAGGCTTGCGATGCAGGAAGAGTTCTTGTGAACGGTAAGGCTGCCCGTGCTTCGTATGATGTTAAAATAGGGGATATAATTGAAATATCCTTTGGAACAAGACTTTTTAAGGCTGAGGTTTTGTGTGTTGCGGAGACTGTCCGCAAGGATGATGCTTCGGCACTTTATAAAATAATAGAATAAGATAAACACTCCTAAAATATATTTTATTAAGAAAATATTTTGGAGTGTTTTGTTTTGGAAGAAATAAGAGCCAAAAATCATAATGTTATTGTTGAAAACCGAAAGAAGTTTACAATAACCGGTGTTAAGGATGTTTTATCCTTTGATGATGAAACAATTTCTCTTGAAACCGAGCTTGGAAGAATGATTATAAAGGGTAGCGGTCTTAAAATCGGCGGTTTTAACAATGATAGCGAAGAGCTTTTAGGCGAAGGCAGAGTACACGCTTTTATATACACGGCAGATGAGAAAAACGGCAGCTTATTTTCTCGTATTTTCAGGTAGTTTATGTGGGAAATAGATAATAAAATTCAAGCGGTTTCTCTTTTGCAGTCGGTTTTGCTTGGGGTTTTCTTTTGCATATTTTATGATTTTTTCAAGGCTTATAGATTAGCGGCAAAACCTAAAAGAAATGTAGTGTTTATTCAGGATATTGTATATTTCATAATCTGTGCCCCTCTAACCTTTTGTTTTCTTCTTAGCGTTACTAACGGTGAGATAAGAGGGTATGTTTTTATTAGTGCAGTACTCGGCTTTGCCCTAACCAGATTAACCTTATCGAGAACTATTGTTAAGGTTTTAACTGCTTTTTTCATACTTTTGTTAAAAATTTCTAAGGCTTCAAATCGGTTGATAGACAAAATTTCAAAGCTTATTTTAAAGCTTTTTAAGAGAATAAGTCTGCTTTATCTGAAAATTTGTAAAAATATAAGAAAATGTTTCAAAAAAGTCTTGAAAAAGCAGTGAAGTTTGTTGTATACTATGAGAAAGTTATAAGATTCTCAGAGTTTTACTCTGGAATTAGGGGTATTGGTGTATGAAACGAAGACCAAAACGTAAAAAGAGTATTTTTCTTCGTGTTTTCATTCTCGGTGTTTGTACTTATATGCTGGTAACTCTCGGGGGATTATGGAATAATCTTAGTGAGAGCAGGGCTCAGCTTGAAGAATTAAAGCTGGAGTATGAAGAGAAGGAGAATAACATTGAAGAGCTTAAAGCCCTTTTGAATTCTGAGGATGATACTCAGATTATCGAAAAGGCGGCAAGGGAAAGACTTGGTTATATTTATTCAAATGAGCAGGTTTTTATTGATATCTCAGGAAGTTGATTTTCGTTTCGTAGTGTTTTGGGAGGAACTCTTTTTCTATGCAGTTAACCGTTGGACAGATTGTTGAAGGTAAAATTACCGGAATTACTAATTTTGGAGTATTTGTAGATTTAGGCGATGGCAAATCAGGTCTTGTACATATTTCAGAGGTTGCTCGCACCTATGTAAGCGACATCAAGGAACATTTTAAGGTTGGCGATGTTGCTAAAATGAAGGTTTTAACCATCTCTGATGATGGCAAAATTTCTTTAAGCATTAAAAAGGCACTCGAGGCTGAGGATAATAAAGAACGCCGTGAAAAAAGAGAGAGAAGGCCTGCTCCCCCTAAGATTGACGGTTCTTATACCTGGACTCCTAAAAAAGCGGAGCCTGCAAGCTTTGAAGAAATGATGAGCCGCTTTAAGCAGACAAGCGATGAAAAATTCTCGGATTTGAAGAGGAAAAATCCCGAAGCCAAACGTTCTAAACGAGGCGCGGTAAAATAATATTTATACTTCGGGTGGGAACGCCTATCAAGGCGGTTCCGCCCTTTTTTTGAGGTATTGTTATGGTTAATGAAATTTCTGTTTTTAAAATAAAAGAGGCGGTTAAAGAGCTCTGCATAGAGGCTAATAAAATTTTGCCCAAAGATATTATCGGCAAAATTTGCAAAGCTGAAAAGGATGAGACTAACCCTCTTGCGAAAAGTGTTTTATCGGATATAAAACGAAATATTGAGGTTTCCAAAGAAGAAAATTTGCCGATTTGTCAGGATACTGGAATGGCGGTTGTTTTTCTCGATATAGGACAAGATGTTCATTTTATAGACGGTTCTTTGTATGATGCAGTTAACGAGGGAGTAAGAAAGGGATACGAAGCGGGTTTGCTCCGCAAATCTGTAGTTAAAGACCCACTTCGAAGAGTGAACACAGGGGATAATACTCCTGCAGTTATTCATACAAAAATTGTTGATGGAAATTCGGTTAAAATAACGGTTGCTCCTAAAGGCTTCGGCAGTGAGAATATGAGTAGTATCAGAATGCTCACCCCGGCAGCTGACAGAGAGGGCGTTATAGATGCGGTAATTGATATCGTTAAAAAAGCATCTAATAACCCTTGTCCGCCTATGGTTATCGGTGTTGGAATAGGCGGAGATTTTGAGGAATGTGCATTTCTTGCTAAAAAGGCACTTTGCAGGGATGCGGAAAATAAAGATGAATATTATGCTGAACTTGAAAAAGAATTACTCAGCAAAATTAACGCATTGGGAATAGGTCCTCAGGGATTTGGCGGGGATACAACGGCACTTATCGTTAATATCGAAACTGCACCCACCCATATTGCAGGGCTTCCCGTTGCGGTTAATATCGGTTGCTATGTAAACAGGCATAAAACTTGCGAGGTTAGATAATGGATAAAATCAATTTAGTGGCACCTTGCCTTTTCGGAATTGAAAGTGTTGCGGCTGATGAGTTTCGCCGTATGGGCTTTGAGGATGTAAAGGCTGAAAATGGCAGAGTTTTGCTTTTTGGCGATATGAATATGCTCGCAAGGGCGAATATCTGCTCAAGGTTTGCTGAGAGAATTCTTATAAATGTCGGCTCATTTACTGCCGTTACATTCACCGAGCTTTTTGACGGCGTTAAGGCACTCCCTTGGGAAGATTATATAGGCAAGGATGATGCCTTTCCTGTTAACGGTTGGAGCATAAATTCTCAGCTTTTCAGTATTCCTGACTGTCAGTCTATTATTAAAAAGGCTATAGTTGAAAGACTGAAACAAAAATATTCTGTTATGCGTTTCAGTGAAACAGGTCCCGAATATAAAATAAGATTTTCTATTCATAAAAACGAGGTTACTATGATGATAGACACCTCGGGGGAGGGACTTCATAAAAGGGGATACCGCCGAAATTCGAATGATGCACCGATTAAGGAAACCTTAGCGGCGGCAATGTGCGATTTGGCAAGAATTTATCCCGATACTAAATTTTTTGACCCATTCTGCGGAAGCGGTACTTTACTTATCGAGTCGGCTTTAATGGCTGCAAATATCGCACCGGGACTCAGAAGATATTTTGCGGCTGAACGTTTTGGCTTTATTGACCCTAAGCTCTGGCAAGAAGAAAGAATGAGGGCTCAGGATAATATAAGGCATAATATTGACTTTAAGGCTACAGGCTTTGATATAGACCAAAATTGTGTTGAACTTACTCTTGCTAACGCAAAAAAAGCAGGGGTTGAAAAATATGTCAAAGCAAGTGTTGCTGATATAAAGGACTTTAACCCTCCAAAAGAACGTTGCTTAACAGTTACAAATCCACCATACGGTGAGAGACTTCTTGATATTAAAGCGGCAGAGGAGCTCTATAAAATTATGGGTGAACGCTTTAGTAGGGGAGATGGACAAAAATATTATATAATCAGTCCCCATGATGAGTTTGAAAAGTTTTTTGGAAGCAATGCCGATAAACGAAGAAAGCTTTATAACGGTATGCTTAAATGTCAGTTATTTATGTATTTTAAAAACGAGAACAGACTGCCTTAGTGCAGTCTGTTTTTTTGTATAACGAAAACCACGCGATAGTTGCACTATGCGGGTGGATATTTATTAATCTCAGTTTTTTATCCGTCATAATCTTCTATTGCACTCAGAGCTTCCTGTTTTGTCTGAAAAACAATACCATTGTCGAGAAGTTTTTTATCACTATTTGGAAGTGTATCAAGTGAAATTGCTCCGAAAACCTCGGTTAGCTCTTCGCCGTTATATAAAGCAACATTGTTGCCGTAAGAACGAAGCACCCAGTTTTCTTCCTCTGCAACCTGACTTTCTGCTACAAGACTTCCCGTTATTATAATCGCAGAAAGAGCAAATGTTATTACAAGCATTATAATACTTAAAAACCGTTCTTTTTTCTTATCCATAAGAGCACCGCCTTTTGAGTATATTTTTGGCAAAATTTAAAAATATATTCAAAATTCCTCGGGCTTTATTCCGCATAGTAATAAAATGGCAGTGCTAAGCATAACCGAGAGGGGACTATAGTTTTTTTGAAGCTTGATTTTAAATTCTTCCGGTTCTATTTCTTTACCGTTTTTATCGGTAAGGGTTCTTTGGAGACTTGCAAAAAGGGTATCACTCCCGAAACTTGAAAGGGTTATTGTGTTTTTTGCATTCATACCGCAACAGATAACGGGAATATTGTTCTTTTCGAAGATGGATAATGCCTTTATGTTTTTATCCTCGCAAATTCCGATAGTACCCTCAGGGAAGATTTGATTTTCAAAACGTTCGGTATTATCAAGCATAACCGCAATTAAATTTTTAAGTAAAAGCTCGGTTTTTTTATATTCGCTGATAACCGTGAAAAGCTTTTTTCCGCCAATTACTGCTTTATCAGAAATATAACTTCCGCCATTTTCGGTTAAAATTTCAATAATTTCCTTTTCAGTTTTGCACTTTCGGTTGGAAAACAAAATAACCATTCTCATCCCCCGAAAGATATTGTTTGCTTTTATTTTAAAAATATTAACCCCTTTGAAGATTTCGCTCTTCAAAGGGGTTTGAGTTTTAAGCACTTAAATAATACTTAACAAGAGACTGCAAAAGAGTATCTCTGTCAATTCGGCGGATAAGATTACGGGCATTGTTATGAGTTGTGATATAGGTCGGGTCTTCGGAAAGAATATAACCAACAATCTGATTTATCGGGTTATAGCCTTTTTCCTTTAAGGCATCATAAACCTGCATCAAAATATTTCTGATTTCCTGCTCGGTTTGGTCGCCGATTGAAAATGTAATAGTATTGTTGTTCATAATCTACACCTCTTTAAATGTATTGTATACCGAAAATCTCAAAAATTCAAGTATTATTTTCTAAGTTCGGCACCAACAGATTCAAGTTTCTTTATAATTTTTGTGTTAACCTCTTCAATTTGTGCTTCGGTTAAGGTTGAATCGTTGGAACGAAGCCAAACACTGTATGCTACACTCTTCTTGCCCTCGGGAATCTGAGAGCCTGTATAAACATCGAAAAGCTCAATTTTTTCAAGCAGTCTGCCGGCACCTGTGGAGATGGCTTTTTCAAGAGTTCCAACCGGTATATCTATATCGCAAAGCATAGCAAAATCTCTTTCTACCGCAGGGAACTTAGGAAGCGGTTTGTAGGTTGTTTTGCGTTTCTCAATGCTAAGTAAAACATCAAGCTTGATTTCTGCAACATAAACCCTTTGCTCAATTCCATACTGAGAGGCAACTGTTGGGTGAACCTCACCGAATACGCAGAATTCTTTGTTATTTGCTTTAACAAGTGCTTGTCTACCAGGGTGGAGATATGGCTCAGAACTTCTCTCATACTGCGTATGTGCTCCCATAAGCTTGCAGATAGCCTCTATAAGACCTTTGAGGGTGAAGAAGTCCTCATCCTTACCATAGATACCAATAGACATTGTGGGGAGTTCTAAGGGCTGTTCTGTTAAAGGCAGAGATTTTGGGACAAAGCGTTTGCTAATCTCATAAAATCTGCCATCGGCAATCTTTTTGTTTATGTTGGTTGCAAGAACGGTTAACATACTGGTTGTGAGCTGAGTACGCATAGTTGAATACTCATCGCCCAAGGGGTTAATAATCTTGATTTCGTTTCTTCTTTCATCATTCTTTTCAAGTTTCAATGTATCAATAGCTTTTGAAGAAATGAAAGAATAAGTTGCGATTTCATAAGCACCCGAGGCGGTCATCAAAGATTTGATTTTATTTGTTTTAATACGCTCGGGCAAGAGCTTACCGCGGTTAACAGTGCCTCGCATAGCGGTGCCAACAATATGGTCATAGCCGTAAATTCTCATAACCTCTTCGGCGAGGTCGGCTCTGCCTTCAATGTCGTCTCTGATAGAGGGAACACGGCAGGTAATGGTTTTGCCTTCAATAGTTGTTGGAAGACCTAAAGAATTGAGGATAGAAACGATTGTTTCGTCCGCAACCTCAACACCGATAAGCTCGATAATTTTATCGGTTGTAACGGTTATAATTCTATCTTCGGGAAGTCCTTCGTTACAGTCAAGCACACCGTCAATAATATCACCTGCATCAAGCTCGTAGATTAACTGCAAAGCACGTTCCATAGCAAATTCAACATTAACTATATCAACTCCCTTTTCATATCTTCCGCTTGCCTCGGTTCTGATACCAAGTTCTCTTCCTGTATGGCGGATATTATCTCTGCGGAATTTAGCAGACTCTAAGAATAAATCTTTGGTATCATCCTCAATTTCGCTTTCTTTACCGCCCATAATTCCTGCAAGGCAAGAGGGTTTTTCGCCATCGGCAATAACGAGCATATCCTCGTTTAAGTTATAGTCCTTGCCATCAAGTGTGGTAATTTTTTCGCCGTCCTTAGCATTTCTGACGATAATCTTTTTATCAGCCAAATCGTTATAGTTGAATGCGTGCATCGGCTGACCTGTTTCAAGCATAACAAAGTTGGTTATATCAACAATGTTGTTAATCGGTCTCATACCCGAAGCTGTTATTGCTTTTTGCATCCAAACAGGAGATTCTTTTATTCTTAAGTTTTTAACAACTCTGCCGATATAACGGGGGCAGAGGTCATAGTTTTTAACCTCAACGCTGATATAATCACTTATATCTCCGCCAACGGTTTTATAAGAGGGAACAGGTGCTTTAAATTCGGTTCCCAAAACAACGCTGATTTCTTTAGCAACTCCTAAGAAGCAGTTGCAGTCAGGTCTGTTGGCGGTAATCTTGAAATCAATTATATAGTCATCAAGTCCTAAAACCTCTTTCATATTGGTACCGGGAGCATATTCATCGCGAAGAATGAGAATACCGTAAACCGAGGCACCCTCATAGTCGGCCTCTGTAAGACAAAGTTCTTCGCCTGAACATAGCATACCGTGAGACTCAACGCCGCGAAGCCTACCGCTCATAATATGAGCACCGCAGGGAAGATAACTATCATTAAGAGCAGCGGGAACAAGGTCGCCCTCCTTAATGTTTTGAGCTCCCGTTACTATTTGTACTAATTCATCACAGCCTACATCCATCTGGCAAATCTGGAGATGGTCGCTGTTTTCGTGAGGCTTGATTTCCTTTATTCTTGCGGCAACAACATTAACGAGGTTATCACCTTGTTTTTCAATGCTTTCAACCTCAAAGCCTGCCATAACCATTTTTTCGCAAAGTTCTTCGGCAGGAACATTTATTTCAACATATTCTTTTAAATGATTTAGTGAAATTTTCATTTTCTATCCCTCCTTAAAACTGGTCAAGGAAGCGTTTATCGTTCTCGAATAAGAGACGGATATCGCTTATCTTATAACGGGTTGTAGTAAGTCGGTCAAGACCGATACCAAAGGCAAAGCCTGAATATTCATCGGGGTCTATTCCGCAGCTTCTAAGAACATTCGGATGAACCATACCTGCACCTAAAATTTCTATCCAACCGTCTCCCTTGCAGACACGGCAACCTTTGCCGCCGCACTCAGAACAGGTAACATCAACCTCAACTGATGGTTCTGTGAAAGGGAAGAAGGAGGGGCGGAATTTAACCTTGGTATCGCTTCCGTAAATCTCGTGTGCAAACTGTTCAAGAACACCCTTAAGGTCGCACATAGTAATACCCTTATCAACAACAAGTCCCTCAATCTGATGGAAAACAGGGGAATGGGTTGCATCAACCTCATCGGCTCTGAAAACTCTGCCCGGGCAGATAACACGGATAGGGGGTTTTCTGTTTTCCATAGTTCTAATCTGTGCTGCAGAGGTCTGAGTTCTTAATAACAAATTTTCGGCAAGATAGAAGGTATCCTGCATATCACGGGCGGGATGGTCCTCAGGAACATTAAGGCATTGGAAATTATAATAATCGGTTTCAACCTCAGGTCCGTCAACAACATCAAAGCCCATTGACTGAAATATATTTATCATATCGTCAAGAACTGTATTCAAAGGATGAAGTTTGCCAGGTTTTACTTCCTTTGCAGGCATAGTTATATCAATGGTTTCAGCCTTTAATTTTTCATCCTGAGCCTTATCCTTTAATTCTTTTCTTTTAATCGAAATTAGCTCTTCAAGTTCTTGCTTGGTTTCGTTTACAAGAGCACCCATTTTAGGTCTTTCTTCAGGAGACAGGGAACCCATCTGCTTTAATATTGCAGTAAGCTCTCCCTTTTTGCCAAGATACTGAACTCTGAGATTTTCTATCTCGGCTTCATTAGATGAGGCGGCAATAGCATCTTTAGCAGCAGCCGAAATTGCTTTTAAATTCTCTAACATAGTTTTTCCTCCAAAAATAAATAAACTCCGTCCCATTATGTTAAACATAACAGGACGAAGTAATAAATTCTCCGCGGTACCACCCGTTTTTTCGCTCAAAGAGCAAACACTCTCGCAACCTTTAACGGAGTTACCCGTCAATCCCTACTAAATGTTCAGGACTGCCGCTCAAAAGGGAACTTCGGCAAGGAATGAATACATCTGCTCACAGCCAAGGCAGATACTCTCTTAAAACATCTATCTTGCTTACTTTCCTTTATCATCGCATTTACTAATCAATAATACCACTATTATTAGCTTTTTGCAAGTGTTTTTTAAATAAATTTGTTTTCTTGCTTATCGAGCAAAAGAGTTCTTGTAACCGAGTAAAAACGAGGTTCGGTATTTGTTTGGTTGAAAAATGCATTCATTACAAGAGTGGGGTTAAGGTTGTCCTCAGTTCCGGCAACAAGACGAAGGGTTAAGATATCACTGAGAAGCGAAAAGCTTTTGATTTTAGGAATAATATCGATTTCTTTAACCTTTCCTTTTTTGCCCTTTTTCTCGCAAATAATAGAATCTCTGTTCAAAAACTCAATAACCGCTTCCTTTTCCTCGGCACTGAATTTTTCAAGATTTAACTCAAACTCGGCATAGCCTATTTCTTTCATAGGAAGTACAGGCTCTTTTATATCATAGAACTCTATGTCAGGCGGTGCTACCGATTTTAAGGAGTTAAGGCAGTCTGAAAGTGAAAATTCATCATCAATAAGTCGGATTTCCAAGATTTCATATAAACCCTCAAAGCCTAAGGAAATCGGAACGGCGAAATTAACATAAATTCTTTGATTAAAGCCCTCGGTATACCAAACGGGTATTTTTGATTTTGCTATAATTCTTGACATAAATCTGTTCATATCAAGATGGGACATAAATTTCATTCGCCCCAGTTTTTTATAATAAATTCTAATGCTTCTCAAAGCACACACCCTCTCCATAGCAACTTACTCCGCAAGCCGAGCATTTTTCTCGGCAGTTTGGAGTAGTTTTCTCGTTATGTGCGGTTTGGTTTTCTCTTATTAGAAAATTCTTGGAAACAGAATAATCTAAATGCTCCCAAGGGTTAATTTCCTCAAAAGAACGAAGTCGGTTGGCATAGAAAGCGGGGTCAATAGAGCATTTCTTAAATGCCTCTAACCATTTTTCAGGGGAGAAATGCTCAGTCCAACTATCAAACTTGCAGCCCATTTTAAATGCCTCTTCCAAAACAGCACCAAGCCTTCGGTCGCCCCTTGCTAAAACGCCCTCAAGGAAGCTTGTTGAAGAGTCGTGATAACTAAGGGAAATTTTGCGTGTTGTGATACAGGATTTAAGATATTCCTGTCTTCTTCTGATTTCTTTTTCATCAATCTGCGGCTCAAATTGAAAGGGAGTAAAGGGCTTTGGAACAAAGGTTGAAACGCTGATAGAAACCGAAACAGATTTGCCCTTAGGTTTATCGGGCATTGAATAGAATTTGTTAACTATTTTCTGTCCCAAATCGGCAATACCTTTTAAATCTTCATCAGTTTCGGTTGGAAGACCCAACATAAAGTAAAGCTTAACCGAGGTGTAACCGCCCTTAAATGCAGTTTCACAGGTTGAAAGAATTTCTTCCTCTGTAATGTTTTTATTGATAACATCACGAAGTCTCTGAGTGCCAGCCTCAGGTGCAAAGGTAAGACCACTTTTTCTGATATGGTTAATTTTTTCAAGAAGTTCGTCTGAAAAGTTATCAATTCTAAGACTTGGAAGAGCTAAGCTTATATGGCTTTTCTCGGTCCAATCAAGCAGATTGTTAAGTAAAGGCTCGAGCTCGGTATAGTCGCTTGTGCTAAGAGAGGAAAGTGAAATTTCGTCATAACCCGTATTCTCACAGAGTGCCTTTGCCTGAGCATTGACAGTCTCATAACTCTTTTCTCTTACAGGGCGGTAAATAAACCCTGCCTGACAAAAACGGCATCCTCTGATACAGCCTCTGAAAACTTCTTGAACAACTCTATCGTGAACAATTTCGATAAAGGGAACAATGAACTTATCGGGATAATAAGACTTGTCCAAATCTTTTATAATACGCTTTTTAACGGTTTTTGGGGCATCTTTTGGAACAATAGCCTTTATGGTGTTATCCTCGTTATATTCGATATCATAAAGCGAGGGTACATATACACCCTCAATTTTAGCGGCGGCTTTAAGAAATTCCTCTTTTGAAGCCCCTTTTGCTTTAAGCTCTTTATAAAGGTCGATTACCTCAAGGTCAACCTCTTCGCCCTCACCTAAAAAGAAAAGGTCAATAAAATCGGCAATCGGTTCGGGGTTGCAAACGCAAGGACCTCCCGCAACAACCAAGGGAGAAAGGGATTTTCGCTCCTTTGATTTTAAGGGAAGACCTGCAAGGTCGAGCATATTCAAAACATTTGTATATGACATTTCGTATTGCATAGTAAAACCGATGAAATCAAAATCTTTAATTGCATCTCGGCTTTCAAGTGCAAAAAGAGGAATATTTTCTCTTCTCATAACCTCTTCAAAATCGGGCCAAGGGCAGAAAACTCTTTCGCACCAGATATCATCCCGTTCATTAAACTGGGAATAAAGAATTTTCATTCCGAGATGGGACATACCGATTTCATAGGTATCGGGAAAACAGAAAGCAAAGCGTATATCAACGCTGTTCTTGTCCTTGATAACGCTGTTAATTTCTCCGCCTGAATATCTGCCGGGTTTTTGAACTGATAATAATAATTCTTCAAACTTCTTAGTATCCATTTTAAATTCCTTTTAAAAAATTTCTCTTCTTATTCTACAACATTAAGCCTTTTCTTTCAACTACATTTTCATAATAGTTATAATAATTAAATAAATTCCTATTATATAAAGCGAAATATTAAAAGTGCCTCTTAAGGTCAGAGTGATAGCTATGATAATTAAGGCGGCAGCGGCGGCTAAGGTTATGATTTTTAAGGTTAAAACTGCTTTGTTATATTCTATTCTTTTAGCGAGAATGCAAAAAAGAATTGTTCCGCCGTCAAGTCCCGAAACGGGGAGCAAATTAAATAGTGCAAAGAGGAGATTTATAAGTGCATAATTTAAAACAATATTATTTCTGAAGGCGAGAAAATTTATATAAAGTGCTATGAATAAAACCAAGTTTGTTAAAGGACCTATCAGGGCAACAATAATATCATTTTTATATCTTGTTGTTATTTGGGTTGTTATTTGAACAGAGGCGGGGATAAGCCTTATTTGTTTTGGGTTACATTCTAATATCCACATAGCAAATAAATGCCCTGTTTCGTGCAGTAAAACTGCAAAAAGGGCAGGGAGTAAAAGGCCTGTACGATCAGTTGCGAGCATAACGGTTATAACTGCCGCAAATAGAAAGGATATATAAATTTCGGTGCCGAAAATTTTAAATTTCATTATTTTAAAACCTCATCTATATCGGTTTGGGCACAGATATTTTCCTTATACCACACTTTAAATTCCTTGTAAGTGCCTTTAAAAAAGTATTTAATGGTTATAATGGCACTGAGTATTATCAAAACCGTTACAATCTGTGTTATAAAAATTTCAAAAAATCGAGGTTTTAAGGTTTCAGGCATTTCTATTCTCCTTGCTAAAATTCAAGAGGTATGGTATACTTAATTTATATTAAATTAAGAGTTGATATTATGCCATTTTTACCGATTACTAAAAAGGAAATGTTAAGTCTTGGTTTTACTGAGGCTGATTTTGTTATTGTTACGGGGGACGCCTATGTTGACCACCCGAGCTTTGGCACGGCTATTATTTCCCGCGTTTTAGAAAGTAAGGGTTTTAAGGTTTGCATTATTCCTCAGCCGAGAAGTGATGAAGATTTTAAGCGTTTTGGTAAACCACGACTTGCCTTTTTGGTTAACAGCGGCAATATTGATTCTATGGTGGCTCATTATACCGCCGCTAAAAAACGCAGAAGCGATGATGCTTATACTCCTGGCGGAAAAGCGGGTGCAAGACCTGACAGAGCGGTTATAGTTTATTCAAAGAAAATAAAGCAACTATATCCCGATTCTTTTGTTGCTATAGGTGGTATTGAAGCTTCTCTTCGCCGATTTGCTCATTACGACTATTGGGATGATAAGGTGCGTCCATCAATTCTTTTAGATTCGGGTGCGGATTTGCTTATGTACGGTATGGGAGAAAAGCATATCGTTGAAATAGCGGAGAAACTTGAAAAGAATGAGCCCTTAACTGATATTAAAGGAATTTGTTATGCGGTTGATAGCAAGGATTATAATTATATAAGCGGTGCTGTGGAATGTGCCTCTTTTGAGGCAGTTAGCGATGACAGTGAAAAAGGAAAAAGGCAGTATGCAGTTTCCTGCCGTATCCAACAGGAAGAGCACGATGCAGTGAGAGGGAAAACAGTTATTCAAAAGCACGGCTCTAAGATAGTAATCCAAAACCCTCCAATGCCGCCCCTTTCTACCGAGGAAATGGACGAGGTTTATTCCTTGCCTTTTATGAGGAATTATCATCCGAGTTATGAGTCTTTAGGCGGAGTGCCGGGTATTGAAGAGGTTAAGTTTTCAATTATCCATAACAGAGGTTGCATAGGAGCTTGTAATTTCTGTTCTTTAGCTTACCATCAAGGAAGACAGATAGCGGTTAGAAGTCATAAATCAGTTATAGATGAAGCTAAGAAAATCACCGAGATGGAGGATTTCAAGGGTTATATTCACGATGTTGGAGGACCTACTGCCAATTTCAGAGCACCTGCTTGCACAGCTCAGCTTGAAAGGGGAGTCTGTGCAGATAAAAAGTGCTTAGCACCTGAAATGTGCCCTGCGGTTAAGGTTTCTCACAGCGATTATCTGAAGCTTCTAAGAGAACTCAGAAGTCTGCCAAAGGTCAAAAAGGTGTTTATCCGCTCGGGTATCAGATTTGATTATCTAATGGCGGATAAGGATGAAGAGTTTTTTAAAGAACTTGTTATGCACCATACAAGCGGTCAACTAAAGGTAGCTCCTGAGCATTGCTCTGATAATGTTTTGAAATATATGGGCAAGCCCTCTTTCAAGGTTTATCAGAGATTTGAAAAACGTTTTTATGAACTGACTAAGGCAGCCGGCAAGAAGCAATATTTAGTGCCTTACCTTATGTCATCTCACCCTGGCAGCACCCTTAAGCATGCTATTGAATTATCGCTGTTTTTAAAGAGAAATAAGCTTCATCCCGAACAGGTTCAGGATTTTTATCCAACACCTGGAACTGTTTCAACCTGTATGTTCTACACGGGACTTGACCCATATACATTAAAGGAGGTATATGTTCCCAAAACACCTGCCGAAAAGGCTCAGCAAAGAGCCTTGCTTCAGTATTTCAAGCCGGAAAACAGAAAAATTGTTTTATCAGCCCTTAAAAAAGCGGGAAGACAAGACCTTATCGGTACAGGTCCTAACTGCTTGGCGGCACCTGAACATAACGCAAAACAACAAAATAAGAAACCTAAAAAGACAATAAGAAATATTCATAAAAAGAAAAAATAAACCGCTAATGCGGTTTATTTTTTTAGTTCTATTATTGCGGCGAGGTTTCCTCTTTTTCCCTTTGTTGCTCTATGGGAATGCAAATCTTCACAATTACAACAGGTACAGATATCAGAAGCATCGATATTTTCTTCTTTTATTCCTGAGTTAATGAGAATCTGGCGGTTTGCTTCAACTAAATCGAGCATATATCTGCCGTTTTTCTTAGGAAAAAGAATTCTATTAAGATTTAAAAATGAAATATTTCTGAATTCTTCGGCCACAGGCTCATCAACCTCGTAACAGCATTCCTTAATACAAGGTCCAATACCAACTATTATATCTTTAGGATTGCAACCGAATTCGTTTACCATTTTTTCGACCGTTACCTTGCCGATTAGCTTAACAGTTCCTCGCCAGCCCGCATGGGAGGTTGCAATAACCTTTTTTACTGGGTCGCAAAATAACAGGGGAGTGCAGTCTGCATATTGGGTAACAAGTGCAACACAGGGTACATTAGTAACAAGTCCATCTATATCTGAAAATTCAGGTAGAGTTACGCCTGTTCCGATATGCTCTTTGCCAACGGTTAGAACATTGTTGGTATGGGTTTGCTTTGTGAGTACCAGATTTTTTGGGTCTATATCAACTGCCGAGCATAAAATCTCATAATTTTTCAAAACATTTTCTCTATTATCGCCTCTATTAAAGCTAAGGTTCATACTACTGCATTCACCTTTGCTTACCCCACCGTGTCGAGTTGAGAAAATATGATTAACAATGCCGCAGTTTACGAGTTTTGGAAACTGTATATATACCAATTTGCCTGATTTAACGACATTGAGGGTTTTGCTTTTAAGCATAGTTTTCTTCCTTTGAGGTTATTTCCTTAAATAGTTTATCTGCATTTTTAATAAGTTTTTCTTTTACTTGTTTTCCATAATTATCCTCAATAAAATCATAGGCTTCTTTAACCATAGGGGGCCTGAATGATGGAGAATGCGAATCGGATGCAATAAAAGAAATTAAATTAAGCTTTAATAGCTTCTTTATTGTTCTTTTATATATGGGAATAAGAAATGCAGAGGCATTAACCTGTGTTAATATATTATGCTCTTTAACGAATTTTAATAGCTTTTTATAGTTTCTCGCTTTTTGATATCTTTCAATGTGGGCAATAATTGGTATAATTCCAAGCTCTTCTTTTAAGCGTAAAAGCTCTTCGAACAAGCTGTCCGAAATTACGCAGTCAACCAACTCTAAAAGCAGATAGCTGGATTTGTTAAGGCAGAGCTTATTAAGGGAAGTTGAATTACTAATTCCCTTAAAGTAAAGCATTTCGCTGCCAATTAAAATTTCGGGCAAATCGTTAACTTTATAAGCAGTTTTTATTTCTTCAAAAGCTGAAATGATTTTTTCAGAAAACTCAGTAAGATTATCCTCCTGAGGATAGAAATGTGGTGTTGCAGCAACGGCAGTTATCCCTTGTTCTTTCATTTGTCTTAAGAGTTCAATGGATTCGGCTATATCTTTAGCACCGTCATCAACACCAGGTAAAATATGAGAATGTATATCAAACAAGGGATTCACCTCCAAAATAAAAGCGGCGAATTATTACAAACTCGCCGCATAGTACAGCCACAAAATAAGAGCCGTAATAATTTAATATTTTTTATATTTGCTTTGGTCAGATTGGATACCGTTCATAACAGTTCCAAATAGCTTGATGTTTAATCTTTTGATGTTGTTCATAGTTTCGTTAAAAGCATCATATGCTGTAACACCAGCACGAACAACAAGGACAAGACCATCGCATTTCTGAGAAACAACAAGGGAATCTGAAACAAGATTAACAGGGGGAGTATCAACAATTATATAATCGTACTTATCTCTGAGTTCAAGCAGCAGCTTATCAAATTCTAAAGAGCTGAATAACTCGCCTTGACCGGATGTAGTTCCAACGGTTAAAACATCAAGATAAGGATTATAGTTTTTAACTGCATCTTCAAATTTAGCTTTTCCTAAGATGATATCCAAACAACCGATATTATTGGCGAGCTTTAGCTTTTGATGAACAGAGGGTCTTCTTGAATCGGTATCGATAATAATAACCTTTTTGTTGAGCTGAGAGAGGGTGATAGCAGTGTTAATAGCAGTTGTTGTTTTACCCTCGGAAGCGTTAGGACTCGAGATAGCAACTATCTTGCCATTGTAATTCTCTAAAAGAGAAACTAAATGAACACGAAGGCTTTTATAAGCCTCAACAACAGAAAAAGGAACTCTGTTCTGAGTTGCGGTGTTTAAAAGCTTAGAAGGATTGGTTTTAGTAGACATTATCAGTATCCTCCTTTGCCATAATATTTATAATTCTTATAGTATTTTCCTGATTTCGCTTTTGCAAAGTCTGGGATATTACCTAAAACAGGAACATCAAAACGCTCCTTAAAATCTTCCTCACCCTTGATAACAGTGTTAAGAGAATAAATCAAGAGGATAATAAGATAAGCAAGTCCTGCTCCAATAACAGTAGCATATAGTGTTGAGGTAATGGTCTGGGGAGAAACCTTTTGAGCATTATCTGCCTCGAAGGTTTTAACAAGAGCACCGGGGAAAACCTCAACAATGTGCTTCGGAACAAGCTCTAAAAATTTATTAACAAGTCTGACAGCTTCATCTTTTGAAGTTGAACTAAAGGAAATATCGATAAACAATGTATCTTCGTTACGCTGAGCAATATCAATAGAAGAACGAAGCTGAGAATATGTATATTTATTGTTAAGCTCAGCTGCAAGTTCTTTGTAAATATCGCTGGTTTTAAGAATATCACAAGCAGTTTCTGCAAAGTTCTTAGAAGCAATTATATCAGCATTGCTAACATTATTATTGTTTTCAACGTCAATGATAGCACCGTTTGTAACAATCATAGAAGCGGTTGCAGAATAAATAGGGGATACTAAAAATCTGCAATAAGAGAACATTCCTACTCCGCAAACAACGGCAGCAATTATTAAAATATAGAGATGCTTTAAGGCAATTCTCACTAATGAAAATAGAGTGAAACCTTTCAAAGTTATACCTCATTTCGACATAAAATAAATAACTTATAAGATTATAGCATAATTAAATGGATTATTCAAGTGTAATTTATACTAAACTTTCCAACATTTTTTTGGAGTTTATGATTTCGCTTCTATCTTTATAAGCATTCTCATAAACTTCAATTATACAGCTTCCTTTATAGTTTCTTTTTTTTAGGATATCAAAAAAGCCTTTAAAATCAAAACCGCCGTTTAAGGGAAGCATACAGTCAGAAGCAGGGGAATGGTCACTTATATGGAAATGCTTTATATTATCCCAAAGCTCATCAATCAAAGTAATCGGGGAATAACCGCAACGAATTGCCTGTTTTAAATCAAGGCAAAATTCTGCTTCATCACCTAGATAATCACGGATTGCTCTTAAAAATTCAATGTCTCCCGCTCTGTGTTTAAAAACATTTTCCTGCAATACTGTAACCCCATTTTTAAGGGTTGCGGTTTTTAAAGCCATGTATCTTTCACAGTATTCCTTATCTGTTAGAACACTGCTTTGTTTACCGCCGTGCATAATAATATATTCAGCTCCAAGTCTTGCAGCTATTTCGGAATATCTTGAATAATCATCCAATGCGTCGTAAAAGCGGCGTTCATAAGCCGAAAATATCATAAATGATTCTGCAAGAGACATAGTTGGATGAATAGAGGTGATATTTAAATTATATCTGTTTTTGATATCCTCCAAGATGTCTATGAAGCTATTCTTAAGCTCTGATTTTGAATTGAAGAAAATCTCAACATTATGAATTCCCGCTTTTCCGAGTTCTTCGAGAGCAAGCTCAGTTTCCATCGGATAATAGCAGGAGGTGGAAACTCCAATTTTCATTTTAACACACTTTCCTCAGGGTTGACAAAAACGGTTTTATTGGTTGTATAAATCACCATACCCGGTTTTGCACCTGACGGTTTTTTGACAAATTTTATGGGAGTGTAATCAACGGCAACCTTAGAGGAAGTTGCGGCTTTTGAGTTTTTAGCCGCAAGAAGAGCCGCTTTTAAAATGGTATCATCACTAACTTCTTTTCCGTCATTCAGCACAACAACGTGGCTACCCGGGATATTTTTAGTGTGAAACCATAAATCACCCTTTGAAGCGATTTTACAGGTTATTTTATCGTTCTGGATATTGTTTTTGCCAACGAGAATCAAATATCCCTCATCGCTTTCATAAGTCGTGATTTTAGATTCTTCTGTTTTCTTTTTGGTTGTCTGCTTTCTAATATAACCGCCAAGGGCTAATTCATCCTTTATTTCTGCAAGCAAAGAAAGGGAAGAACAACGGGAAATTGAATCGAGAACGCTTTCAAAATATTTTAGTTCTTCTTTATCGGCAACGGTTAATTTTGTAAGGGTTTGCTCTGCTGAATAACTTTTTTTATAATCTTTAAAATATTTATCAGCATTTTTTGAAACTGATATTGCGGGGTTTAGCTTAATTTTAACCGTCTTAAGCTCTTCATCATAATAATTTATAACCTCAGCAAATTCACTCCCGTTTTTAATATTGTGAATATTTGATTTTATAAGCTCTCCAAAAATTCTCAAATTCTCTCTGTTTTCGCACTTTTTAAGTTCTTCCAAGCGTAAACTTAAACGTTTTTCAGTTCGGGATATTAAATTATTTATGAGTTTGATAATATCCTTTGCGGCAGCGTTTATCCGTGCTTTTAAATCTTTAGCAGAATAATATTCATCAAGAAGTTCACTGAAAGAGGGAAAAAGGGTATTTTTATACCCCTTTCCGTATTGCGAAATTTCGGTGAAGCTGAAATCAAGCTCGGCACCATCGGGAGACTTAATCAAAATAGGTTTTGAGTTTGTTTTTAAATCGGCAATAATATTACTAAGAGCCGATTTTAATGAAGTGTTCTGGGATTTATATTCTATTTCCCTGCAAATTAGTGGAGAAAATCCGCTTAATGAGTTCAGAAGCTCTTTAGAAATTTCCTCACTTTTAATATTATTGCAGAATTTTTCGATATCAAGTGTTAACGGATTTAACTTTTCAAGAGTTGGCGGAGCTTCATAAAGAGCATTCGGTAGAATCAGCCTTTTAGCCGTTTCAACATCACTTCTCTTAATGGAATCTAAAATTCTGCCGTCTTGATTGAGAAGTATGATATTAGCCTGATTTCCAATAAACTCGCAAACGAGCTTCAAGGTTACCAAATCCCCCATCTCATTACGGGAGGAAAGGGTTAATACGGCTATTCTCTCAAGGTTTTCACAAGAAATATCAACAAGTTTTGCAGACTGCAAATACTTTCTTAAAAGCATACAGAAGTTCGGGGGAATAGCAGGGTTTTCATATTTATTTTCTGTAAAATGAAGTCGTGCAGCACCCGGGCGAACAGAGATAAAAAGTCTTTTAACAAAGCCTTTTTTGCGTAGCAAAAATACCAGCTCATCTTTTGAGGGCTGGTATATTTTGTCAATATGGCAGTCAATAGCAAGCTTTAATTCATCAACTGTTTTTTTAAGGAAAGCACCGTCAAACGCCACTTAAATTCTCCTTGTAATTTTTTAAAAATGCTTCAATATAATCGAAAGCAGATTTATAGAAATTATATTCGTTTTGCTTCTTTTTTATATTTTCGAGAGCAGCGAGGCATTCGAAGCAGCGATTTTTTTGCTTTTCAATATATAAAAGCCCCGCTTGAGTATTGGGAATTACCTCACCAATGTAATAATATCCTGGAGTTTCATTTAAAATTTTACCCGTAAATCTTACAAGTAAAACAGAATAAAGCTTATTGTTTTCATAAATCGGGGTTTCGCTTAAAATTTTAAAACCTGTTTTCAATAAATATTTTCTTAAAAATTCAGGTGAGGTTGTGGGCTGAAGAATAAATATTTTTTCGGTATCTTTAATAAAGTCTTCATTACGGCTTAAAATCCCTGAAATAACTTCTCCGCCCATACCTGCGATAATAACGGTATCAACCTCATCGGTTTTATAACCTTTAAGACCATCGCATAGTCTTAAAGAAATACCGCTGACGTTAGCTTTTTCTATGTTTTTCTTAGCATTTTCAAGCGGCTTTTCTCCGATATCAGACGCAATAACAGATTTTGCCTTGCCCGATTTAATAAGTTCTATTGCAAGATAACCGTGGTCAGTACCGATATCAGCAACTTTAGCACCATTAGGTACTAAATCTGCAATAAGGGAGAGTCTTATGCTTTTTTTCGGCATTATTTATTCTCAAAATATTTATTTAATTTTTCAACCAAAGTATCGCAGTCAGTTCCGTGTACAGCACAAGCCTGCTCAATGGTTTCGCCCCTTGAAGCAGGGCATCCAAGACAATGCATACCGATTTCAAAGAAATATTCGGCACAGCCGGTATCTATATCAAGTACATCTCCGATAACCATATCTTTTGTTATTTTCATATTTGTTTCTCCTTTAAAATAATTTGATTTCGTTTTCTAAATTTGTTCTTGCGTGATTAAAGAGCTTGCGGTTGTCCATTGCCCAGACTCTGCCTGAAAAACCGTTTTCCTCAGCACCCTCAACCGCCTCACGCATTTCAAAAATTCTTGAGTCCATAAGGTCGAGCTCAGATAAAAGCTCAGCTTCAATAAACATAGGTCTGACTGCCGCACCAAATTCGGGCTCACCGTGGTGGGAGAGAATCATATGTTCAAGGAGCATAGCGGTTTTTGAACTGATACCAAGCTTTTCGGCATACTTATTTATGGTCATAGCTCCCATTGCAAGATGTCCCAAAAGGTTGCCTTCGTTTGAATAACCTGTGGCAATTCCGGTATCAGCAACCTCGAACTCGGAAAGTTTTGCAATATCGTGAAGAATGGCACCCGAAATGAGTAACTCATTATCAACAAAGGTATAAATTTCCGATACCTTTTCTGCAAGGCGGACGATGGAAAGGGTATGAAGAAGCAGACCGCCACGAACTGCATGATGAAGCTTGAAAGCTGCAGGCCAATATAGTAGCTTTAAGCGGTTATCTGCAAGAATCTGAGTTACAATTTGTTTTAACTCGCTATCCTTGAAGTTTTCTGCAATTCCAAAAAGCTCATCAAACATTTTTTCACCCGAAAAGGAAGCTGTTTTAACAAAATCAGAGGGGTCAACATTATCCTCGGGCATTGCAGGGCGGATTTTCTCGATTTTAAGCTGGTCAGAGCCGTTGTACTGAGAAATCGTGCCTCTTATTTTAATGATGGCATTAACGGTATATTCACCGTGAAGCTCTTTTTGATATCTCCAGAGCTTTGCGTTAATCTCACCCGTTGAATCGCCAAGCATCATATCAAGATAAGCATCCCCTTTAGAAGAGGTCTTTTGCTCAATAGATTTTATAATGCAAAAGCCATCAACAAGTCCCTTATTATCAATAGGAGTGAAATTCATATTTTTACCTCCAAGTCTTCTTAGGAGTATTATACTATACTTTTATATTTAGTTCAAGTGTTATTGAATTTTCAAAAAGTATTCGGCAATACCTTGTGTTATGGCTTCGGCTTTTTTGTTATTTGCCTGTTCGCTAACGATATTTACATAATCGAAACTATTGGAAATAAATCCGTTTTCTGTTAGCACTATTGGGCAATTGGTTTTTCTTGCCATAAAGTAATAATGCCAACCGAGTTTATGATTTTGATAAATTCCCGTATTGTAGGTATGATTATAAATGTATTCAGCTGCATTTTTAGAAAAAGAGTTAAAATATCTCGAATCAAAACCGCTGGGTTTTGGACTGTCATTTGAATTGTGATGAATAGCAATACAAATATCAGGCTTTATATTTTTTAGTATTTTAATCTTATCATCTGTTGAGCTTGTTGAATTATCGTTTCTGGTGGCATAAACTGTAGCACCGGTGCTTTTTAGCTCATTTGCAAGCTTATAAGCAAGTGCTAAATTCTGAATTGCCTCATTATGATTTTTATAATCAAAACCTTCAGCGCCGATATCAATTCCGCCGTGTCCAACATCTATTAAGACAACAACTCCCGTAAGGTCAACACCGTATTTGTTTTGAGCGGTTGTTATTTTTGCGGGGTTTAAAAACTCGAAAACCAACTGGTTTTGGTCGTTATAAAAGCAATCCCAACCGTAGAAACCGCCTTGCTTTTTGAGGAAAAGGCGCAGGGTGTAATCTGAGGTGTTCTTAATAATTTCAAAACTGCTGAAAATAGGATTATCTTCGGGAATTACCAATTCGCCGCTCAAACTGTCCGAATAACAGAAGGTTATATCAATATATCTTGAAGTAACATTACTAACGCTGTAATTTTGTTTTGATGGGTTTTCATAGGCTTGTGGCAGAATATCAAAATAGAATGGT
This sequence comes from Acutalibacteraceae bacterium, assembly GCA_045531855.1. Lineage (GTDB taxonomy): Bacteria > Bacillota > Clostridia > Oscillospirales > Acutalibacteraceae > UBA737. Next base: position 36,208 of record JAZSEU010000071.1, read on the forward strand.
GCTTTCCAAGCACTGTCAAGTGTTAAAACGGTATGCCTTCCTGTGTTTTCAAAGGAAGCAATGCCTATCTGATTGGTTTCGGGAAGAAGGCCTGCGCGCTTAGTTGTAATGATTGTTTCGGAATTTCTTGGAGTATCCTTTCTTTTGAGATAAACCTGTCTGCCGCAACGCAAAACAGCATATTCCTTCTTGTCCTTTGAATAAACACTTCCTTGAGCACAGTAATCAACAGTTCCTTTTGGCAGATAATTGTTTGTCGGCCTTGAAGCGTCATCGGTTGAATAAGCATCAAAGGTTTCGGCTTCGTAGCCTACTATTTCGGCAATTATTCCTGAGCCGACATTTATGTATCTATCACCCAATGGGGTGGCGTTGGGGTCAAAATCAACGATGAAATCAGGCTTTTTGCAAATAATATTTCCCGAAGAGAAGCTTTCGAATTTTCCGTTATGAGTAGCCTTAAAAACAACCTTGCCAAGTGTTATATCTTCATATCCATTGTTAACGGGTAGGGTGAATGAACCGTAATATCCGATAAATTCAGAGGTGTGTTCATTGTCTTCACCAATCGTAAGGGGAATGGTTTCTCCGTTAAAGGTTGCGGTAACAACACTTCCTCTTCGTGCAATAACGCCAACTGAAAAGGTAGAATTGCTTGAATATAACTGACTGTTTTCGGGGGAATACCAGCTTATTATCACATATCTGTAATTAACCGTAAAGGTATGAGTTTCACCCTTGTGGCAGAATTCAAAGGTGTTTTTTCCAACAGATAAATCGGCGGTGTAACTGAAAATACCGTCAACCGAGCGTTCAATTTCAGTACCATTAACAGTTAGCACCTCTTGTTCATCCGATGTGCCTGTAAAGGTAATTTGAGAATTGGTAGTGTTAATAGTTCTGGCAGTAGGTGAGGAAAAAACAAGCCTGAT
>JAZSEU010000016.1:0-58282 GCA_045531855.1 Acutalibacteraceae bacterium
GATGAATTAAAGAAATACATAGATTACTACAACAACGAAAGAATTTCCTTAAAACTAAAAGGAATGAGCCCAGTACAATACCGAACTCATTCACTTGCAATTTAATATTTAATTTTGTCTAAACTTTGGGGTTCACTTCAAGTAGTCGGGTTTTTTTATACAGAAAAGATGTTTTTTATTTCCTCTATATAGGTCATTGCATCGACACCGTTTTTAGCGGGAACATATAAGAAGCAATAGCAGAGAACTGCAATTGTTAAAAGAAGAATGATGGATAAAATCATTATAGGTAGATTAAGTGAGGTATGATTGAAACTTCCTGACTTTTTAAATTCATCGGGCAAGAGTCCGTTATCATCGTAATCATAATCACCGTAAGCCGCATTATAACGCTCTGCTTCGTTTGCACGCATTTTTCGGGATTCTATGAAGAAATCAGCATCGTCTTCTTCGTAATCAGTTACTTCTTCTTCCTCGCTTTCTAAAACCATTCCTTGTGAAAGAGTGATATCTTCCTCATCGTATTCCTCAAGTTGCTCATCCTCAGAATCGGTAATAGGCGAAAACTCTTCCCCAAAATTCTCCTCTTCATAAGATTCTTCAGTTTCTTCGGAATCGATTATGATATCGCTTTCTTCCTCAAAAATCACATCTTCTTCTATTTCTTCATTTTCCTCGGTTATAACGGGTGCATTAGTCATAGCGGCTTTTTCCTGAAGCTCCATAGCACAGAGCTCTTCAATATAAGGATGAATAAGAGTTTGCATAATTGTTTTGCGAACACTTTTGCTATCCGAAAGCAAGATAAGGGTTTGAGGTCCCTTTTCAATTATGCAGCCTCCAAAATAACCCTCAGGAGTTACAAGGGGAGTCGAGCCTTCGATAATTTCTATATCTTCTTCCCCTGATACACCGTAATTTGAAAGGTTAACGGCTTTGACCTTGCTACCTATTGCATCAGCAGATATCTTAATAATACCATCGTCTCCGAAAAGGGAGCCAGTAAGTATTATAACTCGGCTTCTCGAAACGGCACGGGCTAAGGAATGAATTAAGGTTTTAGAGTCGGGTGATTTGTCGGTCAAAAGTCGCATACGGCAACAACCGCAAAGATTAAATTCCATTTCAAAATCGGTATTGGTTTTGTAATAAATTATATCAACCTTGATATTCTGAAACATTTTATAATTCCTCCATAAAGGTTATTATTTTTCTATGCCTCTGTCGGCATACCATTTCTGAGGGTAAAGGGGATTTGGATTTAATGTAGCATTAGAAGTATCAACAGTGTCTATTTCGCCATCTCTTACTTTTCTTGCCATAACAATTAGTCTTGAATTTTCAAAATCCTTTGAGCAGGTAACGAGTGTGATGATATCATCACCGTTCTGAACATCAACATTTGTGTTAATAAGGCTTCTTTGTTTTGCTTCATCAACCCATGAGTTAAAATCGTTATCATTTATAAAATTTTTCCTTGAAATATTATAAATATACCCGTTATCATCCTTTTTGCTTGCGTTCAAAATAAAAATGGAATAGATTTTATATGTAGAACTATTATAAAGAGTTGAAAAATCGATGGTTGGGTTTTGTTTATAAAAATCAAGGCTTCTTAGCTTTTTAAGGCTTCCAAACATTGAACCGTTGTTCATCTCATGCCCATAAATTATGAGGTTTTTATCGGTTTGTTCGGCGGTTATTTTATTTCTGTAATCAAAATAGAGAGCACCGTAAGCACTTTTTTTCTTGTCCTGATTATGTGTGAGATAAAAATCGTTATCGGTTGTCTGGAATATAGGGTTGTCAATTTTAGTATCCCTTATTGTTATCCAACCCATAAAATCTTCGTTTTTCTCGGTCAAGGTTTCGGTTGCCTGCTCATTTGGTATATCGGCAACCTTTGTTTCGGCGGAATGCCAGATGTTTCGGCTGTCTTCTATTATATTGCTTTGCTGTTCTGCTTTCAAAAAGTAATCAGCAATAAATGAAGCGGATACAATTAAAGTTATAAAGGAGATAATAAACAGAAGCTTCATTATTATCTGCTTTAAGTTGTCCTTACTGTTCGGGATATACGATGCATATATATGTTTCATAAATGAAACAAATGCACTTTCGTTTTTATAATGGTTCATTTATAACTCCTCTATATAAATGTTGATAAGCTTAAAAAGTTCTGAGACTGCCTGTTCTCTGACATAGTTTCGGCTTTTAGGCTCAATATTAAGAAGCTTAATATCAGTGCCTTTCTTTCCTGCGACTGCAATAAACACATAGCCTGGAGGATGTCCCTCTGTGCCGTCAGGACCTGCAGCACCTGTTACCGAAACTCCCAAATCGGAATCTGCTATTTTTCGGATATTCTCTGCCATTTCCTTTGCGGTTTCCTTTGAAACGGCACCGTATTTTTCGAGGGTTTTGTTGTTAACGCCTAAAACCTTGTTTTTAATACGGCAGGAGTAAGAGCAAAGCCCCATTTCAAAAACCTCAGAAACTCCCGAAACAGAGGTTATAAAGGATGAAACCATACCGCCCGTACAGGATTCTGCAGAGGCAACGGTAAGCCCTTTTTCTTTTAACTTATTTATCGTTTTTTCGGCTGTTTCAAAGAGTTCTTTGTTAATCAAGGGTAAATTCCTCTCAGTCAATATAAGAATATGTGGTTTCGGCTATTGCTTTTTCTATAAGCTCTTCTATCGGCAAATCTTTTTCAGCTGCTTCACAAAGCTCAATAGTAGGTCTTGTTTTTGGGTGCTTAGGCGTGAATACTGTGCAACAGTCCTCATAGGGCAGAATAGAGGTTTCAAAGGTATCAATATTCCTTGATATTCTGATAATTTCCTCTTTATCCATTCCTATAAGAGGGCGAAGTACGGGCATATTGGCAACAAAGTCAGTTGTAACTAAAGCCTGAAGAGTCTGGCTTGCAACCTGACCTAAGCTTTCACCCGTAATAAGTGCTAAACTGCCTTCATTTCTTGCAATTCTTTCAGCAATTCGCATCATCATACGTCTCATAATAAGAGTGAAATAGTCCTCAGGGCAACATTCTGCAATTTTATCCTGAATTTCGGTAAAGGGAACTATCGCTAGGTTAATACTTCCGCTATATTTTGCGACCTTAGAAAGAAGAGTTTTAACCTTCATTTCGGCTCTGCGGCTTGTATAAGGTGGGCTTGCAAAATGTATTGCATTAAGGCGAAGACCTCTTTTTGCCATTGTCCAAGCGGCAACAGGACTGTCAATACCGCCTGAAATGAGAATTGAAGCATTTCCTGCGGTGCCAACGGGTAGTCCGCCCGCACCCTGAATTTGCTCAGCTCTGACATAGGCATTAAAATCTCTGATTTCAACGAAAACCGTTCTGTCAGGATTATGAACATCAACCTTTAGGTGCGGAAATGCCGATAATAAAGCTCCGCCGAGCTCTCGGCAGATTTCGGGAGAGGTGAGGGAAAACTTTTTGTCCGAACGTTTAGCCTCAACCTTGAACGTTTTTATGTTTTCCATTGTACCCTTAAGGTATTCAACCGATTTTGAAAGAATATCTTCCATATTCTTTTCGCAAACACAAGCTCTGCTGAAAGCGGCTATACCGAAGATTAGTTTAACCCTTTCTAGAGCCTCTTCAAAATCAAAATCATCTTGCTTCGGCTCAATATAAATTGCACTTTGAGCCTTTCTGATACTAACCTCGCCTAAACTTCTAAGGCGTCTCTTCATATTTTTTATAAGTGCATCTTCAAAATTTGAACGGTTTAGTCCCTTTAAGGTAAGCTCGCCGTTTTTAATAAGTATTATTTCTTTCATATATTGCTTTTCCTGAGCTTTTGTGTGGCTTCTTTTAATGCCTTAATTGTCAGGTCGATATCCTCCTTGGTGTTATCTCTAGAAAAACTAAGCCTTAAAGCACTGTCAGCCATAGGTTTTGAAAGTCCCAAAGCCTCTAAAACATAGCTTGGCTTTCCCTTGGCACAAGCACTTCCGCTCGAAACAAAAATATTTTTGCTTTCCAGATAATGAAGCAGAGTTTCAGAACGGTAGCCCTCAACTGAAATATTAAGTATGTAGGGCAAAGCCTCGGTGGGTGAATTTATCGTTATAAATCCGGAGCTTAAAAAGCTTTCCCTTGCATAAATGTTTAAATTTTTAATATAATTTTCTGATGAAGCTATATCTGAAAGCTCCTCAACAGCACCCTTAAAGCCCATAATCAGAGGCACAGCTTCGGTGCCGGAACGAAGCCCGTTTTCCTGACCGCCACCCGTGAGCAGAGGGTGAAGATTAGTGCCCTTTTTGCAGTATAAAAATCCGATACCCTTAGGGCCGTGAATTTTATGGGCACTGGCACTCAGCAAATCAACACTGAGATGCTGAACGTTTATTTTTAGTTTCCCAAAGCCTTGAACTGCATCACAATGGAAAAGGGCATTTGGGGCAAGCCTTTTGATTAACTTGGAGGCTTCGGCAATCGGTTGAACAGAACCGATTTCGTTGTTGACAAGCATAATACTTACAAGACAAACATTTTCATCAAGTGCTTCTTCAAGCTGGTTTAGGTTTATAACTCCATTTTTATCGCAACCAAGCTTTATAACCTCAAATCCGTTATCTTCAAGTCTTTTAAAGGTTTCTAAAACTGAGGGGTGCTCAATAAGGGTTGTTATAACCTTTCGGTTTCTGCTTTTTGACACGGACATTATAGCGGTGTTGTTAGCCTCAGTTCCGCTTCCTGTGAAAATGATTTCCTCTTTTTTCGCGGAGATGGTTTTGGCTATAACGCTTCTGGCAGAATCAACCTCTATTTCGGCATCTATACCTAATGAATGCAGGGAAGATGGATTGCCCCAAGTATTCAGAAGAGCTTCGTTAACACAGTCAATAGCTCTCTTGCAAGGCTTGGTTGTTGCACTGTTATCTAAATATATTATGTGTTCCAAACTATTAACACTTCCAACATATAGTATATCAAGTATATTATACTATATATTTTCTCAATACACAATAGTAAATTTATATATAAATTAAAGATTGATAATTGTTTCTCTAAGTGTTATAATATGAAAAAATAAGGAAAGGTTGGAATATATGGAAAATATTTTAAAAAAGCTTCATTCTATTTTAGCTTGCATATTGGTTGTTTCAACTATTTCCTTGATTTTTGCAATTCCGCCTTATGTTAAGTCGGAAAAGAAGGTTGATTTTTTCTCGGCAACAAAGATTGCTGAAAACATCAAAAATATGGAAATGAACTTAACTTCGGTAGTTTTTGTTGAGGATGAAAACGGAGGCTGGAAGGAATATAAAAGGCTTCACGGGGATGAAAACAGAATTTGGGTTGGCATAAGCAAGGTGCCTCAAAATCTCAAGGATGCCTTTGTAGCCATTGAGGATGAAACCTTTTATGAGCATAAGGGCGTTAATTGGCGTAGAACTGTTGGTGCTATCGGTAACTATGTTTTTAAGTTTGATGATACCGAGTTTGGTGGTTCAACCATAACTCAGCAGTTAATTAAAAATGTTACTTTAGATAAAAGTAGAAATGCTTTCAGAAAATTCAGGGAAATAATCAGAGCCATGCTTGTTGAAAGGCGACTTGATAAAACCCAGATTTTAGAGGCATATCTTAATACTATTGCTTTAGGAAACGGCATTTGTGGTGTTCAGGTTGCAGCTAACTACTATTTCAATAAGGATGTTGGCGAATTAAATCTTACTGAGTGTGCCGCTATTGCTGCTATAACTCAGAATCCCTCTAAATATAATCCTATAACGGGGATGAATAATAACAAAGACCGCCGCAACACAGTGCTTGATAAAATGCTCGAAATCGGCAGCATAACTGAGCAAGAATATACCGAGGCTTATGATAAGGATATAACCCTTGATACCTCAAGAGAAGAAAAACTCGATTCTGATATAAACAACTATTTTATTGACGCCTTAATTGAAGAGGTTATCGCCGATTTGGCTGAGAAATACGGATGCAGTGAAGCGGTTGCATCAACTATGCTTTATAACGGCGGATACAAGATTTATTCAACCGTTAACCCTGATATTCAAAGCTGTATGGAATCTGTTTATCAGAACACAAGCCGTTATTTCTATTTAAAGGGTGAAAATCTGCAAGGAGAAAAAACTCATGTTCAGTCTGCTATGACTATTATGGACTATGAGGGACATATTGTAGGTCTTGTTGGTGGAGCCGGTGAGAAAACGGTTAACCGTGGATTAAACCGAGCAACCGCTCTTCCGAGACAACCAGGTTCTACTATGAAACCAATCGGTGTTTATGCCCTTGCAATAGAACAGGATTTGATTGACTATACCTCGATTGTTAAGGATGAGCCGATAAAGAACTATTATCCTGACGGAAAGTCGGGTCCGGCTGAATGGTACGGATATTATAAAAACGAAATAACTATTGACTATGCTATAAGAAAATCTGCTAATACAATACCTGTTAAATTATTACAGGATTTAGGCGTTGAAACCTCGTTTGATTTTCTTAAGAATAAACTGCATTTCAAGTATTTAACTGAGGAGGATAAAAACCTTTCCTCATTAGCACTTGGCGGTTGTCATCACGGTATAACAACAACCGAATCTGCAGCGGCTTATGCAATGTTCGGTAACAACGGAAAGTATTATGAGCCGACAACCTATTATAAAATTGTTGACCCCGCAGGAGATACCGTTCTTGAATATAACTATAAGGGCGACCAGGTTATAAGCGAAGCTACTGCCACCATAATGAATCATCTTTTGCAGGGCGTTGTTTACGGAAGAGAGGGAACAGGCGGCGGTATTGCAGGCTTTAGTTCTATGAAGGCTTTTGCAAAGACGGGTACTTCAAGTGAATCCAAGGACTTATGGATGGTTGCGGGAAGTCCGTATTATGTCGGTTCTGTCTGGTACGGCTTCGATAAACAACAGGAAATTCATAGCACCTCAGCGGCTGCAACGGTTTGGCGAGATGTTATGAAACAGGTTCATAGAGGTCTTAAAAATAAGAACTTTACCGATAGTGAGGATGTTTATAAGAGCGGAGTTGGCTATTATAAAGACGGAACGAGTCCTAAAAACTATTCCACTATAACGGGAACGGCTTCCTCTAAGGAAAGCCAGACCGAGTCCACCTCATCGGTTGAGAGCACGAATTCAAGTACAACCTCATCAACCCAGTCTCACACTTCGAGTGCACCGCCAACCTCTTCTGAAAATACGAGTTCTGCACCTTCGGAAACAACCCCGTCTGAGCCTGAAGGCTCGGGGGACGGAACTTCATCTGAACCCGAAGAAACAACCCCGTCTTCTTCGTCAGAGGAAGTCGGCAGTTCAGAACCTACTGACTCACAACTGCCGAGTGAAAACAGCACTCTATAATTAAAAGCCTGAAACTTAAGTTTCGGGCTTTTTGTTGTATGTTTTTCTTGTATTTGTGTCAATAATGTTATATAATTATTTTGAATAAGTGTGAATTGGAGCGGTTAGGAATGCTTAGAAGTATTCTTTCGGGGAATATGAATTTTTTGCAGATAGTTATTTATCTGCTTTCATCATTGGCGGTTATATTTATAACTTTGCCGATTCATGAGTTTGCCCATGGCTTTGCAGCGGTTAAGCTCGGTGATAATACTCCCCGTTGGCAAGGAAGATTGACCTTAAATCCTTTTGCTCATATCGATTATGTCGGTGCAATTTGTATCATCCTTTTTAATTTTGGTTGGGCAAGACCGGTTCAGGTTAATCATAATAACTTCAGAAATCCCAAAAGGGATATGGCGATAACTGCATTAGCAGGGCCGATGGCGAATATAATCGTTGCCCTTATATGTAATTTTGCTTTTTACGGGTTTACAGCCCTTTCAGAATTATCGGAGTTTTTTATTTATGTTGCGATTTTCTTTGTGTATATCGCAAATATAAATATTTACCTTGCGGTGTTTAATCTCTTACCAATTCCGCCCCTTGATGGTTCAAGACTTTTATCGGCACTGCTGCCTTATAAATATTATTATGCTTTGATGAGATATGAAAAATTTATCTTTTGGGGACTTATCGCATTGTTATGGCTTGGCGTTTTAGACGGTCCGCTTAATTTTCTTTCGTATTATCTGACCCAAGGAATTGATTTTATCGCATCATTACCTTTTAGATTTTAAAAAGGAGTAAAAATGGAAAACACAATTCGATATAAAATAGAGGGCTTTGAGGGACCTTTAGACCTGCTTTTGCAACTAATTGCCCGAAACAAGTTTAATATTTATGATATTCAGCTAACCGAGCTTATTGACCAGTATTTAGAGCAGATAAAACTCTTTGAGGATGAGGAAATGGAGCTCGGAAGTGAGTTTTTGCAGATGGCGTCAAGGCTTATCTATATAAAAACTGTTAGTCTTCTTCCAAAGCATGAGGAAATCGTTCAGCTTAAGGAAGAACTTGAGGGCGAGCTTCTTGAATATATGGTCTGCAAGCAGATAGCTCAGCAGTTTTCAGAAATGCAGGGCGGTTTTGATAAATTTGTTAAAAACCCGAGTGAATATGATTTTGATAAGACCTACGAGCTTGTGCATTCAAGTGATGTTCTTTATTTATCATATCTTTCGGCGGTTGGCAGAGGAAAGAGAAAGCTTCCGCCTTCAACCGCACCTTTTACAAAGATAGTTGCAAAGAAAATTGTTGCGGTTTCAACCAAGATAGTTTTTGTTATCAGAAAGCTTTGGGGTGGTTCAAGACAGAAGCTTGGAAATCTTTATAAAACTGCTAACAGCCGTTCTGAATTGGTTGCAACCTTCCTTGCGGTTCTGGAGCTTTGCAAGGCAAACCGTGTTCGGATTGACGGCGATTCTGATAACGCTGAAATAACACTTATTAAGGAGCATAAGAGAGATGAATAACGAACAGTTGGTTTCGGCTTTTTCTGCCGTTTTATATGCAAGTGGCGAGCCTATGAGTATCGACAGATTTGCTCAGGTTTTTGAAATTAGCCCTGAAAAAGTTGTTAAGATAATGGATTTACTCAAGGATAAAATGGAGAGCAATAATAGCGGTCTTGAGCTTTTAAGACTTGAAAATACATATCAGTTTGCAACAAGAAAAGAATATGCTGAATATATCAAGAAAGCCTTTGATATAAGGCGAAGAACTCCTCTTTCAAATGCGGCTTTAGAGGTTTTGGCGGTTGTGGCTTATAATCAGCCCGTAACCAAATCTTTTATTGAACAGGTAAGAGGTGTTGACTGTTCGGGTGTTGTTACAACGCTGATAGAAAAAGGTCTTATCGAGGAAAGGGGAAGACTTGAACTTCCGGGCAAGCCCTTGCTTTACGGAACAACAAAGAATTTCCTTCGTTGCTTCACTTTAAACGATTTAACCGAGCTTCCGCCTCTTCCGAAATCGGGCGAGGAATTAAACGATATCGGGGAACAATTGGAGCTTAACCCTGAGGAATAAATACATATTAAAATTATTTTGAGGAATATTATATTAAAACTAAAGGAGTAATATAATGAGCGAGAATAGCATTAAAGGTATTATGGACACAACTATGGACAAGCTCAAGGCAATGGTTGATGCTAATATTATAACAGGAACACCTATGGAATTCGGTGAGGTTACGTTAATTCCCGTTTGCAAGGTGGCTTTCGGTGTTGCAACAGGCGGCAGCGATTTTCCCTCTAAAAGCGGAGCCGAGCTTTTTGGCGGCGGCGGCGGAGCAGGTGTTACCGTTACTCCCATTGCTTTTATGGCAATTTCGGGCGGTAATGTTAAGATGATACCTATCTATAACGAGCTTACAACTCTTGAAAAAGCCGTTACAATGGCACCTGAGATTTTGGATAAGGCAAAGGAGCTTTTTCCTAAAAAGGAAAATCAGTAATAGAAATTAGTCTCACTTAATAAAATTAAGTTGAGGCGGTGAAGAAGTGAAGAAGATAATTTGTTGTGTTTTAGCTATTTGCCTTTTATCATTTTTTAAGGTAGAGGCTATAGGAACTTCGGCAAAAGCGGCAATTCTCATAAATGGGGATACAGGTGAGGTTATATATGAATATAACGCCGATAGCCGTTTGCCAATGGCAAGCACTACTAAAATTATGACTTCGCTTCTTCTTTGCGAAATGGGAAATTTAGAAGAGCAAATTACGGTTACTGCCGAAATGCTGAGGGTTGAGGGTTCATCTATGGGCTTGCTTGCGGGGGATACTGTTACCCTTGAGGGCTTGCTGTATGGAATGATGTTATCCTCTGGTAACGATGCCGCTAATGTTACTGCCTATACTTTGGGTGGAACGGTTGATAGATTTGTCAAAATGATGAATGACAGGGCGGCTCAGTTAGGGCTTGATAACACCCATTTTGAAACCCCATCGGGACTGGATGGTGATGAGCATTATTCGAGTGCGAGAGATTTAGCAAACCTTGCTCGTTTTGCTATGCGGAATGAGGAATTTTCTAAGGCGGCGTCATCTAAATCGGCAACCCTCGAATATGGAAATCCACCCTATAAAAGAACCTTATCTAATCATAACCGATTGCTTAAAACCTTTGATGGAGCGGTTGGTGTTAAGACGGGTTTCACCAAGAAATCGGGCAGATGCTTGGTTTCGGCGGCTAAAAGGGACGGAAGGTTTGTTATCGCCGTAACCCTTTCAGACCCTGATGACTGGGCGGACCATAAAGCTCTTTTGGAATATGGACTAAAAAAGACAAACCTCAAGGAATTTGTACCCAAGAAAAAAAGTTTTAATATCCCTGTTATAAACGGCGAAAAAAACCTTGATGCCGTAATAGAACCGATGAGTGTTGGAATATCGGGGGATGGGGAAATTAACTGTCAGATATTCTTGCCGAAGTTTTTATATGCACCGATAAAAACAGGTGATGAAATCGGCAAGGTTAATTATTTACTTAACGGCGAGGTTATTGCAACCTCTTTGATTTATTCGAAAGAAGAAATTAGTGAAATTTCGCAAAAGCGGAGCTTTTTAAGCGTTGTTTCAGAGAATTTTAAATACATATTTTTAAACCTATGGGAGAAGTAAATGAAGGATAATAAAATAAGATTGCAAAAGCATCTTTCGGAATGCGGAATTGCTTCAAGAAGAAAAGCCGAAGAGTTGATTTTGGCAGGAAAGGTGAGGGTTAACGGAAGAGTTGCCGTTTTGGGAGCTAAGGTTGACCCGAAAAGAGATAAGGTTCAAGTTTCAGGTAAAACCGTTATCGCCAAGAATGAAAAAATGTATATTATGCTACATAAGCCACGTGGCTATGTTACAACTACCAAGGATGAGCTTGACAGAAAGTGTGTTACCGACCTTGTTAAAGATGCACCCGTTAAGCTTTTCCCCGTTGGAAGACTTGACCGCAACTCAGAGGGTCTTCTTATTATGACTAATGACGGCGGCTTTGCGAATAGCTTAACACACCCCTCTGCCCACGTAAATAAGACCTACAGAGTAACCGTTAAGGGCGAGGTAGGGGATGAAGAACTGATTAAGCTCAGAGAGGGTATTGAGCTTGATGGCAGAAAAACTTTTCCTTGCGAGGTGTTTGTTGCTGAGAGAAAGTCGGATAGAACTGTTCTGATTTTCATAATTCAAGAGGGCAGAAACCGTCAAATCAGAAGAATGTGCGAAGCGGTTGAGTTAGAGGTTATTCGCCTTAAGAGGACCGAGATAGCAGGAGTTAAGCTTGGAATGCTTCCTCAGGGTAAATGGCGACCCCTCAATGAAAGAGAAATGCGTCATCTGACAAATGTTAATGCGGAGAAAAAAGAATGATAACTTTAAAGGAAGAAAAAAACAAGGCAGAAGCCTTGTTCGTTGAAAGAAATATAGAATTCAGTGAAAATTGCTCTTGCTTAGTGGCTAAAGACGGTCAAGAGGTTTTGGGGCTCTGCCTTTTTGATATTGATGAGAAAAGGATGCTTATAAAACATATTGAGCCATTAAACGATACCTTTTTAGCGGACGGAGTGCTTAGAAGCACACTTCATATAGCTGCTGAAAGAGGCATTATGAATGCTTTTTATGATGAAAAAGTAAGCGAAGAATTTTTAAGTAAAATAGGCTTTATCAAAAACATAGAAGAAAAAAGCCTCGATATTGATAAGCTATTCAAAAGCTGCTGTGATTGCAAATGAAAAAACCCTGTCAAAAAGACAGGGTTTTGATTTTATTTCAAATTGATATAGGGGGCGGGGTTAACTCTTGTTCCGTTAACGATAACTTCGAAATGAAGGTGGTTGCCGGTTGAGTTTCCTGTTGAGCCAACTGCGGCAATAACATCGCCCTGAGAAACCTTAGTTCCCTTTGATACATAAAGAACAGAAGCGTGGGCATAACGGGTCTGTAGGCCGTTTCCGTGGTCGATAATGATATTATAACCGTAATCATTTCTCCAGCCTGCATAAGTAACAGTTCCGGAAGCAGCGGCATAAATCGGAACACCACGGTTTGCACAAAGGTCAACACCCTTATGATTTCTGCCATCTCCATAATAAGATGAAACCTTAAATCGGCCTTTTGGGAGAGGGCATATAAAACCTGCAGCGGTAACACTTGCATTCTGTGCGGGAGTGAGTTTAACAGGAGCGGTGCCAACTGTAACCTCTTGGGTTACGGGAGCGGTTATAACCTCGTTTGAGAGAACCTTTCGCTCGGTTTCAGCTCCGTTAACAGAGCAAATCTGCTCAGTTTTGCGGTTAAGACCGTTCTTACCCGCAGTTGTTACCTTATAATATCCTGTTTTTTGGGAGCTTGTAAGGGTTTTCTTGGTGGAAAAAGCAACCTTAACATCGCTGACAACTGTTGAAACAGTTTTAACCTCGAGATTATTCACTGCATCTTCAACAGATGAGGTATCCTTAATTTCAGATTTAAGATAATATCCATCTTTAACCTCAACTGATTTTACAAAGGAAGCCTCATTCTCGGCACCCTCAATATAAAAAGCAGTTCTTCTTTTTTCAACAAGCTCTACGAGGTTATCAGAGCCAATGCCAACAGTTTCGCCATCAATGATTAAAGCTGAGCCTGAAATAACTTCTGCAGTGTTATCAAGAATAGCGGTTGCAACCTTATCAGCATTATCAAGCTTGTCCGCAATGGTTAAGGTTATGCTAAGCTTCGGGGAAGAGATAACCTTATCGGCGTTCTTTCCGTTAACTGTTTTAATAGCCAAGGTTTTAGCATTCTCTAAAACCGATGCATTGTTAACTGTTGCAATAACCTTACCTGAATATTTAACATTAAAGCCGAATGTTATGCCAACAGAAGCGGCACTAACTAATATAGAAATAATTCCAACCAAACAAACGGCGGCAAGTTTTACGAATATTCTGTTTAGATTTATGAATTTGAAAGCCTTATTTATAACTGCGTTTGAGAGCAGCTTCTCTTTAAGTGCTTCAATGCTCAAATCCTTAAAAATAACAGTTCACCATCCTATTTTTTCTCATAAAGGTTACATTTTGTAACTTTTACATTCATTAGTATAACAAAAAGGTTACAAAATTGCAACCTTTTTTGTAATGTTTTTTAACTTTTTTAAGTTTTGCTATAAAAAACGCATAAAAATAAAGCTATATTTGTGAATTAGAATAAATTTTCGGCAATTTTTTCTGAAAGGGCAGATAGTTTTTCAAAATTTATACCTTTAATATAATAGCTTTCAAGTTCATCGTGGACAGATTTTGCCTCCTTAAGTGCAGAAACCGCAGAGGATAAAAGCGAAGAAAAAATCTTTTTATTGAGTTTAATTCTTGTTTTATAGTCTTTAATTTCCGAGGGAATTATAAATCTGTTCCAATGAACACGCCTTACGGGAATATCAATTTCCGAATAATCATCTTCTCGCAAAAATGATATTGAAAGCGAGGGAATAATTATTCCGTCAATAAGTTTTGAGGGTAGAAATGCATTTTTAACCGTTATGATATCATAGCCGTTTGAAAGGGAATACTCCCTTATCCTTTTCATAATAATATCAGAGGTTTTTCCAAAGCTGTCCTTTATGATAACTGTGGTTTTTGACTTTGCAGTATCAAAAAATGAAACTATGCCGTTAGGGGTAATGCCCTCAAGAAACCGCACCCATTCGTAACCAATGCCGAAGTTTTTAGGGATATATTTTTTGCAGAGCTTTTTAGCAAAATTGTTTGTTTTATTTATATCGGTGCAGCGGTTAATAATCTTAAGATTATCCCTCATAATCTCACCCGCTGCTCTAAGATAACCCGAGGCTACTTTATGAAGAAGTTTGTTTTTATCGGTAAGGCGAATAATTTCTTTCTTGCTTTGATTTATTATATTGCTGTCCCAGTATTCACCGAAGTTTAATATTTCTTCGCAAACAGCGGGGTAATAGGGGTCAACTGTGTGGGGTGAGGTGCCGTCCATAATAACGCCTTTAACCTCGGGGAAAATAACGGCATCAAGAGAATCAGGGTCGCTTGAACAGGGGCAAAGCTCGCTTCTTATGCCTTTTTCTTTTGCTATGTTCACAATTTTCTTCATAAATGAGGATTTGCCCGTTCCGGGACCTCCTTTAATTATGTATGCTTTCCAGTTGTCGTTAGCTTCAAAGCATTTATCAAAAAAAGATACAAAGCCCTCAAGGGAATTTGCCCCTAAAAAACTTTTAAAATAAGTATTTTCCATAATCAAGCCTCCAAACACTAACATTTTATTCTTTAAAATTGTTTTTGACACAAAGGCATATTTATGATAAAATACCGTTGAGTTGGTTAGATGGTTGCGGATAGAAATATCTGAGGAAAGTCCGAGCTCCAAAGGGCAGGATAGCGGCTAACGGCCGCCGAGGGCAACCTTAGGGAAAGTGCAACAGAGATATACCGCCGCATTTTGCGGTAAGGGTGGAAAGGCGAGGTAAGAGCTCACCGGTCTTATGGGAACATCAAGACCCTGTAAACCCTATTCGGAGCAACGCTGACTGTAACGATACATCTGCCCGATGTGTTACGAAGAGCGGCTGGAGTATAAGAGCAATCTTATGCCAAGATAGATAACCATCCACGACAGAACTCGGCTTACCGACCGACTCATATTAAAAAACCGCCCTGTTGGGCGGTTTTTTAATGCGTAATTCGTAATGCGTAATTCGTAATTATAGAAGTTTTATTCTATCGGCTCGAAGTCTGAGGCGGGGTGCTTGCATAGAGGACAGATAAAATCGGGCGGTAAGGTTTCGCCCTCATAAACATATCCGCAGATTTTGCAAACAAAGCCTTTTTTAGATTTAACCTCAGGCTTTGGCTTAACATTGTCAAAATAATATTGATAGGTCATTGATGGGGTGTTATCCAAAACCAATGCCTCGTTTACATCTGCCAAGAAAGCAAGGTGAGTTCCGCAATCGATAACCTTTATAACTTTAGCACAAATTAAAGCGTTTGAATATTCGGTGAGATAAAATACTCCGTTTGCACTTCGGCTTTTAAACCCAATTTCAGAAAATTTATCGGTATCCTTTCCGCTTTTAAAGCCAAAGGTTTTAAAAATACTCATCGGTGCTTTTTCGGATAAAATACTTATGTTGAAAACTCCGCTTTCTGCTATCATCTGGCAAGTGAGATTTTCCTTGTTAACGGCGAGCATAACACGTTTAGGATTATCGGTTACCTGCATAACTGTGTTAAGAATACAACCGTTATCTTTATCGCTGTTTTTGGCGGATACAACGAAAAGACCGTAGCTTAGTTTAAAAAACGCCTCATTCTGAATTAAATTACTCAAAAAAATCAACTCCTATGCTAATCTCGCCCGAGGATAAATATTCTTTTTCACCGTTTTTATACTCTACTAACAAACGGCAATTTTCATCAATATCTAATGCCTTTGCAGAAAGACAAATATTGTTCTTTGGAACGGTTATTTCTTTTCCCAAAACTAAATTTTTCTCTTTGTAATATTCCAAAAAAATTTTATCTTCTAAAGAATTATAATATTCCTTAAAGTTTTTAATAACCTTAGCAATTAGTTTATTCCTGAGGTTTTCTTTTCTTTTTTCGAAAACCGCACCTGCAATATCTTTAATTTCATCATCAAAGTTGTTTTCTGGGGTATAGGCGTTAATGCCAATACCGAGAATTACATAATTCAATGAGCCGTTGGGGTTTATAGAGCCTTCGGTTAAAATACCGCAAACCTTTTTGTTTTTAATATAGATATCATTAACCCATTTGATTTTAGCGGTTTTTCCGCTTAAATCTTCTATTGCTCGGTTTACGGCAACTGCCGCTGCAGCAGTTATTAAAACGCTGTTTTCAGCCTTGATTTGAGGTTTTAATAGAATGCTCATATAAATTCCGCTTTCCTTTGGGGAATGGAATTTTCGGCTCATTCTTCCTTTGCCAAGAGTCTGAGAATCTGCTATAACTGTTAAAAACTCGGGCGAGGCTTCACCAATATGCGATTTTAAATAACTGTTGGTTGAATCAAGCTCATCGAAAACGAGAATTTCGATATCATCATTTAAATACTCTTTTATTTTTTCCTTAAAAAGCTTATCTATCACAATTATTCCTCTATCTTCCAATAATATTTTCTGTTTGAAACAGGGAAGTTCTCGAGAACGCCATGTTCGGGGTCATAGAATTTTCCGTGGAAATAAAGCGACCAATGCCAACAACGGGGAGTTTCAAGGCTTAAAAGACAAACACTTGGAAGATTTTCTTTTTTGTTTTCCGCTATTCTTTCCTTTGAACAGGAAATGCCGTAATGCTCGAATGCTTTAAACATTTGGCTGAGCGTGGTTTCACGATTGGTTCCAACAACCTCTATTACTTCCTCAATGCTCACATCAGCAAGCATTGCAATAACTGCCTGACCGCATTGCAAGTCATCAGGCTCATATATATGTTTAATTTTATCAGTTACAGGCATAAATTAACCTCTCAGTATTTATAAACTTATTTTAAACCCATAACCTAAATAAGTCAATTAAAATTACGGCTTGAAAAATTCTTTCAAGCCGCAATCATTATGAATACATATTGTTCGTACTCATATAATCATAAATTATTTTGCCGTGTTCCTGTTCTTCCTTTTGAATATGGTTCAAGGTATCTCTAATAGATGCATCCTTAAACTCAAAAATACAGGTATTATAAAGGGAAGAGACATGCTTTTCGTTGGATAATAAATCGGAACATAGATAGCAGTCTGCGGCTTTATCGGGGGTATCGCCCATACCGTAATTTGAAGTAAAGGTAGTCTTAACTGTTTGAGATGGGGAATTGCTGCTTGGAGTAGTTCCGCTTTCTATCTGACAAAGTGTGTTAAAATGCTGCTGCTCAACATTTGATAGAGAAGTGAAGAGCTCTTTAAGCTGAGGGTCGAGAGCTAAGGAAGCATACTTTGTGTATTTTTGAATGCAAATCTTTTCCCCGTCCTTCATATCCTTTAAAAGCATAGTTTCTTTCTGTGTTAATTGCATAAAAATCACCTCGGGTGTTATTTTAACCCGAGGTGGTAAAATTATGCTAAATACTGAGCAAGTGTTATTAAAAGCGGCATACTTAAAAGGGAAAGTATGGTGCTGAGAGATACCATATTAACCGATAGGGCGGTATCGCAAGAGAATTTATCCGAGAACATAGTTGTTATCGCTGCTGTTGGAGCACTGCAGGAAATAACAGAGGAAACAAGCATAGTTCCTCTTATTCCGCATAGGTACATAACACCAATCGCTATGAGAGGGAACACGAAAAGCTTTAATGCTATTGCAAAGAAGCATTTTAAATTATGAAGTCCCTTTAATATATCGCTCTTCATAAGATGATAACCTATTATAAGCATCGGAAGAGGAGTGTTTAAAGAGGCAAGATAGGATATAGGCTCTGAAATCACCTTTGGAATGGGGATTGATAAAAGGAAGATTATAAGACCGATGGAAAGTCCTATCATACCTGGATTTATAAATATTTTCTTGGGCGAGAGATATTTTTTATCGCCGCTCATTAAAAGCAGTCCGTAACTCCAGATGAAAAGCTGAAAGATTGCTATAAAGGAAGAGCCATAAAAAACTCCGTCCTCACCGAGAAGTGCCTGCTGTAAGGGAATGGACATATATCCGCAGTTTGAAAAAATAACTCCAAACTGCAAAACCTTTTCGGATTTCTTTTCCTTTGAATGAAGAAGCAGTCTGCTTAACAAAATAAAGGCAATATGTGCCAAAAAGGCGATAAGAAAACTGATTAAAAGTTTTTTAAGGGTTGAAACATCAAATTCCCTGATAAATGATTTTATGATAACGCAAGGGGTAACAAGAAGCAGTACTAAATCGGTCATAACCGAAATGCCTTTTTCGGTGAAAACTCCCTTTTTGGTTAAAATTGCTCCAAGAAAAATCAGAACAAAGAGGATAACAACCTGTGTGAAAACGCTTATGAACATTTATTTAACACTCTCCGTAAATCTGAGGAATGCTTTCTTGCCAGCTTCGTTTCGCTTATAAACACCGCATTGCTCCAAAACCTTAGCAAAAACAATGCCGATTTCCTTTTTAATAATTTCATCTATATTATCTTTGTTTAAATCGGGGTAGCGAGAGATAATATCCTCAGCCCAATCAGCATGCTGAGCCAAAGTTTCGTTTAAACGAAGGTCAGCACCGCTTAAAATAGCCTCTTCAAGCAATGCCATTTCATTTTTGAGTCTTGCAGGAAGAACCGCAAGCCCCATAACCTCGATAAGACCGATATTCTCCCTCTTAATATGATGATGCTCTTCGTGAGAGTGGTAAACACCTGCGGGGTGTTCATCAGTTGTGATATTATTTCTGAGCACTAAGTCAAGCTCGAAATTCTCACCGTTTTTACGGGCAATTGGGGTTATAGTGTTATGAGGTGTTTTTTCAGTATGGCTGAAAATGAAAGCTTCCTTATCAGTATAACCACGCCAAGCATCTAATATTTTGCAAGCAAGCTCAACTAATCTTTGGTCTTCTTTTCCGATGAGTCTTATAACCGATAACGGCCATTTAACAATACCCGCTTTAATATCCTCAAAGCCTTTGAACGAAAGCTCGGTTTCAATTTCTGCTTTCGCCATAGCAAAGGTATAATTTCCGCCTTGGAAATGGTCGTGGGTTAAAATCGAACCGCCAACAATAGGAAGGTCGGCATTGGAGCCAACAAAATAATGAGGGAAAAGCTTAACAAAATCAAGAAGTTTTCTGAAGGTTGCGTGATTTATAGCCATTGGGCTATGCTCGGAATTGAAAACGATACAGTGCTCGTTATAATAAACATAGGGGGAATACTGGAAGCACCAATCACTATCATTTATTCTGATTGGGATAATTCTATGATTCTGTCTTGCAGGGAAGTTAACCCTTCCTGCATATCCCTCACATTCACGGCATAACATACATTTTGGATATGCTGTATTCTTTTCCTCTTTTGCCATAAGTCTTGCCGCAGCAATAGCCTTAGGGTCCTTTTCAGGCTTCGAAAGGTTTATTGTTATATCAATATCGCCGTATTCCGTGGGGGCTACCCATTTAACATCCTTTTCAATTCTGTAACGGCGGATATAATCGCTGTTCTGGCTTAGATTATAATAGTATTCTGTTGCGGCTTCAGGGGATACGGCATATAAACGCTCGAATTCCTTTATAACCTCACTCGGTCTCGGCATCATTGCCGCCATAAGCTTTGTATCAAACAAATCACGGTATGTAACAGAATCTTCAATAATGCCGCTTGAAACCGCAAAATCCAGTAATTCCTTTAAGGTTTCTTCAAGGTTAACATCTTTGAAATCCTCATCGCATTTGAAACCATCAAGATTTAATATTTCGAGAATTTTGTTTGCAACAAAAATTTCATCCTGTTTTTCAAAAAGTCCTTTTTCAAGACCGTAACATATAAGCTTTTTTATACTTCTGTTTATCATACTAAGACCCCAAAAATAAATATTTTTTTAATTATACTATAAAAAGAAGCGATATGTCAACAAATCAGAGGGTCGTTTTTTGTAATTATTTGTAATATACTTTTTCAATTTAATATGTTATAATAGTTTACAACGGAGGTGAAAAAGGTGAATATTTCTAAAAGGGTTAAGCTTATAACACTTATATCGGTTGTTTGTTTGCTGGTTATAGCATTAGTGGCATCATCTGCGGTTATTATTCTTAAAAATCGTGAGATATCGGATTTTAAGGCCGAGGTTCAGAAAAATGAATCTATTATTTCCGAAAAGGGCGGAACTGTTTCTCAATTAGAAACCGAAAACAAAACCTACAAAGAGGAAAACGAAAAAATCAAGCAGGAGCTTGAGGCGGCTAAAAAAGAAAACGAAAAATTAAAATCTGAAAACAAAAAATATCTTGATGAGAATAATAAGCTTAAAAGTGAGATAGCAACACTTAAAGCTCAAAATGGCAAGGGCGATAAGGTTTGCTATCTTACTTTTGATGATGGTCCGTCAAACAATACCTTAGGGATACTTGAAGTGCTTAAAAAATATAATGTTAAAGCCACCTTTTTCGTTATAAACACCTCCAAAATCGACTATGTTAAACAAATTCATGCTGATGGGCATACCGTTGGACTTCACACCTCTTCGCATGTTTACAGCGAGATTTATAAAAGTCCTGAAGCATTCTTCGCAGACCTCAATGCAATTTCAAGCAAGGTTGAGTCTTTAACGGGGGTTAAATCAACCGTTACAAGATTTCCGGGAGGCAGCAGTAACGGAATCAGTAAAAAATACTGTCCGGGACTTATGTCCACCCTCGTAAAACAGGTTCCCGAAAAGGGATACTCTTATTTTGACTGGAATGTTGATTCAGGGGATGCTGATAGTAATACTCCGAGCTATACTTATATACTTAATAAGGTTTTGCAGGGAGCAAGCGGTAAAAATGCTATCTGCGTTCTTATGCATGATGCTTCTGCTAAAACAACAACCGTTAAGGCTCTCCCGTATATTATTGAGGGCTTGGCAAACAGAGGATATCGTTTTGCGGCTCTAACGCCTACTACTATGGCTCCGGGCTTCAGGCACCAGATACTCCATAATTAACGGCTTGACAGAATAAATTATAAAATGTAAAATTAGTGGGTAGATTTCTACTCACTATTTTTTTGGGAGTGCAGTAAGTGAACAGGAAAATCAGTTTTCATTTTTTGGCAGTATTATTAGCCGCTTCTCTTTGGGGAACAGCGGGACTTTTTGTGAGAACTCTGCAAACAACTGGGTTTTCGCAGATGCAGATGGTTTTTGGAAGAGCATTTTTTTCTGCCGTTTTTTTAGGTGTAATAATTCTTTTCAAGGATAAGGGACTTTTTAAGGTTAAATTTAAAGACTTATGGCTTTTTATATCTGCAGGTCTTTTCAGCATAGTGCTTTTCAACTTTTCTTATTATACAACTATGTCTTTGGCTTCTCTTTCGGTTGCGGCGGTGCTTCTTTATACAGCACCTTTCTTTGTTGTTATAATATCGGCAGTTTTGTTTAAGGAAAGGCTAACTCTAAATAAGATTACAGCACTATTTATTGCATTTTTAGGCTGCTGTTTTGTTTCGGGCCTTTTCGATTCGGCACAGAGTATTGGCTCAAAAGCACTGTTTTTTGGATTGCTTACTGGTTTAGGTTACGCTCTTTATACCATCTTTGGAGAATTACTGCTGCAAAGAGGCTATAAAACCCTTACCATAACCTTTTACGTTTTTCTTTTTGCTTCAATTTGCACTATCCCGTTTATAAATGTGGTAAAAACCTTAAATTTTACTTTTTCAACTCCCAAAATTTTTATAATCGTTATTTTAATGGCGGTTTTCAATACTGTAATGCCCTACGTTCTTTACACAACAGGTCTGTCTGGCGTTTCGCCGACAGCTGCACCCATTATTGCAACGGTTGAGCCTGTTGTTGCAACACTTATCGGTGGGTTGGTTTATAGAGAAGATATTAGCCTTTTCAATATTATTGGAATAGTGCTTGTGCTTTCCTCGGTTGTTATTCTTAATTTAAAGCCCCTTACTTTAATTGCTAACGCAAAAATAAATTTAACCCTTAGTATAACAGGTAAAAGGGAAGACGGTTATCATCTTATTGATACTGTTATGCAGTCGGTTTCCCTTAGCGATACCGTTACGATTAGAAAGGCTGAAAAGATAACTGTGAGATGCAGCACGAAAGAGCTCGGCGGTGAAGAAAATATAGCCTTTAAGGCAGCAAAGCTTTTCTTTGAGGAAACTGAAATTTCAAAAGGTGCTAACATATATATTAGAAAACAAATCCCTGAGGCTGCAGGTATGGGCGGCGGAAGTGCTGATGCGGCGGCGGTTTTGATAGGTCTTAACAAGTTATATAAAACCGAGCTTAGCGATGAAAGGTTAGAGGAAATCGCCTTAAGACTTGGTGCTGATGTGCCTTTCTTTATAAAAGGCGGAACAAGAAGAGCCGAGGGAATAGGTGAAGTTTTAAGCGAGATTAAACCGCTTGAAAAAACCTGGTTTGTGCTGTTAAAGGAAGATAGAAAACCATCAACTGCTGAAATGTACCGTGTTCTTGATAACGAGGAGCATCCGATAGCAGATAACGAAAAGGCTATTAGGGCGATAGAGGAAAAAGATTATAATTCCCTTTCTGCCTTGCTTGAAAATTCCTTTACAGCCGTTTGGAAAGATAATGCCACAAAAGCAAAGCTACATAATCTTGGAGCAAAGGCGGTTTCTCTTTCGGGAAGCGGACCTTGTTGGTTTGCAATGTTCAATGATAAAAGGCAAGCCAATGCAATTTACAAGCAACTTAAGAGAAAGGGAGCTAATTGCTTTTTGGCAGAAAGTCTTAATAAAGCGATAGAAATTGAATAAAAAAACAAATTTCGGTTAATATTTCCTTTGAATTAAAAAAAGGAGATATCAGAATGTTTAAAAATTTCTTATCTAAAAATGCTTTCAGATTAGCCCTTATTTGCGGATTGCTTTCGGCTGTGTTTGTTTCTTTTGCACAGTTTAATGCTGCTTGCGATGATTTGAGGACCAACGTTTTGCGATTACATATTATCGCAAACTCCGATAGTAAAGAGGACCAGAATTTAAAGCTTAAAATCAGGGATAAAATTCTTGAGGAGAGCGGAAGTCTTTTTGAAGATTCAACCGATATTGAAGGTGCTGTTCTGGACGCAGAGGCTTCTATTGAAGAGATAGCGGCAATGGCTAACTCGGTTATTGAAGAAAATGGTTTTTCCTATGAGGCTAAGGCGAAGGTGGGGGACAGTTATTTTGAAACTCGGGAATATGATGATTTCACCCTCCCTGCAGGAACCTATAAATCTCTTATAGTAACTCTTGGAGAGGGTAAGGGGAAAAACTGGTGGTGCGTTGTATTCCCTGAAATTTGCCTGCCCTGTGCAAGAGATGTTTCGCTTTCGGATGTTGCAAATGAGAAGAGTGCAGAAATTGCAGAAAATCCCAAACGCTATAAAATTGCCTTTAAATCGGTTGAAATTTATGAGGATATAAAAAATTTCTTTAAAAAATAAAAAATGCTTGCATTTTGAAACAGTTTGTGATATCATTCATATGTTATTTAGTTAGAAAGGGGTGACCATGATGAAAGAAGGTATTCATCCGCAGTATGAAAAGGTAACCGTTAAGTGCGCTTGCGGCGCGGAATTCGAGACACGCTCAACAAAAAAGGATATCCGTTTGGATATTTGTTCTAAATGTCATCCGTTTTTTACTGGTAAACAAAAATTGGTAGACACCGGTGGACGCGTTGACAGATTCAAAAAGCGTTTCAATATTGACGACTAACCTTTATTCCGCAGCCGCCTTATAGGCGGCTGCGATTTTTTTGAGGTGTTTTATGGAAAAATACTTAACTGCAACGGGTGAAACGGTTGCAGAATATACCGAAAAACGCTCTAAGTTTATAGCAACTCTCAGGCACTGCGAAACCGAGGAAGAGGCACTTTTGTTTATTGAAGAAATGCGTTCTAAGTATTGGGATGCAAAGCATAATGTTTTTGCATATTCGGTGAATAAGGGTAGAAACTGCCGTTTTTCCGATGATGGCGAGCCTCATGGTACGGCAGGTAAGCCAATGCTTGATGTTATAACGGGGAGCGGAGTTACAGATATAGCAGTTGTTGTAACAAGGTATTTTGGTGGGATATTACTTGGAACAGGTGGACTTGTAAGAGCTTATTCAAAGTCTGTTAAGGATGCTCTTAATTTAGCTTCTATTGCCGAAATGATTCCTTGCTCTGTTTTAGAAACTGAATGTGATTATACCGACCATCAAAGACTTTTAAAGCTTATTGAGGATAACTCAGGCAAGATTGATAACAGCGAATTTACAGACCAAGTAACCTTAACTTATGTTTTAAGAGACAGTGAAGTTGAAGGCTTTAAGGAAAAGCTTTCAGAGAATTTTTCAGCAAGGCTTAAGGCGGAGGTTATTGAAAATAAAATTTTCCCCTTTGAAATATAAAAAATTGTAAAATAAAAAGGGATTTTGCGTTTTTTGGCTAATAAAATATATGAAGGGGTGAGATGTATGACAGTAAGAGAACAAACCGAAAAGATTGAGCGACTTATTTTGTCTTCTAATGCTGCTTTTTCAGATGAAAGCCTTGGCAGAAAAAGGGAGGAGGCAAAATGTGAACTCAGAACCGATTTCCAAAGGGATAGAGACCGCATTATTCATAGCAAGGCGTTCAGGAGACTTAAGCATAAAACACAGGTTTTTCTCTCTCCAGAGTCGGACCATTACAGAACAAGACTCACCCATACACTTGAGGTTTCCCAGATTGCAAGAACGGTTGCAAGGGCTTTAAGGCTTAATGAGGATTTAACCGAGGCTATCGCTTTGGGACACGATTTGGGACACACCCCGTTTGGACATGCAGGCGAGCGTGCAATAAACGATTTGGCATCCTTTTCATTTGCTCATTATGAGCAGAGTGTTAGGGTCTGCGAAAGATTAGAGAAAAACGGAATGGGTCTTAATCTTACCTTTGAGGTGCTTGACGGAATTGACAGGCACACAAACGGCGAGTGGTCCAAAACACTTGAGGGCAGAGTTGTAAGGCTTTGCGATAGAATAGCATATATAAACCACGATATTGCTGATGCTATAAGAGCAGGGGTTATTTCTGAAAGTGATTTGCCGAAAGATATAACTGAGCATTTAGGACATAGCAAGAGTGAAAGAATTAACACTCTCGTAAAATCAATAGTTGATAACAGCGGTCAAGATATCCTTATGGATAGCAAAACCGAGAAATATTATAACGAGCTTCATACCTTCCTTTTTGATGCGGTTTATAAAAACCCTGTCGCAAAATCGGAGGAAACCAAGGTTTTAGGCATTGTTGAGGGACTTTTTAAGTATTATCTTGAAAACCCTGAGAAAATGTCCGATGAATACCTTAAAATCTGCGAGGAAGAGGGTAAGGAAAGAGCCGTTGCAGATTATATTGCAGGAATGACCGACCATTATGCAACTGCGGTTTATTCTAATATTTATATTCCTAAGTTTTGGACGGTTTGATGTTAAATTTGAAGTAAAGGAGGAGTTTTTATGGCAATACCTGAGGATGTTATAAACGAGATTAAGTATCGGAATGATATTGAAACAACTATTTCCCAGTATGTCAATTTGAAGAGAAGAGGCAAAAACCTTGTTGGTCTTTGCCCGTTCCATAGCGAAAAAACCCCCTCGTTTACTGTTTATCCCGAGTCCTCCTCTTTTTATTGCTTCGGCTGCGGAGTTGGTGGAGATGTTTTCACCTTTACGGGACTGATTGAGAATTTAGACTATATTGAATCTGTAAAGCTTTTGGCTGAGCGTTCGGGGGTAACACTTCCGCAGGACGGTTATGACGATTCAATGCAGAGACTTAAAAATACGGTTTATGATATCAACCGTGAAACTGCCAAGTTTTTTCATCAGCACTTAATGTCGGCTGACGGGAAATGGGCACTTGATTATCTTTTGGGCAGAGGTCTTTCTCTTGCTACTATCAAGCGTTTCGGTCTTGGAGCCGCTCCTGATAGCTGGGATGCACTTATCAACCATCTCAAATCAAAAGGCTTTTCGATTAACGATATGTTAACGGCAAATGTTATAGGTAAAAGTCAGCGGGGAACATTTTATGACCGCTTTAGAAAAAGGGTTATGTTCCCGATAATAAACATAAGAGGAAATGTTGTAGCCTTTTCAGGCAGAGCAATGCCCGGTGAAGATAAAATGGGCGGCAAGTATGTTAATACTTCCGATACCCCCGTTTATAAAAAGAGCGAAAACCTTTTTGGTATTAACTATGCTAAGAACAATGCCTCAGAGCAGATAATTCTGGTTGAGGGAAATATGGATGTTATTTCACTTCATCAGGCAGGGTTTACTAATGCAGTTGCACCTTTAGGTACCGCATTCACAGGCGAGCAGGTTAATCTTCTTGCAAGATATACTAAAGAAATTGTTTTAATGCTTGATGCCGATGCCGCTGGTCAAAAAGCGGCAAAAAGGGCTTCGCAGCTGCTTGAAAATACAGGGCTTTCGGTAAGGGTTGTTGTTATTCCTGATGGAAAAGACCCCGATGAATATATAAAGAAAAACGGTACTGAACGCTTTAAGGCTCTTTTAGAGGGGGCGGTTAGCGATATCGAATATAAGCTGCTTATGGCTGCAAATGGAATTGATTTAAACGGGGATGACGGAAGACTAAAATATCTCTCCGCCGCTGCTGAAATCATAGCCTCTTGTGATGACGTTATGACAAGGGATGTTTATATCGGCAGACTTTCAGATAAATACGGTGTTTCAAGAACGGCACTGACAGCCAAGGTTGAGGAACATCGCCGAAAGAATTACCGCAGTCGAAAAAGTAAAGAAATATCAGAGATTATAAGGCCGAAGTTTACTAAGGATGATGTTAATCCCGAACGCAGACGCTCTCAGAAAGGCACCTCTGCAGAGGAAACCTTAATCGCAGTATTACTTCAGCATCCTGATTTTTGCACCGAGGCTAAGGAAAAGCTCCCGAGCAGTAAAATGATAACAACACTCAACAGGCGGATTTATGAAACTATTCTTAATGCCTTTGAGGGTGGAAGAATTATTGATGTCTCACTTTTTGCTGAAAAACTGCTTCCTGGAGAACTTGGATATCTTGTTTCCTTGCAAAACAGCGAAAAAGCGGGTAAAAACGCTAAACAGGTATTAAAAGATTGTATTGAGGTAATATTAGAAGAAGATATTATCTTAAATAGTGCATCAGATGCAGAGCTTTCTGTTGATGACTGGGCTTCAAATCTTAAAAATATGATTGATAAAAAATCAAAGGGGAATTAAATTAAGATGGATAATATAAAGGAACAAAAGAAAAACATAACCGAGCTTGAAGGCAAAGAAGCCTTTGAAACCGAGGAAAAGGAAATATCTATTGATGATATTGAAACTCCCGAGGACCCCGATGAGCTTTTCTCTGAGCCTCCGACATTGGAACTTGACTTTGATGAGGAACCTACCGATGATGAGCTTAAGCTCGAGGAGATGGATGTTGATAAGTTAAGCGAAGAGGATATGTCCTTTGATAATATCTCTCTTGATGACCCCGTTAAAGTTTATCTCAGAGAAATAGGCAGAGTTCCACTTTTGAGCTCCGAAGAGGAAATTGAGCTTGCTATCAAGATTTCTGAGGGAAACCAATATGCTAAGCAGAGACTTACCGAGGCAAACCTTCGCCTTGTTGTTAGTATCGCTAAAAAGTATGTTGGAAGAGGAATGTATTTCCTCGACCTCATTCAAGAGGGAAATGTTGGTCTTATCAAGGCTGTTGATAAGTTTGACCATACAAAAGGCTTTAAGTTTTCAACCTATGCTACATGGTGGATTCGTCAGGCAATAACCAGAGCCATTGCAGACCAGGCAAGAACCATCCGTATCCCTGTTCATATGGTTGAAACCATTAACCGTTTAAAGAAAATTCAGAGCCAGTTACTTCATGAAAACGGCTTTGAGCCAAGCGAGGAGCTTATCGCTGAAAAGATGGACCTCCCTGTTGAGAGGGTTAGAGAAATTATGCGTGTGGCTCAGGAACCCGTTTCCATGGAAACTCCCATAGGTCCCGAGGAAGATTCAAGACTTATGGACTTCATCCGTGATGAAGAGGCTTTGGCTCCTGATGAGGCTGCCCTCAAAACTATAACCAACGAAGATATTGATGGTGTTTTAAAAACTTTAACTTCAAGAGAAGAGGCTGTTATCAGACTTCGCTTTGGACTTAAGGATGGCAGATGCCATACATTAGAAGAGGTTGGTACAGAGTTTAACGTAACGAGAGAGCGTATCAGACAGATTGAGGCTAAAGCACTCAGAAAACTCCGCCATCCCGTTCGCAGTAACAGATTTAAGGACAGGTAGGAATAATCAATATGCAATTTTCATATAAAACTAATGGCGTTTGCTCAAGAAATATCCATATTGAAGTTGAAAACGGCATTGTTAAAAGTGTTAGATTTGAAGGCGGCTGCAACGGAAATACTAAGGGCATATCGGCTCTTGTTGAGGGTATGAAGGTTGAGAATGTTATTGAGAGACTGCAGGGAATAAGATGCGGTTTTAAATCGACCTCGTGTCCTGACCAGTTGGCAAAAGCCTTAGAGACTATTAAGGAATAAAAATCTCAAAGAATGGCAGAGGGGGAAAGAAAAAATGTATTCGGATAACGATATTAAGATTGCGGGGGATAAGCCCTCCCGTGATATTAAGAAAAATGCCGAAAACCGCCCGAGTAGGAGCGGTCCTGATAAGTCTGCTATAAAAAATGCAAAGGAATGGGGAAGGCTTGTAGCCTTAGAATTTATAGAGGACGTTAAATCTGCTGTTGGTGAAACTGCGGACGATAGTGAAATGCTGGTTCAACGCCGTATGTTACTTTCTTTTACGGCAACCGTTGGCTTTGAGCAGTTATGCTCTGATGATACTTTGGGGGGAATTGCTCAGAAAAGCTTTATCGATACCTTGAAAGAGGCTGACAGTGAGCTTTATCGAACTTCGGGTGATACAGGTGCATTTTCCTTTTATTACCTTGCATTCAGAAGAGGTAACGAAATTGACCGCAGAATAGGTCAAACCTTTGCAATGCTTTGCTCTCATGACGGAGACCCCGTTTATCAGGAACTTGGCGAAGCACTTTATTGCTGGTTTTTATCGGTTGTTAAAAATACGGCAGTTAGTTTAGGAATTAAATAATCATATAAAATCCCTTCGATTCATAGTTTTTAGTATACTAATCGAAGGGATTTGTTTTTTATGCCAATAATTTATCTTAGCCCCTCAACTCAGGAATTTAACCCCTATAACGGCGGCGGAAACGAAGAATATTATATGAACTTAATCGCCGATGCAATGGAGCCTTATCTTGCGGCAAGCGGTATACAGTATGTCAGAAACACGCCTGAAATGACTGCCGCCAGCTCAATAGCCGCTTCAAACCAAGGCAATTATGATTTGCATTTTGCACTTCATTCAAATGCAACGGGCAGCGGAGACGGCTCGAGAAGAGGCTCTGAGGTTTATTATTTTCCCTCAAGCGAAAGGGGAAAAAGATTTGCTGATATTGTTGCAGAAAATCTTCAGGTTATTTATCCGCTCCCAAATTCGGTTAAAACCGTTCCAACAACCTCTTTAGGTGAAGTGAGAAGAACAAAGGCTCCAGGAGTTTTAGTTGAAATAGCTTATCATGATAACGCTGAGGATGCACAGTGGATAAGGGATAATATTGATGAAATAGCCGCAAATCTTGTATTTTCCTTAACAAGATATTTTGGAATACCCTTTAATACTCCTCAACCGATTTTTACCGCAAGTGTTGCAACTATGGGCTCTAATCTTAATGTCAGGTATAACCCTTCGTTTGCTGCTCCTGTTATTGCAACTATTCCAAACGGTGCTGAGGTTACTGTTTTTGCCCAGGTTCCTGATTGGTCGGTTGTTGGGTATAACGGAATAGTCGGGTATGTTAGCACCCAGTATCTGAGATATTAAGAATAAATTGTAAATAAATTTCGGAACACTTGAAAGATAAAATAAAATATGCTAAAATTCAATTATCAAATTAAAAGGATTTTGAAATGAAAAGAAACGAAATTTTAGAGGAACAAAAAAGGGCAAGGGAAGAGTTTATTAAACTCAAAAAAATGCAATCGGGTGAAATAGAAGCAGGACCAAAGCCGAGTGAGGTTGCTATCCTTCCAAAAACCTTTAAGGAGAAAAAGGAAAACTTCTGGTATCAGTATAAAATACATATTATTGCGATAGTTTTCTTAGTTTCTATTATTACTATTTGTGTTGCTCAGTGTAGCTCACGCCCCCATTATGATATGAAAATGGTGTATTTTACATATACTCCCGTTCTCGATGAGCAGTTAAACCTCGTTGAAGATTATTTTGAAGAATATGCTACTGATATGAACGGGGATGGGGAAGTTCTTGTCAATGTAATCAACTGCAGCTTTTCAAATAGCAATTCAAATACGCAATATAAAAATAGTATCTTGATGAAAATGCAGTCAATGATTGTTGCCGAATACGATACAATGCTTTATATAACAGATGAAGAATCAATCAAATATTTTGACGGGCTTTCGTCAGATGTTGATATGTTTGAAGATAAGGCTCAGCCTTTAGGGGAAGATTTTTATCAGAAAACGGTTTTAAATGAGAAAGAATTACCTGAGGGACTCGGTATTTCCTGCCGAAGAATAAATGATACCTTGATTGAAAAGCAAAAGGATGCAAAAGTTTATCACGATGAGTCTATGAAAATTTTAGAGAAAGTAAAAAGTTTCTCTTGAATATTTGGCGGTTATGAATTATAATGTAATTGTTAAAAAAATAACAAAGAAGGGTGAAAACCAATGAACAAATTTATGCTCAATGAAACCTCCTATCATGGCGCAGGTGCCATTAACGCAATTCCGGATGAATTCAGAAGCCGTGGATTCAAAAAGGCTTTTGTTGCGACCGACCCTGACCTTATTAAATTCGGCGTTTCTGCTAAGGTTACTGATATCCTTGATAAAGAGGGTATTGAATATGCAGTTTATTCCGATATTAAGGCTAACCCCACAATTGAGAATGTTCAGAACGGCGTTGATGCTTTTAAGGCTGCAGGTGCTGACTGTATAATCGCTATTGGCGGCGGTTCTGCTATGGATACTGCTAAAGCTATCGGTATTATCATTACTAACCCTGAGTATGCAGATGTTCGCTCTTTGGAGGGTGTTGCTCCTACTAAGAATAAGTGCGTTCCTATTATCGCCGTTCCCACAACTGCAGGTACTGCAGCTGAGGTTACCATCAACTATGTTATTACCGATGTTGAGAAAAAGCGTAAATTCGTTTGTGTTGACGGACACGACATTCCTGTTGTTGCAGTTGTTGACCCTGATATGATGGCTTCTATGCCTAAGGCTCTTACCGCTGCTACCGGTATGGATGCTTTAACCCACGCTATTGAGGGTTATATTACTAAGGGTGCTTGGGAGCTTTCTGATATGTTCCATATCAAAGCTATTGAGATTATTGCCCGTTCACTCCGAGCTGCTGTTAACAACGAAAAAGAGGGCCGTGATGGTATGGCACTCGGTCAGTATGTTGCAGGTATGGGCTTCTCAAACGTTGGTCTCGGTGTTGACCACTCTATGGCTCACACCCTTTCAGCTTACTATGATATGGCTCACGGTGCTGCTTGTGCAGTTCTTCTTCCTACTGTTATGGCTTACAATGCTGAGTATACAGGTGAGAAGTATAAGGATATTGCTAAGGCTATGGGCGTTGAGGGTGTTGACAGTATGACTCAGGCTGAGTACCGTGCAGCTGCTGTTGAAGCAGTTCGCAAGCTTGCTGAGGATGTTGGAATCCCCACCTCGCTTAAGGGTATTATGAAAGAGGAAGATATTCCTGCCCTTGCTGCTGATGCATTTGCTGATGCTTGCCGCCCCGGTAACCCGAGAGAAACAAGCGAAGCTGAAATTGCAGAGCTTTACAGAAGCCTTCTTAAA
The DNA here is from genome assembly GCA_045531855.1 of Acutalibacteraceae bacterium. Lineage (GTDB taxonomy): Bacteria > Bacillota > Clostridia > Oscillospirales > Acutalibacteraceae > UBA737. Next base: position 32,063 of record JAZSEU010000016.1, read on the forward strand.
TAATCAAGCTTTTTAAAGACCGCTCCGAAAGGGGCGGTTTTTTTGGGATTTTCTGTTAATTGACAAAATTTGGTTATTATGGTAATATAATTAAAAATTCATAGTGTAGGAGGGAAGAAAATGAGATCAACAGGTATTATAAGAGGCGTTGATAAAATGGGAAGAGTTGTTATTCCTAAGGAGATACGCACTATGCTTAATATTGAAAACGAGGTTGACAGTTTTGAGATTTTTGTTGACGGTGATAAAATAATTCTTAAAAAGTATTGTCCCAAATGTATTTTCTGCGGCGACCTTGCCCAAAGTCTTGCTTATGAGGGCTATGAGGTTTGCTTGAATTGTGTTGATAAGCTTAATGCTTTAAAAGAAAAAGCTATTTAATAAAAATAACTTACTATGTTTGGACAAATGTGTGAAATTTGTGAGATTTTACCAAAAACTGTCGAAAAATTTTTCTTTTTGTTTCCAAAAACTAACAAATAACACTTGAAAATTAGGGTTCAAATTGGTATAATGAATAAGGATGAAACAAAAAGGAGCTATCATATGAAAGAAATCATAAATAATTTCAATTCATCCGTCATAGATAATGCTTATGAGGTTTTTGGTTCTTTTCTGAAAGGGGATACTGCCCTTTTCAGAGTTTGGGCACCGAATGCTAAAAATGTTTCAGTTGTTGGCGATTTTAACAACTGGAATACAGAGGCTAACCCGATGAACTGGGTTGACGGAGGAATTTGGGAAGTTGAAATTAAAGGAATAAAGAACTTTGATATTTATAAGTATGCGGTTGTATCAAATGACGGGAACACGGTTTTAAAATCAGACCCCTATGCCAGACATTTTGAAACAGCACCGGCTAATGCATCAAAGGTTTATGCTCCTGATAATTACAAATGGAAAGATAAGGAATGGCTCAATAAAAGGGCAAATACCAATATCTACGAATCACCCGTAAATATTTACGAGGTTCATTCAGGCTCTTGGAAAACTTACCCTGATGGCAATACCTTTGATTATGTCAAGCTTGCAGAGGAGCTTGCCGTTTATCTTAAGGAAATGAATTATACTCATGTTGAGCTTATGCCGATAACCGAGTATCCATTTGAGGGCTCTTGGGGATATCAGGTAACGGGTTATTTCGCACCAACCTCACGTTACGGAACTCCAAAAGATTTCAAAAAGTTTGTTGATATTATGCATAACAACGGAATCGGAGTTATTCTTGATTGGGTTCCTGCCCATTTCCCAAGGGATGAGCACGGACTTTTCAGGTTTGATTCAACACCTTGCTATGAATATGCTGACCCGAGAAAGGGCGAGCATAAGGAATGGGGCACCTGCGTTTTCGATTATGGAAGACGAGAGGTTAAAAGCTTTTTAATTTCGAGTGCAGTTTACTGGCTTAAAGAGTTTCATATAGACGGTCTTCGTGTTGATGCGGTAGCATCTATGCTCTATCTTGATTATGGAAGACAAGGCGGAGAATGGGTACCTAACATTTACGGAGGCAGAGAAAACCTTGAGGCAGTTGAGTTTTTAAGAGAGGTTAACAAGGCTGCATTTAAGACAAACCCATCGGTTTTAATGATTGCTGAGGAATCAACTGCTTGGCCGCTTGTTACAAAGCCCGCTGATGATGGCGGACTTGGTTTTAACTTTAAATGGAATATGGGTTGGATGAATGATATGCTAAGATATATGTCCTTAGACCCCTATTTCAGAAAGGATAACCACGATTGCCTGACCTTTTCTTTCTTCTATGCATTTTCGGAGAATTTTGTTCTTCCGATTTCGCATGATGAGGTTGTTCACGGCAAGTGTTCTATGATAAACAAAATGCCCGGAGACTATGAACTGAAATTTGCAGGGCTTCGTGCTTTTTATGCATATATGATGGCTCACCCCGGAAAGAAGCTTTTGTTTATGGGTCAGGAGTTTGCACAGTTTATTGAATGGGATTATAAGAAACAGCTTGATTGGTTGCTGCTTGATTATGAGCAACACAGTAAGATGCTTTCTTTCACAAAGGAACTTAATAAGTTCTATCTTGATAATTCTGAGCTTTGGGAAATCGACTATTCCTGGGAAGGCTTTAATTGGATATCAAATGATGATAATACCCAGAGTATTATTGCCTTCCGCCGAATGAACAAAGCAGGGGATGAGATAATTGCAGTTTGCAACTTTGTTCCTGTCGAAAGAACAGGTTATAGAATAGGCGTTAAGTCTATGGGCAGTTACCGAAGAATTTTCAGTACCGATGACATTAAGTTCGGCGGCAATACCGCACCTCGAAGAGCGGGATATAAAGCTGAAAAACTGCCTATGCACGGAAGAGATTATTCAATTGCTATTGATATACCGCCTATGTCGGTAAGTTTCTTTAAACCGCCTAAGAAAAAAACTAAATAAACGCTATTGCGTTAATGGGAGTGTTATAATTGAAAAACAAAAAATGTGTTGCTATGCTCTTAGCTGGAGGACAGGGAAGCCGACTCGGTGTTTTAACAAGCAAGATTGCAAAACCTGCCGTTCCTTACGGCGGAAAATACCGAATTATCGATTTCCCGCTTTCTAACTGCGTCAATTCAGGAATTGATACGGTTGGAATACTTACTCAGTATAAACCACTTGAGCTTAATGATTATGTAGGCTCGGGCAAGCCCTGGGATTTGGATAGAACCAACGGCGGTGTTCATATTTTGCCTCCCTATCAGGGTCAGCAAGGCGGAGACTGGTATAAGGGAACTGCAAATGCTATATATCAGAACCTTGAGTTCATAGAACGCTATAATCCTGAGTATGTTCTTATTCTTTCGGGCGACCATATCTATAAAATGGATTATTCTAAAATGCTCAACTTCCATATTGAAAGTAATGCAGCTTGCACTATTGCGGTTTTAGAGGTTTCAATGGAAGAGGCAACCCGTTTCGGCATTCTTAATACCGATGAAAATGATACTATCTACGAGTTCGAAGAGAAGCCTCCCGTTCCAAAGAGCAATCTGGCTTCTATGGGTATTTATGTTTTTAATTGGGAAAAACTCAGAAAGTATTTAACTGAGGATGAAAAGAATCCCGAATCCTCAAATGATTTCGGAAAGAATATTATTCCTATGATGTTAAATTCGGGTGAAACCTTAAAGGTATACCGATTTAACGATTATTGGAAGGATGTTGGAACGGTTGATTCTTTGTGGGATGCTAACCTTGATTTATTAAATCCCAAGATAGACCTTAATCTTTCGGATAAAAACTGGCGTATTTATTCAAGAACAAACGCTATGCCACCTCAGTTTATATCAAACGAAGCGGTTGTTGAAAATTCGCTTGTTACCGATGGCTGTGAGATTTACGGTAATCTTGATTATTCCATTCTCTTTGAAAATGTAACGGTTGAACCTGGGGCAACGGTTGAATATTCACTCGTTATGCCGGGTGCTGTGATTAAAAAGGGAGCTAATGTCAGATACTCTATAATCGCAGAAAATGTTGAGGTTGGCGAAAATGCAGATATCGGCGGAGACCCTGCTGTTGTTGGAACTGAGGGTTGGGGCATTTCGGTTATAGGTGCTAATCTAAAGGTTGGCAAAAATGCTAAGGTTTCTGCAAACAAGATGATAACAGAAGATATTAAAGAGGGGGAGAAAATATGAGAGCTTCAGCAGTAGCAGGAATTATCTATGCAAATGCAAATGATAATTTATTACAAGAACTAACCGCAAATCGTTCTATGGCATCTGTGCCATTTGGTGCAAGATACCGTCTTATAGATTTCTCTCTTTCAAACCTTGTTAATGCTGGTATTACAAATGTTGGCGTTGTAACGAGAGGTAATTATCGTTCGCTTATGGACCATATGAGCAACGGAATTTATTGGGACCTTGACCGCAGAAACGGTGGACTATATATTCTGCCGCCCTATATTACAAAGGGTGCAAAAAGATATAACGGCTCGGTTGACGCTATAAACGGTGCTGAAGATTATATTCTTCATTGCAAGAGTGATTATATCGTGCTTTACAATTCCGATGTTGTTGCGAATGTTGATATATCCGAGGCTGTTAAGGCTCATATAAAGAAAAATGCTGATATAACCTTTGTTTATCATACCGGAATCGTTCCTAAGAATGACGGTGAAACAATGCTTTTAACTCTTGATGAAAAGGGCAAGATTTCGGCTATTGATTTTAACAATGAAGGCAAGGTTGAGGCTAATTTCAGTATTGGAATTACAATTATAGGCAGAGAGCTTCTCTTGAAACTCGCTAATGAGGCTTATGATGAAAACCTTGAAAGTATAAATAAGGATGTTATAACCAAGAATCTTTCAAGGCTTAATATCTATGGATTCGAGCATAAAGAATATGTTATGTTTATGAACGGAATTGAAAGTTATTATAATGCAAATATGGATTTGCTAAACGGTGAGGTAAGACATCAGCTTTTAAGTAAGGATAGACCTATTCTCACCAAAACCCGTGATGATATGCCTTCACGCTATGGCACAAAATCTCAGGTTAAGAACAGTTTGATTGCAGATGGCTGTGTTATTGACGGTACTGTTAAGAACAGTGTTCTCTTCAGAGGAGTTAAAGTGCATAAGGGTGCGGTTGTTGAAAACTGTATTTTAATGCAGGAAACAGAGGTTTTTGAGAACGCAAATCTTGTTAATGTTATTGCAGATAAGAATGTTACTGTTTGCAATGATGTTGTTCTTAAAGGAACTGAAGATAAAAAATTAGTTTTAAAGAAAAATCAATCGCTTTAAGGAGTTTTATATGAAAGTTTTATTCGCTTCAAGTGAAGCTTTACCGTTTGCTATGTCGGGTGGGCTTGCAGATGTTGCAGGTGCACTCCCAAAGGCACTCAGAAAAAGGTTTGTTGGCTGCCGAGTTGTTATGCCGCTTTATGGTAGTATTTCGGAAGAAATGCGTAGTAAAATGACCTTTGTTTGCAGTATAACTGTTCCTGTTTCCTGGAGAAGACAATATTGCGGCATTTTTGAAGCTCATGTTGATGGGGTTATCTATTATCTTATTGACAACCAGTATTATTTCAACCGTGAGGGAATGTACGGTCATTATGATGATGCGGAGCGTTTTGCTTTCTTCTCCCGTGCGGTGCTTGAGATAATTCCTTATATCGGTTTCACGCCTGATATTATTCATTGTAATGACTGGCAAACCGCTTTAGTTCCTGTCTATCTTGATACTTTTTACAAGTATGATGACCTATATAAGAATATGAAAACGGTTTTCACCATTCATAATATTCAGTATCAGGGAAAATACGGCAAGGAACTTATCGGGGATGTTTTGGGTATTCCTTATGAACGTGAAAGTATTATTGAATATGATGACTGTGTTAACTTTATGAAGGGTGCTATTCAGTGCTCAAATAAAATCACAACCGTTTCTCCAACCTATTCAAAAGAGATTTTAGACCCCTATTATTCCCACGGGCTTGACGGCATTTTAAAGGAATTCACTTATAAGTTAACGGGAATTGTTAATGGAATTGATGTTGATATTTACAATCCCGAAACCGATAACCTGATTTATAAAAACTTTAATGCTGATGATATGAGCGGCAAGGCTTATAACAAACAAAAGTTGCAGGAGGAATTAGGTCTTCCTGTAAGAGATAATGCTCCTGTTATAGGAATAGTTACAAGACTTGTTAAGCATAAGGGACTTGACCTTGTCAAGCATGTGTTCGAGGAGCTTTTAAAGGCCGATATTCAGTTTGCTATTTTAGGCTCGGGAGAATGGGAGTTTGAAACCTTCTTCCATGAGATGGCGGCTAAGTATCCCGATAAGGTTGGGCTCAAGCTTGGCTTTAACCCTCAGCTTGCTCATAGAATTTATGCGGGTGCCGATATATTCCTTATGCCGAGTCAGAGTGAGCCTTGCGGTCTGGCACAGATGGTGGCACTCCGTTATGGCACTATCCCGATTGTCCGTGAAACAGGCGGTCTTAATGACACTATTTCAGACAGTGGAGATGGCGAGGGCAACGGTTTTACCTTTAAATCCTATAATGCTCATGATATGCAGAACACCGTTTGGCGTGCCATTGCGGGATATTCTGATAAGCAGGGCTGGGCAAAGCTTCGTGAGCGTGCTATGAAGTGTGATAATAGCTGGGGCACTTCTGCTAATGCATATATAAAGCTTTATAAAGAGATTTTAAATAGTTAAAATATAAGGGTTGCAATAGTCTTGCAGCCCTTGTATAATAATTTCGGGTGATATTATGTTAGATATTTTAAAGTCTATAATCCTTGGTATTATCGAGGGTATAACCGAATGGCTCCCGATAAGCAGCACAGGTCATATGATACTTGCAGATGAGGTTATTCATCTTGGAACAAGCAATGCTTTTAAGGATATGTTTTTGGTTGTTATTCAGCTCGGTGCTATTCTTGCGGTTGTTATTCTTTTCTGGAATAAGCTCTGGCCTTTCCATTTGAAGAAAACTGAGGTTGTTCCTTTCTTTAAAGCAGAAAAAGGGAAGAGCCTGAACGGTTTTAAAAACTTCTGCAATAATTACATATTTGTTGATAGATTTATTCTCTGGTTTAAAATACTTATAGCAAGTGTTCCTGCTGCAATATTAGGTCTTATGTTTGATGACCAGATAGATGCAATGCTAACAGGGGACTACAGAGCCTATGTTGTTGCAACCGCTCTTATTGTTTATGGTATTTTGTTCATCATAATCGAAAGTATAACCAAAAAGGTTAAAACAGAAGATTTATCTGTGCTTTCCTTTAAAAATGCCTTTTTAATTGGTATTATTCAGTGTTTAGCGTTAGTCCCCGGAACCTCAAGAAGTGGTTCAACAATTCTTGGTGCTGTCCTTTTGGGGCTGTCCCGTACTGCTGCTGCGGAGTTTTCTTTCTTCCTGTCCGTTCCTGCAATGGTTGGCGGCAGCGGAATAAAGGTACTTCAGTATTTCGCAGATGGAAATACCTTTTTAGGCAGCGAGATTGCGATACTTTTAGTTGGTATGCTAACTGCATTCTTAGTATCGGTTGCGGCTATTAAGTTCTTGCTTTCTTATATTAAAAAGCGTGATTTCAAGGCGTTTGGTTACTATAGAATAGTACTCGGAATAATAGTGCTTGCATATTTTATAATAAAATAGTAAAAAACTCTTGACCTTTCAGATGGTTTGTGATATAATGCTATTACCTCTGAAAGGTTCTTTTTTTTTGCAAAAGAATCTGATTTGTTCAATTTTTGTTTTGTACGGTGCTTTTCGTTTTGGCTTCCAAAACGGTGCAAAACAGAGTTTGAATCGAGGGAGGCGTGTACTTTTACAAAGAGTAAAAGCAAAAAATAATTCCGTAAAGCGGGAGGTGCCGTTATGAGAGTAAAAATAACACTTGCTTGCACTGAATGTAAACAGCGCAACTACAACACAATGAAAAATAAGAAGAATGACCCGGACAGGCTTGAAATGAATAAGTACTGCCGCTTCTGCAAAAAGCACACCGTACACAAGGAAACAAAGTAAGGAGGCAGAGAGATGAAAACTGTTAATAAGATTTGCCGCATTTTGGTAGCTGTTTTCGGTTTAGCTTCACTCATACTGTTCTTTACTGATTTTGCAACCATTTTTACCGCAGGTAAGGAAGTAACTGTTGTTGGTTCTGTTCTTTCCTTCGGTGGCAAGATTACCTTTGATGGTAACGAATACGGTATGGCAAAATCAGCTCATATCCTTCTTTGCTTCATACTTACTGCTATTGCATTCTTAATGAGCATTTTTGCTCATAAGTCTAAGAAATTGCGTTATGCTATTTCAGGCTTTGGCATTGTAACCTCTATCTATATGTTGGTTATTACTCTTGCCAAAGATGCTTGGAAGTATGTTGATGTACGCCCCTTACCTGAGGTTACAGGTGTTGATTACACTCCTTTTGTTCTCATCACAGCAATTGCTATTGTAGTATTTACTGCTCTTTCAATCGCTTATTTGCTTATTGATGATTATATTGAGGTTGCTGAATCTAAGGGTGCAAAACTTACTATTCCGAAGAGAATAGTTCGTTTCTTCAGAGATTATAAGAGTGAAGTTAAGAAAATCGTATGGCCCGGAGTTAACGAGGTTGTTAAGAATACAATTATCGTTTTAATTATGTGCTTAATCGTTGGTGCATTGATTTGGGCTGTTGATTTTGGTCTTGGAAAGCTTGTACAGCTCGTTTTAGGCGTTTAATGCCGAGGAGGTAGTTTATGTCTGAAACAAGAGAAGCTAGATGGTATGTTGTTCATACCTATTCAGGATATGAAAACAAGGTAGCAACCGACCTTGCAACTATGGTTGAAAGCAGAGGTATGCAGGACCTTATCCACGAAATCAAGATTCCAACTGAGATTGTTACAGAGATTAAGGAAGATAAAAAGCGTGAAATAGAACGCAAAATTTTCCCTGGTTACGTTTTAATCAAAATGATTGTTACTGATGACAGCTGGTATGTTGTTAGAAACATACGTGGTTGCACAGGATTTGTTGGTCCGGCTTCAAAACCGGTACCGCTAACTGATGAAGAGGTTGCCGCTCTTGGCGTTGAAAAGCACAGCGTTGAGGTTGGTTACAAAGAGGGTGATTTGGTTAAAATCATCAGCGGACCTCTTGAGAGCTACTCAGGAACTGTTAAAACGGTTGATACCGCTAACAACAATGTTTGTGTAGTTCTTTCTATGTTCGGCAGAGAAACTCCGGTTGAGTTAGAGCTTGACCAGATTGCTTTGGCTGACTAAGTTCGTTAATCAGCAGAAATGCTTATTAAAATTGACAGATAACTGTCCCCATGGCGTAAGGGTAATGCGCCACGGTGGGAGGGACGGAATATGACCGTTCCGCCAGGTGTTTTTTAAACACTGTTACCACGAATAATGGAGGTGCAAATAAATGGCTCAGAAAATCACAGGTTACATTAAGCTTCAAATCCCTGCAGGTAAGGCTACACCGGCTCCCCCGGTTGGTCCTGCTCTTGGTCAGCACGGCGTCAACATTATGGCGTTCACCAAGGAGTTTAACGAGAGAACTAAGAACGATGCAGGTCTTATCATTCCGGTAGTTATTACCGTTTATGCAGACCGCTCATTCAGCTTCATCACTAAGACTCCTCCCGCAGCAGTTCTTATTAAGAAGGCTTGCGGTATTGAGAGTGCTTCGGGCACACCGAATAAAACTAAGGTTGCCAAAATCACCAGAGAGCAAATTAAGAAAATCGCTGAAACAAAGATGCCTGACCTTAATGCAGCAAGCATTGAGACCGCTATGAGTATGATAGCTGGTACTGCTCGCAGCATGGGTATTGAAGTAGTCGATTAATTCTCTCTCGTGGGAGGAAAATTCCGATTTAACCACTTATTGGGAGGTAAACAATGAAACACGGAAAGAAATATAATGAAAGCGCAAAGCTTATTGAAACCGGTAAGCTTTACGATGTAAACGAAGCAGTTGAGGTTGCTGTTAAGACCGGCACTGCTAAGTTTGATGAAACGGTTGAAATTCACGTTCGTTTGGGTGTTGACTCTCGTCATGCTGACCAGCAGGTTAGAGGTGCAGTTGTTCTTCCGAACGGAACTGGTAAAAAGGTTAGAACCCTTGTTTTAGCAAAGGGTGATAAGGCAAAGGCAGCTGAGGAAGCAGGCTCTGATTTTGTTGGAGCTGAGGAACTCGTTGCTAAGATTCAGAACGAGAACTGGCTTGATTTCGATGTTGTTATCGCAACACCTGATATGATGGGTATTGTTGGCCGTCTTGGTAAGGTTTTAGGTCCCCGCGGACTTATGCCTACTCCTAAGGCTGGTACTGTTACTCCTGATGTTGCTAAGGCTGTTACTGAGGCTAAGGCTGGTAAGATTGAGTATCGTCTTGATAAGACCAACATCATTCACTGCCCTATCGGTAAGGTTTCCTTTGGTCCTGAAAAGCTTCAGGAGAACTTTGATGCACTTATGGGTGCTATCATCAAGGCTAAACCTGCCGCAACAAAGGGTCAGTACATTAAGTCTTGCGTTATTGCAACAACAATGGGCCCTGGAATTAAGCTCAACGTAGCTAAGTTCGGCGTTTAATTAAAACTTTAAGGCTGTCGCTTAATGCGGCAGCCTAGTTTTTTATATAAAAAGAGTTAATTTTTAATGAAAATAGAGTTGACTTTTGGATAGTGTTATGGTAGAATATTAAAGTCGCATTCGGAGAGGTATCGAAGTGGTCATAACGAGGCGGTCTTGAAAACCGTTTGCCCAAAAGGCACAAGGGTTCGAATCCCTTCCTCTCCGCCATTTTAATTTAATAAGGTTTTAAAACCGTTTATCAATAAGGAGTAGTACTCAAGTTGGTGACGAGGCGCCCCTGCTAAGGGCGTAGGTCGGCTAAACCCCGGCGCGAGAGTTCGAGTCTCTCCTACTCCGCCAGATAGACAGCACTGATTAAGTTTAGTGTTGTCTATTTTTATATCCTAAAGTTTCGAACTCGAGCGGCGAAGGCGTGGGCTTTGAGCACGAACGCTGCCTGTGGCAGAATAAGTGAGTGCGAAATGGCGTAGCAGTCAAAAGTTGTTCGCGCTCCAAGCGAATAACAACTTTTGTTAACTGCAAGAGGGTATTTCGAGTCTCTCCTACTCCGCCAGATAGACAGCACTGATTAAGTTTAGTGTTGTCTATTTTTTTATTTTTCCAGTTCGGTTATTTTATCGGCTATTTGAGCGAAGATTTCGGCTGAGGAAAGGGATTGGCGACTAATGTCCTCAGAAAAAACTATAACAACATATTTAGGGTTTTCGGCGGGGAAGAAGCCGCAAAACCAACCCTGACATATTTCAACTCCGTTTTTATATTTTCCTGTTTGGGCTGTTGCAGTTTTGCCTGCTGCCGTAACGGTTTTAGGAAGTGCTGCTTTTCCCGTTCCCTCGAGTAAAACCGCAGTGAGATGGTCTTTAAGAATTTCTGCGGTTTTGCTGCCCATCACCTGAGTTTTATTTCCTATATCATATTCATTGAATTTTCCGTTCTGCAAAGTTCCCTCAACAACTGATGGAATATAATAACCGCCGTTGTTTGCTATAGCACAATAAAGGGTTAGCATTGATACAGGGGAAAGGAGCAATTCGCCCTGACCGATACTAAAGTTTGCAAGCTGAGCTATATTATTAAGGGTTTCTTTTTTGGGGATACTGCCTTTAGCGGTATAAATATTTTCACAAAGCTTAAGGCTTGTGCCAAACCTTAAGGAAGAGGCAGTATTATATATTTCATTCTTTCCGATATCAAAAGCAAAGTTATAAAAAAAGGTGTTGCAGGAATGAGCTATGGCGGAACGCAAATTCAAAGTGCCGTGGCCGCTTAAATCGTGGCATTTGAATAGTCGGTCAATAACCTCAAATGAGCCGGTACAGTTGTATATGAAATTTCCTTTGTTATTCTCTATTCCTGCTATTGCCACACAGGGCTTAAACACAGAGCCGACATTATAAGCATTTATTGCTCGGTTCAAAAGAGCGGAATCGCTGTTATTTAGATAATCTTTAATATTTGTTATATCAAAATCAGGGCGGCTGACACTCGCTCTGATTTTTCCGTTTTTGGCATCTGCAATAACAACAGCACCCGTTTCTATCGGCTCTGCCGCTTCTTCAGCAATAGACTGAATGTTAATATCTATTGTTGAAACAACACCGCTTGCCTCAACTGAAGTGTTATTGATTAAAGAGGGCTTAGCACCCTCTAAAATCTTTCCTTTGCCGCTGCAGTCATAGGATATATAGATTTCCTCTTTGGAGTATAAGATATCATCATAAGCTGCCTGCAAGCCCGAAACACCCTTTAAATCACTATTGGTATAACCGATTAAATGCTTGGCAACGGTTTCTGTTGTAGCGTTTGTGAAAGCATAGGTGCAAACAATTCCATCGCACTCAAGCCATTCATCAACCTCGCATAAAATGGGTTTGCCGTTTCTAAGCAGAGATAATGCATTGTCAAGCTCTTCTCCCTCTAAAACGGCACTGATAGCCGTAATTGCCCGTGGAATAGGGGAAACGGCAGCAATGATTTTTCTGTCCCGATTAGTAAGCGGTGTCATATTTCGGTCAAAGATGGTACCTCTTTGCTTTGAAATTGTGAGTTTTAAAGAGTTTCCCTGATAATCTGTTTCTGCTATATCGGAGGTGGCGGTTGAGGCAACCCTTAAAATCGAAAATAGAAACAAGAATAAAATTAAAAAGAAGCAAACGAAACTTCTTTTTGAAAACTTAAGCCAAAAAAGTTTATTTTCATTCAAAAAAATCCCCTCCGTATTAAGTTTTAACACGAAGGGAAATTTTAAACATTATTCTGTTTTCATTCTGAGAAGTGCACCCTTTTTGATAGGTCGTTCAAAAGGAATTTTAATAGTCATCATAGGGTGAGGTGCAGATTCTATAGGATTTGAGTTGCCATCGAAAAGCTTATTTGCAACAACCTTAAAGGGTGAAGCCTTAGGCTCCAAACAATCAAACTCTTGTCCTTTTAAAAATTTGTTTTTAAGGGTTGCAATAATCATTCCGTCCTGATAGTCATCAACAATAGCAGCAACTGTATAGTCTCTTACATATCCCGCATTCTCATAGGTCTGAGAATTTTTTGGGAAATCGAGGTAGAAGCCTGTTGAATAGTTCCTATGGCTGATTTTATTAAGCTCTTCACTAACCCATAATGGACATTGCCAATTTTGAGGATTGGTTTTAAGGCTATCAAGGGCACCTCTGTAAGCATTTGTAACAACTGCAACATAGTAGTGGGATTTTGCTCTGCCTTCAAGCTTAATACTGTCAACCCCCGCAGCTACCATTTTATCAAGATGCTCTGCCATACACATATCGTTGGCGTTGAGGATATAAGTGCCCTTGTCGGTTTCGGTTATATCGAAATATTGACCGGGTCTTTTTTCTTCCATAAGGGAATAGCTCCAACGGCAAGACTGAGCACAGTCGCCCCTGTTAGCATCTCTTCCTGTCATATAGCTCGAAAGCAGACATCTTGAAGAATAAGAAACGCACATAGCACCGTGTGCAAAGGCTTCAATTTCAAGTTCTTTTGGGGTTTTAGCCCTGATTTCTGCTATTTCTTGGAGGGATAATTCTCTTGCTAAAACAACCCTCTTAGCTCCCAAATCATAAAAGGCACGAGCAGTTTCATAATTGCAAATGCCTGACTGAACAGAAATATGCATATCACAGTTCGGAGCATATTTCTGCACCTGTCTCATAGTGCCTAAATCTGCTGAAATTATAGCATCCGCACCGAACTCCTCAAGCATTTCGAGAAATGCGGGAAGTCGGGGCATTTCAGCGTTATGGGGGATAGTATTGCAAGCGATATGCACCTTAACACCGTTATTATGGGCATATTCAATACCTTTTTTTAAATCTTCTTCGCCAAAGTTGGAGGCGGCAGTTCGCATACCAAACTCCTCGCCTGCGAGATAAACGGCATCAGCACCGTAATCAACGGCAGCTTTAAGCCTTGTTAAATCACCTGCAGGGCTCAAAAGCTCGGGCAGTTTTATAATATCAGTTGAAGTATTCATAAATCCATTGTTTTCCTTGCTTGAGTTTTGCTATAGTTGCGTTTTGCTCTGTCATAGTTTTATGGAAATAAAAATTACCGGAACTATCGGTTACAAAATAATAATAATCGGAAGTTTTGGGATATAATGCTGCATTTATAGCATCAATTCCAGGGGAGCAAATAGGTCCTGGAGGAAGTCCCTTAATGGCAGAAAAATCATCATCGGCTTGGGTATTATATCTTCCGTCATCGTGTTTGAAACTATCGCCGTAAAATAAAGTAGGCGATGAGCCTAATGTTCCGCCTGTTTCTGCGGAATTCAGTCTATTATAAAATACGCTTGCAACACCCTTCATATTGTCTTGAAGGCGTTTTTTTGCTTCATCTGTTTTGGCATCAATACCTGCCTCTAATTGTATGATAGATGCCATAGTTAGAACTTCGTTCATAGAATATCCCAATTTATCGGCACGTTCAAACATTTTATCAGTTATTTTTGTTTGCGACTGATTAAGCATACGTTCAATGGCTAATTTGGCACAAGCCTTGCCATCATCATAAGAATAAAAACTATAAGTATCGGGGAATAAATAACCCTCTAAGGTGTGATAAGTTTTAATATCATCAGCGCATTGTAAAAGTTTTGAATCTCTCTCAACCTCTTCGAGGGCCACTAAAAATTCGGACCTTGTGCAAACACCGGCTTTTTCTAAAATAGTTGTGATTCCGGGAACAGTAACATTTTCGCCATTAACATTCTTGGTGAAATCGTTAATACCTGTGCCTTCGGGGATGGTAACCTTAACGGTTTCTGCCTTGGCACCGTCATTTATAAGCATTTGAGCTAAACCCTCATAACCTGATTCAGTATTGAAGTTATAAAGACCGTATTTAAACTGACTGTCATACCCCATAAGCTTTGCGTAAAGACGGAATAAAACTGGGATTTTAACAGCACCTGCATCACTAAGTTCATTTGCAATTTCGGAAGCAGGTGTTCCCATTTCGATATTCATGCTAACATCTTCGCCTCTGCCAAAGCCAAGCCCCATAAAATCGGCACCCGCATAGATAATCGAAAAGGCAAGAGCAACAGAAACCACAACAACACTTATAACCCAAATAACGTTTTTAACGGTTGATGGGGATTTCTTTTTGTGTCTTTTCTTTATTCTTTCCTTTTCTTCGGTTTCGGCGATTTCAAAACCTTTTCCAATGATAAAGCTATCATCGGGATTGAAGTTGTTATTATTTTCGTTCATTTATAATTCCTTTCAAATGTAACGCATTTGTTTTTTAAGTTCTTGTGCCTTTTCTTTTCCTCTGAGTGCCTCAAGAATAAGGAAGCCAAACTGGAAGGCGGCACCGGCACCATAAGCAGTTACTATATTACCATCTTTAACAGCGGGTAAGTCGACAACTGTTGCATCGGTCAGGTCCTTTTCAAAGCCTGTGAAACAGGTGGCTTTCTTGCCTTTTAACAGACCTTTATGTCCGAGAATAGAGGGTGCTGCACAAATGGCGGCAATAATAAGCTGATTTTTGGTAGCAAATTCGAGAAATTTTTGAACAGTCGGGCTGTTTTCAAGGTTTATTGTGCCCGGCATTCCGCCCGGTAAAATTACAGCCTCAAGGTTTTCGGTTGAAAGCTCGGTTTCCTCTAAGTCGCAGACTATCGGAATATTATGAGAGCCCGTAACGGTTTTAGAACCGATACCAACCGTCTTAATATCAAAGCCCGCTCTTCTTAAAATATCAATAGGAACCAAGGCTTCGCATTCTTCAAATCCCTCTGCTAAAAATATATAAATCATTTTTTCTCCTTATAAATATCAAGAACACTTTTTAAAATATCATCAGAGATTTCTTCAATGCTTCTAGCTTCGCCGTTTTCAGAACAGGGAATAGTTTCCCAGCCCGAGTAATTAGCGGTAAAAACGGCAGCTTTGCGGCAGTTTTCAAGATATTCTGTATCACTTTCATGGATATCCTTTTTAGAGTTATCACCCTCGTAGCGTTTTGAAAGAAGCTTCTGCGAAACCTCTACCGGCATATCAAGAAAAATAACCTTATCGGGCTTTGGAATGCCGATTTTATTATACTCAAAATCATAAAGCCAGGAAAGGAAGCTTTCCCATTCGCTTGAGTTTAATTTTGAAGCTTGATGAATAGCATTTGAGGTTGTGTATCTCCCTGAAACCACAGTACCGCCATTATTATAATATTCGCCCCAAGCAGATTTAAAAGAGGCATAGCGGTCAACCGCATAAAAAACCGAGGCGGCAAAAGCGTTAACATCGCCAGGTTTCTTGCCGAAATCACCATTTAAATACATTTTAACAAGCGTGCTTGAGGGGTTATCATAATCAGGGAAGGAAACGCTCTTGCAGTCAATTCCCATTTCCAATAGCCTTTTATTTAAAAGCTCAAGCTGGGTTGACTTTCCGCTACCGTCAAGCCCTTCTATAACTATAAGTTTACCCATGGTTTTTAAGACTCCTGTAATACTCTTTAATTTCCTTAGCTCTTCCGCAGGACATTTTGCCTTCGGGACAAGGTCCGTTAAGGCAGGATGGACCTGCATTCTTAAAGAGATTAGGAGCAACCTCACAAACCAAAGCTAACATCTGATTTGCTATATCCTGAATTTCCCACTGAGCACGTGCACAGCAACGGTGCTTGAAGAAATTATGTAGAGAGCGTGCATTCATTGTCATAACCATCTGAGTTTCGCAGGAATTAGGAAGCACAAAACGGGCGTCCTCAATAGCCTTTTTCTCTGCTAACTTTTCAGCGGTTTTCTGGTCCTTGCCTTCAGCTAAGAATGTTTTTATATGTTTTTCTTTTAATATTTCGGAGAGGCGGTCATATCTTTTCTGGTCCTCTGCCATAATCTCATCATAAATCTCCAAGGCCTTGGGAATTGCCGCAATTTCGGGAGGAGTTACATATTCAAAGCTGCCCTCTCTAACATAACGCTGACTTTTAACCGAGAAGGATGCCATTCTGTGCCTTGTAATCTGAGCTAAGAGTGAACGGGAAACTCCCTCAATTCCAAAGGTGAAGCTTGCATGCTCGATAGGGCTTTCGTGGCCGATTTCCGAAAGCATTTCAACAAAAGATGCTGCTTTTTCATCGGTCAGATTATCGGTTAAATTGCTGATTGTAGAGCTGCTGTAACAAAGCTTTGCAGCAGAAGCAACAGTATGCTCGGGGTTGGGGGTATGTGCCAAAAGAAAAACCTTAGCCATTTTTCATTCCTCTTTCTTTCATATATACACATCGATTATACCAAAATACCTCCCTTAATTCAATAATAAAGTGAAGTTTTTAATAAATTTATAAAATATTTTAAAAAAGGCTTTTTCTGTCGAAGATTTTGTGGTAGAATAGATTTAGAAAATAATGCGGAGGAATTTTAATATGGCAAGTATCAATTTTAAGCATTCGCCTTTTGGAGATTTGGCAATCATTAGTATGAAGGGCTGTGAGGATATTTCCTCAAAGGTTGACTTCTACCTTAAGCAATGGCGTGAAATCCCGGAAGACGAATCTTTTGTTGTTGGGGCAAACTGTCCAAGATTTGGAACAGGTGAGGCAAAAGCAGTTCTAAATCATACTGCAAGAGGTCTTGATGTTTATATTATCTGCGATTGTTTCAATTATAATGTTACATACAAAATGTACGGTATGACTGTTCCAATGAGTCCTGACGACCATTTCCAAGACTTAAAGCGCGTTATAGCGGCTCTTGGCGGCAAGGCAAGAAGAATAACCGTTATTATGCCGATGCTTTACGAGGGAAGACAGCATAGAAGAAGCAGCCGTGAATCAATGGACTGCGCTATGGCTTTGCAGGAGCTTGTAAATATGGGTGTTAAGAATATCATCACCTTTGATGCTCACGACCCGAGAGTTAACAATGCAATTCCGCTTGATGGCTTTGATAATGTTCAGGCTGCATACCAGATGATTAAGGCTCTTCTTAAAACCGTTCCCGATATCAAGCTTGATAGAGAGCATACAATGATAGTTTCTCCCGATGAGGGCGGAATGGGCCGATGCATTTATTATTCCTCTGTTTTAGGCTTAGAGCTTGGTATGTTCTATAAACGCCGTAACTATTCCGTTATTGTTAACGGAAGAAACCCCATTGAAGCTCACGAATTTTTGGGTAATGATATTGTTGGTAAGGACCTTATTTTAGTTGACGATATGATTTCTTCCGGTGAGTCTATGCTCGATATAGCTGCAAAGCTTAAAGAAAAGGGTGCGGGCAGAATTTTCGTATTCTCAACCTTTGGCCTTTTTGTTGAGGGTTACGATAAGTTCGATGAATATTATAAGAACGGACTTATTGATAAGATTTTCACCACCAACCTTATATTCCAGCCTCAAGAACTTTTGGACCGTGAGTGGTATTGCAGTGTTAATATGTCAAAGTATATTGCACTTATAGTTGATACCCTTAATTACGATAATTCCATAAGCGGTCTTCTTGACCCTGCGGACCGTATTAAAAAGGTTGTTGCAAAGTATGCTAAGGAAGATGACCAGCTTAAAATAAGCGAAGATATCTAAATTTAAAGCCACGCAAAAGCGTGGCTTTTTTCATACTGTCATAGGTGGTGTGAATATCCCAAAGGATAGGGGATTAAAGCTGAAAACTGGGAATAGAATGGCGAAAATTCCTAAGATTATTGCAAAAAAGATATTTGCGGTTTTCGAATGGTATTTTCCGCTTTTTATAACCTTGTTTTTCTTTATAATCGAAACGAGAACAGCAACATAATAGGAAGCGATATTTACGAACTCAATATCATATCCCAGAACGCCGTTTAAAATATAATATACTGCAACGATAAAAAACATACCGCAAATGATACCTATTACTGTTGCGGGAAGATAGTTTTTTGGTTTTTCTTCCGATAAAAGATATTCGCCGATGGAATAGATAACGGTTGGGAAGAAGAGAAGCTTTAAATGCTCCCAAACACTTTCGTTAACGGGAAAGAAAAGTCCTATAATTTCGTTTTGCCCTGTCCATTCAAAGATAAAATGACCGATAGTTCCCAAAATACTTATAACAAAAAAGGCTATTATATTTTTCTTAAAAGACATTTCAAACACCTCTAATAATAATATTAGTTTTTAAGTGCGTAATATGCCGAATAAAAAAATATTGCCTTTGGCGGATAAATGTGGTATTATATACGGGTATATTTTAAAATGGAGGAAGTATTATGAATTCTGCTAATATTTGTATGATAGCAACCATCATAGTATATCTTATCGGAATGCTTGGTATAGGTGTTGTTTTATCAAAGAAAAACAAGAGTTCGGATGATTTTTATTTAGGCGGAAGAAAGTTAGGCCCATTAGTTACCGCTATGAGTGCAGAAGCTTCTGATATGAGCTCCTGGCTTTTAATGGGACTTCCTGGTCTTGCTCTTATGACAGGTCTTGCTGAAGCTACTTGGACTGCGATAGGTCTTGCAGTTGGTACATATATTAACTGGCTTATTGTTGCAAGAAGAATTCGCCTTTATTCTCAGAAAATAGATGCAATTACTTTGCCTGAGTTTTTCTCAAAAAGGTTCGGAGATAAGAAAAATTTCTTAACAACCATTTCGGCAGTATTTATAGTTGTTTTCTTTATTCCTTATACTGCTTCGGGATTTTCGGCTTGCGGAAAGCTTTTCTCTTCGCTTTTTGGAATGGATTATGTGACTGCTATGGTGCTTAGTGCTATTGTTATTGTTCTTTACTGTACCTTTGGCGGTTTTCTAGCTGCATCTACAACTGATTTTGTTCAGAGTATTGTTATGACTATTGCGCTCTTTGTTGTTGTAGGCTTTGGAGAGGGAGTTGTTGGCGGCTTTGGAAATGTTTTTGCAAATGTTTCCTCTATGGATGGATTTTTAAATATTTTTGAGGGATTTAAGGTTGAAACAGGAGAGATTATGTCTTATGGCACTTTGCCTGTTATTTCAACACTTGCCTGGGGACTTGGATATTTTGGAATGCCACATATCCTCCTTCGTTTTATGGCAATCGAGGATGATAGGAAACTAAAACTTTCTCGCCGAGTAGCATCTGTTTGGGTTGTTATTTCTATGGCAGTTGCTATTCTTATTGGTGTTGTAGGTTATTCATTGATGAAGACCGGAATAGTTCCTGCTTATAGTGATGCATCGGCTGCGGAAACCATTATTGTTGATATTGCAGGGGTTATAAGTAAATATGGTTACATTCCTGCTATAGTTGGCGGAATTATTCTTTCGGGAATTTTGGCTTCAACTATGTCAACTGCCGATTCTCAGCTTTTGGCAGCTGCCTCAAGTATTTCTCAGGATTTAGTTCAGAAAACCTTTAAGGTTAAGTTGAGTCAGAAAGCCTCTATTATTTTGGCTCGTATCTGTGTCATTTTAATTTCTGTTGTGGCTGTGTTCTTAGCTTTAAATCCCAAAAGTTCGGTTTTCCGTATTGTTTCTTTTGCTTGGGCAGGCTTCGGTGCAACCTTTGGTCCTGTAATGCTTTTCTCTCTTTTCTGGAAGCGTGCAAACAAGTGGGGTGCACTCGCAGGTATGCTTTCGGGCGGAATTATGGTATTCTTCTATAAGTTCGTTATAAGGGATATATTTGCAGGAACTGTTTTTGATATCTATGAATTATTGCCTGCATTTATCGTTGCAAGTATTGCTATTGTTGTTGTGAGCCTTATCACAAGTGTACCTGAAAAAGAAATAACTGATGATTTTGATTTGGTTAAGGAAATGCTTAAAAATTAAAGATAAAGACCTGTCGTATGACAGGTCTTTATTTTATGGATTACAGCGTTTGCAGGGTGTATATCCCTCATCTATTAGTAAATCTCTATTCAGGAAAAATGCTTTGTTTTCCTCTTTCATTGTTGAAACCGAGGAGCAACTGATTTTATGAAAAACCTTGCTGTTAATGTTAACACAGTATTTGGTTTCGCTGGGTTCAACTTTATTTTCATTACTGCTTGAAGTTATAGAAGAGCTTTGAGGAGCAGAAACCCTATAACCGTTAACCGAATTATCTTCGGGCATATTTATTATAATATCGGCTCGGCTTTCAGTTTCCTCACCCTTGCAACCGCAAAAAGAAATAAAAAGCAGAACACTTAAAACTAAAATTATAACTCTTTTCAATTTTATCACTTTCCTTAAGTTAGATAATAACAATTTTTTAGTATTTTTGCAAGGTGCATTTAAAGAAATACTGTTGAAAATTCACGTTTTTTATGGTATACTAATTAAAAAAATTTTAGGAGAATGTTTAATTGTTTGAACAAACTGTTGATATTGAAAGAATTGAGCAGATAGTTAACCTTTTCGGAAATTTTGATGAGAATATCAAAAGGATTGAAAAAAGGTATGATGTTGCTATTACCTCGCATGGAAGCCAGATAAAAATTAAGGGCGAGGTTGATAATGTGCTTAATGCTAAGAGAACGGTTGAGGGGCTTATAACTATGATAAATAAGGGCGAGCAGATAACCGACCAGAATATCAACTATGTAGCGAGTCTCGTTGAGGATGGGGAAGATAGCAAAATAAATGATATAACCGATGCAAATTGTATCTGCATAACCTCAAAGGGCAAGCCGATAAAGCCTAAAACCTTGGGTCAGAAGCAATATGTTGAGGCTATAAGGAATAACACTATCACCATCGGTGTTGGTCCTGCAGGTACGGGTAAAACCTATCTAGCTGTAGCTGAGGCTGTAACGGCATTCAGAGCTAAACAGGTTAACCGCATTATTTTAACCAGACCTGCCGTTGAAGCGGGGGAAAGGTTAGGCTTTTTGCCCGGTGATTTGCAACAGAAAATAGACCCTTATTTAAGACCTTTATATGATGCTCTTTTTGATATGCTTGGGGCTGAGAATTTTCAGAAATGTCAGGAAAGAGGAGATATCGAGGTTGCTCCCTTGGCATATATGAGGGGAAGAACGCTTGATGATAGCTTTATTATCCTCGATGAAGCTCAGAATACAACAAGCGAGCAAATGAAGATGTTTTTAACCCGTTTGGGCTTTAATTCAAAAGCGGTTGTAACGGGAGATATAACACAGATAGATTTGCCGGATGGCAAGAAATCAGGACTTAAGGATGCTATAAGAATCCTTAAAAATATTGATGATATTGCAATATCAAAACTAACGGGTAAGGATGTTGTCCGCCACCGATTAGTTCAGGAAATAATAAAAGCTTATGAAAGAAGTGCAGAAAAGAAATGAGCGTTAAGGTAAATATAATTTCAAGATATAAAAATCAGAAGCTTCCAACGGGAACTCGCTTGCTAATCAGAAAGGCATGCAATGCAACTCTTAAGTTTGAGGAGTTGGAGGGCGATTTCGAGGTTGATGTTACCCTTGTTAACGATGAAATGATAAAGGAAATTAACAGGGAACACAGAAATATTGATGAGGCTACTGATGTTTTGTCTTTCCCGCTTGGTGAAAAAGGGGAGTTTGATATCAACCCCGAAACCGAGGCTAAAATGCTTGGCGATATCGTAATTTCGGTTGACCACGCCATTCATCAGGCCGAGCTTTACGGACACGGTCTTGAGCGTGAGATCGCCTTTTTAACCGTTCATTCAATGCTTCATCTGCTTGGTTATGACCACGTAAACGGCGGACTTGAGCAGACTATTATGAGAGAAAAAGAAGAGTTTATTTTAGAGGCTTTGGGTCTTGCTGTTAATAAAATTTGAGAGAAGAAAAAATGGAACAAAAATCTGCATTTATAACTATAATCGGAAGACCTAACGTTGGAAAATCTTCGCTTATGAATAAGATTTTAGGTCAGAAGGTTGCAATAGTTTCAAACAAACCTCAGACAACGAGAACTAGGATTATGGGCATTTTAACCCGTGAGGAAATACAGACTGTTTTTATCGATACTCCAGGCTTTCATAAGCCTAAAAACGAGCTTGACCGCAATATGAATAAGGCAGTTGGGGACGGTATGGCGGATGTTGATGCGGCTGTTTTAGTTGTTGAGGCGGTTACCTCTTTTAAAACCGAAGAGGGCGAAATTCCGCCTGCTGAGGCAGAGCTTATAAAAGAGCTTAAAAGAAGAAAATTAAAAGCCGTTCTTGTTATAAATAAAATCGACCTTCTGGAGAAAAAGGAAGATTTATTCCCGATTATAACTAAATATAATGATGCCTTTAGTTTTGATGCGATTATTCCGCTTTCTGCGAGAACGGGTGATGGTATTGAGCTTTTGTTATCGGAGCTTAAAGGCTTTGCTAAGGCATCACCTCATTATTTCCCCGATGAAGATGTTACAGACCAACCCGAAAAGGTTATGGTTGCTGAAATGATAAGGGAAAAGCTGCTCAGAACTCTTGATAAAGAGGTGCCGCACGGTATTGCAGTTGACCTTGAACGCTTTGTTGAAAGGGATACCTCCTCGGGAGAGCCTATTGTTGAGGTTGAAGCCACTATTATCTGCGAAAGGGAATCCCATAAGGGCATAATTATTGGCAAGGGCGGAGCAATGCTTAAGAAAATCGGCTCAATGGCGAGACACGATATCGAAGAGTTTTTCGGCATAAAGGCTAATGTTAAATTATGGGTTAAGGTTAAGGAGGATTGGCGAAATCGCCGAGGTCTTATTCACACTTTCGGGCTTGACTGATTTTTCCTTTTATATTTCCATATAAAATCCGTACAATATTTTTGTAAGGATGTGGGTATATGGAAACTGAAAAAAATTGGATTCGCTTTATTAAAAGCGGAAAGGTTAATGATTATCTCTCATATGTAAATTCCTGCAAGGAGAAGGAAATAAATGGCGGATTTTGGGACACGGTTCACCACCGAGGGCTTGGTAATAAAGGAAATGAACGTGGGGGAGAGTGACCGTTTGGTTACTCTCTTCACTCGTGATTACGGCATTATAAAAGCCTTTGCCTCGGGTGCTAAGAACATAAAATCAAAAAAAGGAGCGGCAACCTCGCTGCTTACATATTCGAGCTTCACGATTTTAAACAAAAAGGGAACAAACCGCATATATGAAGCAACTTCTATTTCGCAGTTTTTTAGTATGGGAAGCGATTTAACCGTTCTTTCACTTTCTCAGTATTTTTGCGAGCTAGGCTTAACCTTCGGTGAAGAAAATGTCGAAAACAAAGAGCTTTTAAGGCTGATTTTAAATTCTCTGCATTTTTTAACTAAAGAAAAGCGTTTTCCAACTCTTATAAAAGCAATAACTGAGTTCAGAATTGCTTCGACCTCGGGCTATATGCCAAGTCTTGTGGCTTGTCAAAACTGTTCGAAATTTGAGGATGATATAATGTATTTCAGTTTAGCTGATGGCTCTCTTTCCTGTAGTGAGTGCGGAAAAAGAGATGGGGATACCCCGGTTAACAGAACCATTCTTTCGGCTTTAAGGCATATAGCTTTTTCTGAAATGAATAAGCTATATTCCTTTTCTATTCCTGATGAAGATGCGAAAATTTTATCCTCAATAACAGAAAGATATCTGCTTATGCAGACCGACCAAAAATTTCAAACCTTAGAGTTTTTCAACTCTATCAAGGAGTAAGTTATGAATTATAATATCGAAAGA
Source organism: Acutalibacteraceae bacterium (assembly GCA_045531855.1). Taxonomy (GTDB): domain Bacteria; phylum Bacillota; class Clostridia; order Oscillospirales; family Acutalibacteraceae; genus UBA737. The sequence goes on from JAZSEU010000016.1 coordinate 56,253, forward strand.
TATTTAAAAACATTAGAGCTTGATAAAATTCTTGAGCTTTTGGCAAATGAAACAACCATTTTGGATTCTGCTGAAATGGCAAGAAAAATTCTGCCCGAAACAGAGCTTTCGGCGGTTCAAACAAAGCTCAACGAAACGAATGATGCTTATATATTTATGTCCCGATATACAGCTCCAAACTTTAGCGGAGCGGTTAATGTTTCCTCGGCTCTTACAAGGGCTAACGCATCGGCAGTTCTCTCAATTCCTGAGCTTTTGCAGATTGCCGAAACCCTGAGGGCTATCCGTTCTGTTAAGGAATGGCGAGCTAATTGTTCGGGAATAACTGATACTAATATCGATTATCTTTTTTCTTCTCTTGTTCCAAATAAATATTTAGAAGAAAAAATAAATTTTGCAATTAAAAATAGCGAAGAGCTTAATGATAATGCCTCTTCCGCTTTATATGATATCCGCAGAAAAATAGCCTCGAAAACGGCTAAAATCAGGGATATTCTGGATAAAATTATTCACGGTCCAACCGTTAAATATCTTCAGGAAGCAATCGTTACTCAAAGGGACGGAAGATATGTTGTTCCTTTAAAAATCGAACACAAGGGGCAGATTTCAGGTATTGTTCATGATACCTCTTCAACAGGCTCAACCGTGTTTATAGAGCCTATGTCGGTTGTTGAAACCAATAACGAAATCAGGGTTTTAAGACTTCGTGAACAGGAAGAAATAGAGCGTATTTTAGCCGAACTTTCGGCAGAATCCGGTTCTTTTTGCGATAGCATAAATATGTCCTTTTCATCTCTTGCAAGCCTTAATTTAATTTTTGCTAAGGCACGCCTTGCCTATAAGATGAAAGCCATCGTTCCTGATATAAATGATGGCGGCAAAATCTATCTCAAAAATGCACGCCATCCGCTTATTAACTATAAATCTGTTGTTCCGATAACGGTTGAGCTTGGCAATAGTTTTTCAACCCTCGTTATAACAGGTCCTAACACAGGCGGTAAAACTGTTACCCTTAAGACAATAGGACTTCTAACCCTTATGGCTATGTGCGGTCTTATGATTCCTTGCGATGATGGAAGTAAAATTGCTGTTTTCAGTAAGGTTTTTGCCGATATCGGCGATGAGCAGAGTATTGAGCAGTCATTGTCAACCTTTTCCTCGCATATGAAGAATATCATCTCGATTTTAGATAATGCTGATGATAATTCTTTAGCACTTTTTGATGAGCTTTGTGCAGGAACTGACCCTGTTGAAGGTGCCGCTCTTGCAAAGGCGGTTTTGATGAGACTTTCAGCCTTCAAAACCAAAACGGTTGCAACAACCCATTATCCCGAACTTAAGGCTTATGCTATTGATACCGAATCGGTTGAAAATGCTTCTTGTGAGTTTGATGTTAAAACTCTAAAGCCTACTTATAGACTGATTATAGGCATGCCCGGCCGCTCTAACGCCTTTGCAATTTCCAAGCGTTTGGGACTTGATGAAAGCATAATTGAAAATGCTAAAAATCAGGTTAAGGAAGAGGATACGAGGTTTGAAAGGGTTGTTGAAGCACTGGAGAACGCCCGCCGTTCTGCCGAGGGTGAGCATAAGAAAGCGGCAAAGCTTAGAAGCGAGTATGAGGCGCTCAAGAAAAAGGCAGAGCTTAGAGATAATGAGCTAAGCAAAAATCAGGAAAAGCTGATGGAAAAAACTAGGGAAACGGCTAACCGAATTATTGAGGAGGCACGTTATAAGTCGGGAATTTTGCTTAATGAGCTTGAAGAGAAAAAGAAGCAGTTAACCTCGCAAAACGCTATCGAGACGGCTATGAAGGCGAAAGCCTCATATAACAAAACCCTTAAAGAGCTTGAAGAAACTGCCGACCCCGTTATAAAGAAAAAAAGCTCTGGCGAGGCGGTAACTGATATCAAAAAGGGTGATATAGTTGTTGTTGCCGATATCGGCAGAGATGCAACTGTTATCGATGTTAAAATGGATAAGAAGCAAGCCTTCGTTATGTCGGGTGCTATAAAAATGTGGGTTGATTT
>JAZSEU010000008.1:0-14002 GCA_045531855.1 Acutalibacteraceae bacterium
TCTTGCATAACCCTTTTTTGAAGAGTTTCGGGGGTATCGTCCGGCATAATATCAACTGCTTTTTGCATAATGATTTCTCCGCCATCGGGAATTTCATTAACAAAATGAACAGTAGCACCTGTTACCTTAACACCATAATCAAGTGCTGCCTTATGAACTCTCAAACCATAGAAGCCTTCCCCGCAAAAAGATGGGATAAGGGAAGGGTGAACATTTATAATTCTTTTTTCATATCTCGATGTAAAATCTTTGCTTAAAATACACATAAAGCCTGCAAGAACTATAAAATCAGTCTCGTTTTCTTCTAAAGCTTCGATAAGCTTTACTTCAAACTCTGTTCCTAATTCCTTTTTATTGCAAACAATAGTTTTAATATCTGCCTTTTTGGCACGCTCTAAAGCAAAAGCATCAGGATTATTTGAAATAACAAGAGTTATCTTGCCTGATTTTATAATTCCGCTATTTTGAGCATCAATTAAAGCCTGAAGATTTGTTCCACCGCCAGATACGAGAACAGCAATATTTTTCATAATATCACCTTAAATGATTGTGATTTTTTCTTCTGATTTTTTAATCTTACCTATGATATAAGCTTCTTCGCCGTTGGCTTTAAGAATTTCAATAGCCTTGTCAGCATCTTCTTTTGCTACAACAATGCTCATACCAACTCCCATATTATAGGTGTTATACATATCTCTCTCAGGAATATTACCTGTTTTTGCGAGCAAATCAAAGATAGGAAGTACCTTAATAGAGGCTTTATTGATTTCAGCACCAAAACCATGGGGAATACTTCTGGGAATATTCCCATAAAAGCCGCCGCCTGTAATATGGGAAATAGCATGAACTCTTACATTATCAAGAAGTGCTAAAACGGGTTTAACATAAATTTTGGTAGGAGTTAAAAGGGTTTCACCAATTGATTTTCCGCCAAGCTCATCATAGGTCTTATTAAGGTCGCAGTTTTCAACATCGAATACCTTGCGAACTAATGAGAAACCGTTTGAATGAACACCTGAAGAGGGAAGAGCGATAATAACATCGCCTTCTTCCATAGTTTTATTATCAAGAATTTTCTTCTTATCAACAATACCAACTGCAAAGCCTGCGAGGTCATAATCATCTATAGGCATCATTCCGGGATGCTCGGCAGTTTCGCCGCCGATTAAAGCCGCTCCCGACTGAACACAACCTTCTGCAACGCCGCTAACGATTTCGGCTATCTTTTCAGGAATGTTCTTTCCGCATGCAATATAGTCGAGGAAGAACAAGGGTTTAGCACCAACGCAAATAATATCATTAACGCACATAGCAACAGCATCAATACCGATAGTATCGTGTTTATCCATAAGAATAGCAAGTTTAACTTTAGTCCCGCAGCCATCAGTACCGCTAACTAAAACAGGCTCTTCCATTCCTTGAACGGGAAGACCGAAGCAACCGCCAAAGCCGCCAACATTATCAAGGCAACCCTCGTTTCTTGTTCTTCCAATATGTTTTTTCATAAGTTCAACTGCTTTATATCCGGCAGTGATATCAACACCTGCTGCAGCATAAGATTCAGATTTTGAATTATTCATAATATTTCTCCTTTATTCTTTTCCGTTCCAACAGTAAGTACAAAGTTTGTATTCGGGAAGTCCTATAGCTTTTATAATTCCTTCTAAAGACTGAAATTCAAGCGAAGCAAAATGTAATTTCTCGCAAATGGTTTTTCTTAAGTTTTTGCCCCTTTCGGTAGTGGAATCACTATATTCATCAATATATTTGAAGCCTTCTTCACCCTCAAGCTCAAAAATAGTGCTTCTGGTTATAAGGTCCATATCAGTTGTGTTTCTTGAGAAGTTTAAGTATTTGCAACCATACATAATCGGCGGACAAGCCGAACGCATATGAACAGTTTTAGCACCGTTTTCATAAAGGAAATCAACCGTTTCTTTAAGCTGAGTGCCTCTTACAATAGAATCATCAACAAAAAGAAGATTTTTGCCCTCTATCAAATCGTGAACAGGAATTTGCTTCATTTTTGCAACCCTTTTTCTATCGGTCTGTTTGGCAGACATAAAGCTTCGAGGCCATGTTGGAGTATATTTAATAAAGGGGCGAGCAAAGGGAACATGGCTTTTGTTAGCATATCCGATAGCGTGAGGTGTGCCTGAATCGGGAACACCCGCAACATAGTCGAGTTTTTCACATATTTTGGTTTTTTCATCATTCTCGGCAATTATTTCACCGTTTCTATATCGCATCAGCTCAACATTGATACCCTCGTATTCACTTGTTGAATAACCGTAATAGCTCCAGAGGAATGAGCAAATTCTCATTTCTTCACCAGGTTGTGCTAATTGAGTTAATTTTTCAGCATCGAACTCAACAATTTCGCCGGGACCTAATTCTTTAACTAAGCTATAGTCAAGCTTTTTAAATGCAAAAGACTCGAAACTTGCACAATAGCCATTTTCATTTTTGCCGATTGAAAGGGGAATACGGCCAAGCCTGTCTCTTGCGGCAATAATTGTTCCTTTATCAGTTAAGATAAGTATTGAAGCAGTTCCTTCAATAGCATTCTGGGCAAATTTGATACCCTCGGCAAAATCACCTTTTTGGTTAATAAGAGCACCTACAAGCTCGGTTGAGTTAACAGCACCGCTTGTCATAGCGTTAAAATGACCGCCGGAAGAAAGATATTTATCGATAAGCTCTTTTGAATTGTTGATTATGCCTATTATTGAAATCGCATAGGTACCGAAATTAGAACGGATAAGTAAAGGTTGTGGGTCGCTATCGCTTATAGCACCGATAGCGGCATTTCCTTTCATTTCTTCAAAAATATTTTCAAACTTTGTTCTAAAGGGTGAGTTTTCTATATTATGGATATCTCTTTGCAAACCGATTTCACTATCGAAAGCAGCAATGCCGCCGCGGCGGGTGCCCAAATGCGAATGGTAATCGGTTCCGAAGAAAACATCGGAAATAGCATCGTTTTTTGATACAGCTCCGAAAAAGCCTCCCATTGTTTTACCTCCAAATTTGCTTAATTGTTAAACTGAGCCTCAATGGCATTATTTTTTTCAAGAACTTTCATAGAATCATTCTTTCTTTTTTCATCTAGTTTCATAGCCAATTCAGGCTCGGAAAGAGAAAGAATTTCAATACATAACAAAGCGGCATTAACAGCACCGTCAATAGCAACTGTTGCAACGGGGATACCAGAAGGCATCTGAACAGTTGAAAGAAGTGCGTCAATACCGTTTAAATAACCTGATTTAATCGGAATACCGATAACGGGCAAGGTTGTGTTAGCAGCAATAGCTCCTGCAAGATGAGCTGCCATACCTGCAGCGGCAATAATTGCTCCAAAACCGTTTTCTCTTGCATTTTTGCTAAAATCCTTAGCTTCTTCGGGAGTGCGGTGTGCTGAAAAGACATGCACCTCATAGGGCACGCCAAAGCTTTTCAAAGTATCGCAAGCTTTTGAAACGCAGGGTAAATCGCTATCGCTTCCCATTATGATTCCTATCTTTTTCATAACATATCCTCCTGTAAATATAAAAGGGCGCACTTGATTCGTGAATGAAAAAAGTGTGCCCAGACGGTCGGCTCTCAGGTTCTCTGATTCACGTGGTGCTCCACTTATCCGTCAGTCACAAAGAACCATATATATTGTATGTTTGTATTTTAACATATACCTGATATTTTGTCAACGAAACTTTTATATTTATGTGTATAAATAATAAATGTATATAACGTTTTAAGTTTTTTGTTTATTTTGATAATACCATTTACTTTTTCGGAATTTTAGAGTAGAATATTTAATATATATTAGGAGGAATTTTTTATGGATATTTTTAAGCTTTCTTTAGAGTTTCTGCCGCAACTTAAAACCTTTCTTGAACCTATTGCCAAAAGAAGCAGTTTGACTGCTGAAGAAGGTATTGTTCTGGTTATAATTGTAGAGCAAAAGGAAGCGGCGGAATTATTGAATTCTGAAATTATTGATAGTCTTATTTCAAAAGGGGTTTTGAATTCTGATTTATCACTATCAAGCAAAGGTTCAATAGTTGCAAAATCAGTAATTTCTGCAAAGAAAAAGTTTTCTGAAACAATAGCAATTTAATATAAAATTAACAAATCATTATTGATTTTTTCAATAATATGGTTTATTATAAATTCAATATATTTTTTTGGAGGAATTTGGATGAGTATTAAACCTTTAGCCGATAATGTTGTTATTAAGGCAACCGAGGCAGAAGAAACAACAAAAAGCGGTATTGTTTTAACATCTACCGCAAAAGAAAAACCGCAGGTTGCAGTTGTTGTTGCAGTTGGCCCCGGCGGTATGGTTGATGGTAAAGAAGTTAAAATGACTGTCAAGGTTGGCGATAAGGTAATCGCTGCCAAATATGCAGGTACTGATATTAAGCTTGATGGGGAAGAATATTCTATTCTCCGTCAGTCCGATATATTAGCAATAGTTGAATAAGGATAGGTGATAAATATGGCTAAAAATATCGTTTTCGGTGAGGATGCCCGTAAATCACTTCAGGCTGGTGTTGATAAGCTTGCAAATGCAGTTAAGGTAACACTTGGTCCTAAGGGAAGAAATGTTGTTCTTGATAAGAAATACGGCTCTCCGCTTATTACAAATGATGGCGTTACAATCGCAAAGGAAATCGAGCTTGAAGACCCATTTGAAAATATGGGTGCTCAGCTTGTAAAAGAAGTTTCCGTTAAAACTAACGATGCCGCAGGCGATGGCACAACAACAGCAACTGTTTTAGCTCAGGCTCTTATTAACGAGGGAATGAAGAATGTTGCTGCAGGTGCTAATCCTATGGTTGTTAAAAAGGGTATTAAGAATGCAGTTGAGATTGCTACTAAAACTGTTATCAACAACTCTAAAAAGGTTAGCGGAAATGAAGATATTGCAAGGGTTGCAACCGTTTCTTCAGGCGATGAAGTTATCGGTTCTCTCATTGCAGAGGCTATGAGTAAGGTAACTGCTGATGGTGTTATCACCGTTGAAGAATCCAAGACTGCTGAAACCTATTCCGAGGTTGTTGAAGGTATGCAGTTCGATAGGGGTTATATCACACCCTATATGGCAACCGATACCGATAAAATGGAAGCAATTCTTGATGATGCTTTAATTCTTATTACTGACAAGAAAATTTCAAATATTCAGGAAATTTTACCCCTCTTAGAGCAGATAGTTCAGGCAGGTAAAAAGCTTCTTATTATTGCTGAGGATATTGAGGGTGAAGCCCTTTCAACCCTTATTGTTAACAAGCTTCGCGGTACTTTCACCTGTGTTGCAGTTAAGGCTCCAGGTTTTGGAGACAGAAGAAAAGAAATGCTTCGTGATATCGCTATTCTTACAGGCGGTGAGGTAATTTCCGAGGAATTAGGTCTTGAGCTTAAGGATACCTCTATTGCTCAGTTAGGCCGTGCACGTCAGGTTAAGGTTTCTAAAGAGAATACCGTTATTGTTGAGGGTGCCGGTGATTCCGCTCTTATTAAAGATAGAATTGGTCAGATTAGGAATGAGCTTTTAGTTGCAACTTCTGACTTTGATAAAGAAAAACTTCAGGAAAGACTTGCAAAGCTTGCAGGCGGTGTTGCGGTAATTAAAGTTGGTGCTGCAACCGAAATTGAAATGAAAGAGAAAAAGCTTCGCATAGAAGATGCTCTTTCCGCAACAAAGGCTGCTGTTGAAGAGGGCATTGTTGCAGGCGGCGGTGTTGCATTGATTAACGCTATCCCTGCAGTTAAAGAGCTTCTTGAAAAAACAGAGGGCGATGAAAAAACAGGTGTTGCTATTGTTCTTAAATCATTAGAGGCTCCTATTCGTCAGATTGCTTTAAATTCAGGTCTTGAAGGCTCTGTTATCATTGACAAAATTATTGAAAGCGGTAAAATCAATTACGGTTTTGATGCTTATAAGGAAGTTTATTGCGATATGTTAGAGGCAGGAATTGTTGACCCGACTAAGGTTACACGTTCTGCCCTTGAAAATGCGGCTTCTGTTGCTGCTATGGTGCTTACAACCGAAAGCTTAATTGCTGATAAGCCTGAGGATATCGCTGCTGCTAATGCAGTTGCGGCTCAAGCAGGCGGTATGTATTAAAATTAAACCCCCGTATCAAAACGATACGGGGGTTTGCTTTATTCATTTATAATTGGAGTTACTATCGGTTTGCCATAGGAATCTAAAAGGGGAGTGAGACCTCCGCCATAACCGCCATTATGGTATAGATAATTAACACCAGTTTGAGTATCAACCCAGATTTCATTAACGCCAAGTCCTTCAGAATAAACCTTTTTAAATCTTTTATTTTTAGCCATAATTTAACTCCTTTAATGAGGTAATGTCTTTAATATAAGATGGTTGATTTTACTCTTTTTAGAAAATAGAATGCTAATCATAACAATTTCAACAAGCGCCATAACTGCAATAAAGGGAACACGGGTTATCAATACCGTCCAAAAAGCAGTTATACCGCCTCTGTAAAGAATAGAAATCCAAATGGTATTAAGCACCAAGGAGCATAGTGTTTTATTTAAAACAGTTGCAATAGTTATTCTTATAACATTTGCTTTTTTATAGAGCAACAAGCCCAAGCAAAGACCAACTAGAATATTAGTGAGAGTAAAGCCAGCAAAATATGGTCCAAAAGGCTTAATTAAAGCACCAATAAAATCACCAAGACCTGCAACAGCTATAGCATACGGTGTCCCTAAATAGCAAGCCGCAAAGGCGACAGTTATGAAGCCAAAGCTAACTGTATTGTTCCAAACTGAATAGGTCAGAAATCTTTCAAGAATTATATTCATAGCAACTAAAATCGAAGCCAAAATAATCTTGAAAAGATGAGAATGATTAAGAATTTTTTTCATAAAAATAACCTCCTATTACCCGTTTTTCCGAATAATAAGAGGCTTTAAACTTCAATATTAAACGGCAGCGGGATGCGATAGCAAAACCGTGGAAATAAATCCTTCGTCCCATCAGCAACTCCCCGTCTGAAAGGCACTTAACGCCATGCTATCTACTCTGCAAAATATAAGTTTATTATATATAATTTTTTCTATTTGTCAATAGTCTCTATCAAGTCTTTAACAACTTCACCTGCAATAATTATACCTGCCGCCGCAGGAACAAAAGAAGAACTTGCAGGAACAAGTCTTCCGTTTTCCGTTAAATCAGTCTTTATAGGCTCTTCTTTAGAATAAACAACCTTTAGCTTCTTAATCCCTCTTTTTTTAAGCTCATATCTCATAACACGGGCAAGGGGACAGACTGAGGTTTTATAAATATCGGCAACCTCTAAATCGGCAGCATTAAGCTTATTTCCTGTTCCCATAGAACTGATAATCGGTGTATCCTTTTCTTTTGCTTTCATAACAAGTTCGATTTTAGATGAAACACTATCTATCGCATCAACAATATAGTCGAAAACTCCAAAATCAAACTCTGATGAATTATCGGCAGAATAAAATATATTGTGCCGATTTATGATAATCTCAGGGTTGATTTCTTTCGCTCTTTCAGCTATTGCATCAACCTTACATTTGCCGATAGTTTTATGAGTTGCAATGATTTGACGGTTAAGGTTGGTTATATCAACAGTATCACTATCAAAAACATCGAGAGTGCCAATTCCTGAGCGGATTAAGGCTTCTGCTACATAACCGCCAACTCCACCCAAACCAAATATTGCAACTCGGGAATTTTGAAGTTTATTAAAGGCATATTCGCCGATTAGTTTTATAGTTCTTTCAAACTGATTGTCCATAATTTATCCTTTTTTTAGCTCATGAACATCGAGAACTTCACATGTATCATTCTCCAAATATTCAAGAACATCTTCCATATTTTCAAATGTTCCATAAAGGGTTTTGCAGTTATCCTTAATAAACTTTTCTTCAATAGAAAAATCTAAAAATTCGTTAAGCTTTTTATAGTAACCGCCAAAATCATAAATTGCAATCGGTTTTTTGTGGCGGCCTAACTGTTTAAGTGTTAATACCTCGAAAAATTCTTCGAATGTTCCAATACCACCGGGAACAATAACAAAAGCATCAGCTAAATCTTCCATTTTTGTTTTTCTCTGAGCCATTGTTTCGGTGAAGATTAACTCATCGCATTCATCATAGATTTCTTCAATGGTTTCTTCACGGAAGAAGTGGGGGATAACTCCCTCAATCTTACCACCGCCTCTTTTAACTCCACGAGCAGCGGCACCCATAAGTCCATTACCGCCTGCGCCGAAAACGAGTGAATGACCTCGTTTAGCCATAAGCTCACCAAATTTCTCGGTTGCTTCAATATATTTATTATCAATTTCAAAACTGGCAGCGCCAAAAACACAAATTTTCATAATTTTCTCCTTATAAAATTATTTTTCCCACTTATCGCAAAGGGAAATGATTTGTTCAGTAAATTTGCTAATATCCTTGTTTGAGCCTTCCTTATAACTTTCAATAATCGCAAGCAGTCTTCGGCCTGCATTGAAAAGTCTATTGAAAACGATAGATTCTTTTTTATTGTTATTTTTGAATGAAGGCTTTGCAATTTTATTTTTATTTCCGGAATCTAAGCAAATTCCTGAAATCAAGTCATATTCTGCTCCATTATATGGGGCAATAGCCTTAATTGCGAGTTTTTCTTCAATAAACTCTGCAAATTCATCGCAAACAGTATCGCTTCCATGATTAACGAAAATTGTCTTTGGTTTCTTTTTAAATCCTGAAATCCAATCAAGAAGCATATCCCTGTCAGCATGGCCGCTGATACCTTCAAGCTGTTCAATTCTAGCATTAACCTTAATCTCTTCGCCAAATAGTTTAACCGTTTGAGCTCCCTCAATAATAATTCTGCCAAGTGTTCCAACCGATTGATAACCAACAAACAATATAGTTGAGTTTTCACGCCATAAATTATGTTTTAGATGATGGCGAATTCTTCCAGCCTCACACATTCCGCTGGCTGAAAGTATTATCTTTGGGGTTTTATCAATATTTATAGCTACCGAATCATCACTTGTAACTGAAAGGTTAAGATTCGGAAAAACAATGGGGTTGATGCCTTTTTTTAGCAAGTCAATGGTTTCGGAATCAAAATAATCATATAAATCACTGCTATAAATATTTGTTGCTTCAACTGCTAGGGGGCTATCAACATAAACGGGGAAATTTTCATGACCGTGTATCAAGCCTTGTTCCTTAATTATTCTAATTAAATATAATAGTTCTTGAGTTCTGCCAATTGCAAATGAAGGAATTATTATATTTCCACCCATATCGAAGGTTTCTTGAATTATATTTGTTAATTGACCAATATAATCCGGCCTCTCACCGTGTAATCTATTGCCATAGGTTGATTCAATTACAATATAATCTGCAACATCGGGTTGTGCTGGGTCGCATATTAATGGTCTTGAATGATTTCCTAAATCTCCCGAAAAAACTATTGTTTCGGTTTGGCCGGCTTCGGTTACAGTCAAACTTATACTTGCCGAGCCAAGTAAATGACCAGCATCGATAAATTTAATTTCAATTCCATTTGCAAGTTTATAAATTTTGTTATACTCACAACCAACAAACTGCTTGATGGCAAGTTTTGCATCCTCAGCCGTATAAAGAGGCTCGTATAAACCCTTACCTGAACGCTTTGCTTTGCGGTTACGCCATTTAGCTTCAAATTCCTGAATATGAGCAGAATCAAGCAGCATAATATTGCAGAGTTTTTTAGTTGCTTCTGTGGAATAAATATGACCTTTAAATCCTGCAGCAACCAAAGCAGGAATTTTGCCTGAGTGGTCAATATGAGAATGTGTCAGTAAAATATAATCTATTTGGGCGGGAAGAACGGGAAGGTTGCAATTTTCATAAATATCAGGGCCTTGTTCCATTCCGCAGTCAATCATAATAATCTTGCCATTAGCGTTAATTATAGTACAAGAACCGGTAACCTCATGAGCGGCGCCCAAAAAGGAAATTTTCATATAACTCACTCCTTTTAGTTTTTATAAATTTTACCATATTTATTGCTATTTTTCAAGTTGTAAATACTAAGAAAATATGTTATTATTCTAATAGAAATAATGAGGGCGGTGATTTTTTGAACCTTTATGCAGATAGTGAAAAGCTTAAAGAATTAAAGCTTAAGGCTAACCGTTTGCCATTGGAACCCGGTGTTTATATTATGAAAGATAAAAACGGCAAAATTATCTATATAGGCAAAGCAAAGGCTCTTAAAAACCGTGTTACTCAGTATTTCGGCTCAGGAAATCAGCATACCGAAAAGGTAAAAAGAATGGTTTCTAATGTTGATGATTTTGAATATATTGTATGCGATAGTGAGTTTGAGGCTTTAATTCTTGAAAACTCACTTATCAAACAAAATCAGCCCCATTATAATATTCTGCTTAAGGATGATAAGGGTTATTCTTATATAAAAATTACAGGCGATAAATGGAAAAGAATTGAAACCGCAAAAATGGTTGATAATTCGGGTGAATTTATCGGTCCATTCAGTTCTGGATTTATTGTTAAAGAAACTGTTGATGAAGCCAGAAAGATTTTTAAACTACCTGATTGCCATAGAAATTTTGATACCCCTTCAAAGCCTTGCCTTAATTACCATATAGGGCTCTGTTTTGCACCTTGCAAGGCAAATATTTCACTTGAAGAATACAATGAGCATATCGACTCTGCTAGGCAGTTTATTTTGAAGGGTGATAGCGAGTTCACAGTTGAAAAACTGACCGAAAAAATGAATGAAGCGGCAGAAAATCTGCAGTTTGAAACAGCCGCAAAACTAAGAGACAGAATAAACGCAATTAAAAAGATAAAAGAGAAACAAAAGGTTGTTAGTATTTCTTATAAGGAACAGGATGTTTTTGCAACCGCTCTTATCGGTGAAACTGCTTGCGTTGCGGTTTTTAATTTCAGGAATTATAAACTTATTGATAAAAAACATTATTTTTTAGAGGGCTTCAGTAATAAAGATTCTGTTTATAACGAGTTTTTACAACAGTATTATTTAAACAATTCCGATATTCCTCTAAGAATTGTTATTGATACGGAATGTGAGGAATTTTCTGTTACTGCAGAGTGGCTAAGCAGTAAAAAGGGAAGCAAAGTTTCATTTATCTATCCAAAGCAAGGCGAAGTGCTTAAGACTCTTCAAATGTGCCTTAATAACGCCGCTGAAAGCCTCTCTGAGCGTACCGAAAGAACGGGTAGGGAAATGACTGCTCTTAATGAATTGGCGTCTATTTTAGGGCTCGAAAAGCCACCAAGATATATTGAGTCTTATGATATTTCTAACACAGCAGGCTCGGATAATGTTGCGGGTATGATAGTTTTCAAGGATGGAAGACCCTTGAAATCAGCTTATAAGAGATTTAAAATTAAAGGCTTTATCGGTCAGGATGATTATCGTTCAATGGCTGAGGTTTTGGACCGCAGATTTAATGAATATGAAAAAGGGGAAGATAGCGGCTTTTCTGTTTTGCCAGACCTTATTTTGCTTGATGGTGCTAAAGGTCAAATCAATGCCGTTTTACCGGTTATTGAAAAGCATAAAATTGATGTCCCGATTTTTGGTATGGTTAAAGACTCAAAGCATAAAACAAGAGCTATTGCTACCACAGGCGGTGATATTTCTATTAAATCTAATCGCAAGGCATTTACTCTTGTTACAAATATTCAGGATGAGGTTCACCGTTTTGCGATTAGCTTTCATAAATCTCTTCATTCCAAAAATTCTTTAAAATCTGAGCTTTTGGAAATTGAGGGTATTGGTAAAAAAAGAGCAGATATTCTTCTAAAAGCTTTTGGCAGTCTTAAAAAAATTAAAACTGCAAATGTTGAGGAGTTATGTGCTGTCAAAGGCATTGATAAGCCTTCAGCAGAGGCGGTCTATAAATACTATAATTCTTAAAAATATTGACATTTTATATTATATGTGATATTATACAGAAAATCGATAGAGGTGCAGTAGGTCAATAGTAACGCTCAAGGAAGAAAGAACAGTTTCGAGCGTGAAAGGGGCGGCTGCCGAAACAAAAAATAAGCTGTTCGTTATTTTTTGTTGGTTTGTTGCAGAATATGTAACCGACTGTCACTTTTGTGGAGCGCTATCCTAATTCTATTTAAGAATAACCGTAGTGCTTTATGTGCTACGGTTTTATTTTTAATAAAAAGGAGATTTAAAAATGCAGGCAAAAAAGATTATCCCTAAGCTCCTTATAGTTGCTTTTGCAGTTGGATTTGCTGTAATCTGTGCTGTTACAAGCCCTATAACTGAGCCAATCGGAACCTTGTGGTCCTTGTTTCCACCTGTAGTTGCTATTTGTTTGGCACTACTAACAAAAGAGGTTTATTCCTCACTCTTTATCGGAATTTTAGTTGGCGGCTTATTAGCTACCAATTTTAACCCGATACATACTGTTGATACCATTGTAAATGATGGATTCATTTCAGCCGTTTCGGGAAGTGCTGGTATCTTCATTTTCTTGGTAATCCTTGGTATTATCGTTGCTCTTCTTAATAAGGCTGGTGGCTCTCAGGCTTTCGGCAGATGGGCTTCTAAACATGTTAAAACAAAGCTTGGTGCTTCGTTAGCCACATTTTGTTTTGGAGTTCTCATCTTTATTGATGACTATTTCAACTGCTTAACAGTTGGTGCTGTAATGCGACCTGTAACTGATAAAGCAAAGATTTCCCGTTCTAAACTTGCTTTCCTTATTGATGCAACTGCAGCTCCTGTTTGTATGATTGCTCCGATTTCTTCTTGGGCCGCTGCTGTTTCTTCCTATGCTCCGGAGGGACAGGGGATTGCACTCTTCTGCAAGGCTATTCCTTATAACTTCTATTCACTTTTAACCTTTGTTTTCATTATTGCAATTTCTGCAATGAAGCTTGATTACGGTCCTATGAAGCTCCATGAAATCAATGCTGAAAACGGAGATTTGTTCACAACTGGTGCTCATCAAGGCGATGAAGACGAGCTTCCCGCAACTGAGAAGGGAAGGGTAATCGACCTTGTTCTTCCTATAATCGTTCTTATTGGAATTTGTGTTTTCTCTTTGTTCTATGTTGGAAGATGTATGGGCGAAGAATGGGTATTTGCTTCAAAGAATTATGATGCATCTTTAGGTTTTGTTGATGCTTTCTCAAATACCGATGCAACTGTTGGACTTCCTTGGGGCGGTTTGATAGCTCTTATCGTAGTTATTATCTATTTTGTTGCTCGCAGACTTGTAACAATTAAGGAAGCTATGGAATGCATTCCTAAGGGCTTTATAGCTATGGTACCGGCAATTCTTATTCTTACTATGGCAACAACCCTTAAGAACACAACAAGCTTACTCGATTCTGAGGCTTTCGTAAACGGTGCTTTGGAATCTGCAGGCGCTCTTAACAATTTCTTACCCGCAATTATTTTCATTGTTGCTTGCTTTATCGCATTCGCTACAGGTACTTCTTGGGGAACATTCGGTATTCTTATTCCGATAGTTTTAAGCATTTTCCCGGTTGGCAGCGAGCTTGGAATTATAGGTATGTCAGCATGTCTTGCAGGTGCTGTTTGCGGCGACCATTGCTCACCGATTTCAGATACAACCATTATGTCATCTGCAGGTGCTCAGTGCGACCATATTAACCATGTTTCAACTCAGCTTCCTTATGCATTAACCGTTGCAGGCGTTTCTTTTGTAACATATATTATTTCAGGATTTATTCCTAATTGGTATATAACTCTTCCGATAGGTATTGCTCTTATGGTTGGAACTTTAGTTGCAATTAAACTTATATCTGCAAATAAGAAATAATTAAAACCCCGAGGCTTTAATGAACTGCCCCAATTTGTACGGACAGTACAAAAAGAACCCCTATGGTATTAAAAATTGAATTTTAAGCAACGAACTGACATCGCTTTTCGAGTGGTGTCAGTTTTGTTTTAAGTTGGATGCGCTGATGATTGTAGAAATGT
>JAZSEU010000035.1:0-12903 GCA_045531855.1 Acutalibacteraceae bacterium
GGGAACGGCAGAGCTTAGTGCCGATAGTGCGGTGCTTATAGGCGAGAGGCAGAGAGCCTGTGCCGAAAGAGCACTTGATGGAGTTAGCGAGGCAATCTCCGCTTTGGAAACGGGCTGCACGATGGATGCCGTTGGAGTTTGTATTGATGATGCGATTTCGGCTCTCTTTGAGCTTACAGGCAAAAGGGTTACAAATGAAGTTACAGATGAAATATTCCGCAGATTTTGCGTTGGAAAATAAAAAACGGAGTGATTTCACTCCGTTTTTTATTTTAATGTTTCTTCACAGCCGATATATTTCTGACATTCGTTAAGTCCTGATTTTACAAGCTGTTTTGTTCTTTCTAAAGATTTCTGAGCTTTAAGTAGGGTGTTTGCATTGAACTCATATTTATCGATATTATCGAGAGGGCAGATGGTATATTTATAGCCGCCGTCAAGAAAGTATTTATTAACCCAAGTTGGTATAATATCGATGCTTTGAAGCGTTACTTCATTACCGTATTTTCTTAAAGTGTAAGTGAAGAATAGTCCGTCCTCTGTGTGTCCCGTGGGGCAGCTATCCATAATTTCTTGACGCTGATTTGAAACGGCATTTCCCGTTGAATAAAGGCAGATTGTCGTGTGGTCGCCGCCCTCAGAATGTATTAACTCAACAGGCTGAATAACATGGGGATGGCTTCCGATAATTATATCAACACCAAGGTTTGAAAGGCGTTGGGCGATAGATTTTTGCCAGGTGTTAGCAGAGAGCTGATATTCCTCGCCCCAATGCATATAAAATACAATGAATTCTGCACCCTTTTGCTTCATATCAAGTATTGTCTGCTCGGCTTCAAGATAAAAATCTTCAATATGCGAATAGGAGAATGAGGATATAAGATTATTAGCCTCCTCTGCAATAACAGAGCCGTTTAGATACTTCCTGCCTGAAGATGACCCGCTTGTTTCATAAGTGAAGTTTGCCATACCGATTTTAATATCATTTACTTCTTTAACTGTATAAATCGGGTTTTCGGCAGTTTCTCTTGTGCCTATAAATTCAATGCCCTTTTCTCTTAAAACCTGAGCCGTTCTCTTAAGACCGTAAAGCCCTGTATCATAGCTATGGTTATTTGAGGTTAAAAGGAAATTAAGCCCTGAATTTTTTATGGCATCGGCAAGGGAATCGGGGGTGTTGAATTTGGGATAACCGTCAAATTTGCCCGATTCTGTTCCCCCAAAGGTTACCTCAAGATTTGCGATATTCAGGTCATAATTTTTAAAGGTTTCGCTTGCCTCTTTAAAGAAAGCACTGAAATCATATTCACCGTTTTGAAGCTTAGCACCTGAAAGCTGGGGAGTGTGGACCATAATATCCCCTGTGCTAAGCACTTTAGCAAAGCTTTCTTTAATCTCCTCTTTTTGTTCGGAAGAGGTGTTTTGACTGGGGATAGAGGGGGCGGAAGCCTTATGTATAATGAGTGCCGCAAGCCCGATTATAATAGCAAGTGCTAAACAGCAGCAGCTTAAAAATATTCTTCTTCTGATGATAGCTTTTCTACGTCTTGTTCTTGTTCCCATTTTAAATTCCTTATATAAAGCAATAGAATATCAGCGGCAGAAAAATAGCAGGCAGATAGTTCATAACCTTGATTTTTGTAAGCCCTAACATATTAAGTCCCAAAGCGATTATCAAAAGGGAGCCTATAACCGACATTTGAGTTATAGCAACTTCGTTTAAAACAGGGGCTACAAATACTGCAAGCAATGTGAGTCCACCCTCGATGATTAGAACAGGGAATGCCGCCAACATAACCCCTATTCCAAGGCTTGAAGCGAGTGCAATCGATGAAACACCGTCTATAATCGATTTCGAATAAAGGGTTGAGTTATCACCCGAAATTCCGCTATCGATAGAGCCAACAACCGTCATCGCACCAACGCAGAAAAGAAGGGTTGCGGTTACAAAGCCTTGAGCAATTTTCGTGTCATTACTGCCGAATTTGCTTTCAAGCTTTAAGCCGAGTTTCTCGACTATTTTATCAAAATCAACAAGCTCTCCGATTATAGCACCTAAAGCCATAGAAATGATTACAACAATAATATTTGCGTTTTCTTCAAGAGTGCCCGAAATTCCTATGTAAATAACGCAGAGTGCCATTCCGCTCATAAGGGTTGTTTTAACCTTTTCGGGTATTCCTTTTTTGAAAAGAGTGCCTAAAAAGCCACAGATAATAACAATAACAAAGTTAATAACTGCACCGCTTAAAAGAACCCTTCCAACAACTGTTTCGCTGAAATTTGACAGAAAATCCATAATTTTAATCACCGATATAAATATATATCAGTTTAAAAGAAAAATCAATAGCGGTTTTTCTTGAAAAAACACAAAATATGGTATATAATATATCTGTATATGTAAAAATGTATGTTTTGAGAGGTATTTTGGAATGGCAAAAACTAAGGCCGAATACGGTAATGACAGTATCAAGCAGTTAAAAGGTCCCGACCAGGTGCGACTTCGCCCTGCGGTTATCTTTGGCTCTGATGGTCTTGAGGGCTGCGAACATTCGGTATTTGAAATTATTTCCAACTCAATAGATGAGGCAAGGGAAGGCTATGGTAATAAAATAGTTGTTACTAAGTATTCTGATGGCTCAATAGAGGTGCAGGACTTTGGCCGAGGTGCCCCTGTTGACTATAACACCAAGGAAGAAAAATATAACTATGTGCTACTCTTCGAAAGCCTTTATGCCGGCGGTAAATATGATACCAACAGCGGCGGAGATTATGAATATTCAATAGGTCTTAACGGCTTAGGCTTGGCATCAACTCAGTTTTCTTCGGAATATATGGATGTTGAAATCAAGCGAGATGGCTTTAAATATAATCTTCATTTTGAAAAAGGCTTTAATATTGGAGGACTTGAAAGGCAAGAATATTCCGGTAGAGATACGGGAACAAAAATTCGTTGGAAGCCCGACCTTCAGGTTTTCACCGATATTGATATTCCATCAGAATATTTTATAGATACATTAAAGCGACAGGCAATTGTTAACGATGGCTTACTCTTTGTTTTTCGCGAACAGCAGGGAAGCCGTTTTGTTCAGCAAGAGATTGTTTATAACAACGGAATAACCGACTATGTAAATGAAATTACAGGCGAGGAAAGACTTTCCTCAGTTCAGTTCTGGCAGACCGAAAGAAAGGGTAAGGACAGGGAGGACAAGCCTGAATACAAGGTTAAAATAAATGCGGCAATAACCTTCAGCAATCGCCATCCTTTAAAGGAATATTATCATAACTCGAGCTGGCTTGAGCATGGCGGCGTTCCCGAAAAGGCGGCGAGAAGTGCATTTGTTGCACAGATAGATGCTTATATCAAGCAGACCAACAAATATAAAGCAAATGAGAGCAAAATCACCTTTTCTGATGTTGAGGAATGTTTGGTTTTGGTTATTTCTTCATTCTCAACCATAACCTCTTATGAAAACCAGACCAAAAAGGCTATAACCAACAAATTTATATATGAAGCGATGACCGATTTCTTGCGTCATCAGCTTGAGGTTTATTTTATTGAGAATAAGGCAGAGGCCGATAAAATTGCCGACCAGGTGCTTGTTAATAAGAGAAGCCGTGAAAAAAGCGAGAGGGAAAGAATAAACCTTAAAAAGACCTTATCAACCAGTAATTCTATGGTTGACAGGGTGCAGAAGTTTGTTGACTGTCGTTCAAGAGATATAACCGAACGTGAACTCTATATAGTTGAGGGTGATTCGGCTTTAGGTTCTTGTAAATTGGCCCGTGACGCCGCTTTTCAGGCTATTATGCCTGTCCGCGGTAAAATTCTCAACTGCTTGAAGGCTGAATACGATAAGATTTTTAAAAGCGAAATTATAACCGATTTACTTAAGGTTTTAGGCTGCGGAGTTGAGGTTAAATCAAAGGCTAACAAGGGGCTATCAAACTTTGATATTGCTAATCTTCGTTGGAATAAGATAATAATATGTACCGATGCCGATGTTGACGGTTTCCATATCAGAACCCTTATTTTAACAATGATTTACCGACTTATGCCAACCCTTATAAGAGAGGGTAGGGTGTTTATTGCAGAAACTCCGCTTTATGAGATAAACACAAAGGCGATGACCTATTTTGCCTATGATGAAAGCGAGAAAAAGGAAATTCTCGAAAAAATAGGCAGTGAAAAATATAATCTTCAGCGTTCTAAGGGACTTGGTGAAAACCAACCCGATATGATGAGCCTTACAACTATGAATCCCGATACCAGAAGACTTATCAAAATTTTACCTGAGGATGCCGAGAGAACAAGCGAGATGTTCGATTTGTTGCTTGGAGATAACTTGGCGGGCAGAAAAGATTATATCGCTGAAAACGGTTATATGTACCTCGATGAAGCTGATATATCTTAATGCGCAATGCGTAATTCGTAATGCGTAATTAAAGGATGAAAAAAGAATGGAAAACATAATAGTAATAAAAAGCAAGGCTTTTGCAATAAGAATTGTTAAATTAAGCAAATACCTTAGCGACAATAAAAAAGAATATGTTTTGTCAAAACAAATACTAAAAAGTGGAACTAGTATTGGTGCAAATGTTAAAGAAGCTATTAGAGGTCAAAGCAAAGCTGATTTTTATTCAAAAATGAATATAGCTCTTAAGGAAGCCAGTGAAACTGAATATTGGCTTGAAATACTTAATGAAACTGATTATATAGATAAGGGATTATTTGAAAGTATTTATTCCGATTGTACAGAACTTATAAAAATTTTAATGTCTATAACCAAAACGCAAAAGGGTAATTTGTAATTACGCATTACGCATTACGAATTACGAATTGGAAGGGTGAGAATATGGCTCCGAGAAAGAAGAAAGAAACAGCGGCTCCAAAGCGGAATAATGCTAACGCATATATTGCGGGAGCGGGAACTATTATGGACCAACAGGTAACTGAGGCATTAAAATCTAATTTTATGCCTTATGCTATGAGTATAATTGTGTCCCGAGCAATTCCTGAAATAGATGGCTTCAAGCCTTCGCACAGAAAGCTATTATACACAATGTATAATATGGGGCTTTTAAACGGTAATACTATAAAATCTGCTAACATAGTTGGTAGAACAATGCAATTAAATCCTCACGGAGATGCTGCCATTTATGAAACAATGGTGCGTCTTTCCGAGGGCAATGAAGCACTTTTGCACCCCTTTGTTGCTTCAAAGGGCTCGTTCGGTAAATCTTATTCAAGGGATATGGCTTATGCTGCCTCCCGTTATACCGAGGCAAAATTAGCCCCCATTTCAGCCGAGCTTTTTGCCGATATCGATAAGGATACGGTTGATTTTGTTGATAACTATGATGCAACAATGAAAGAGCCGGTATTATTTCCTGTAACCTTCCCGACAGTTCTTGTAAACTCAAATATGGGTATTGCGGCAGGTATGGCAAGCTCGATTTGTTCATTTAACTTAAAAGAGGTTTGCGAAACTACCATCGCCTATATCAAGGATAACGATATAAATGTTGCAGATACTCTCTTAGCCCCTGATTTCCCCATCGGCGGCGAGCTTTTATATAACCGTGATGAGATGGAAAAGATTTATGAAACGGGCAGAGGCTGTTTCAAGGTTAGAGGCGTTTATACCTATGATAAATCGAACAACTGCATCGATATAACCGAAATTCCTCCTTCAACCACGAGTGAAGCTATAATCGAAAAGGTTATTGAGCTTGTTAAGGCAAAAAAGATTACCGAAATCAATGATATCCGTGATGAAACCGACCTTGGCGGTCTTAAGATTACTATCGATTTAAAAAGAGGAACAGACTATGAAAAGCTTATGAAAAAGCTTTTCAAGATGACTCCCTTAGAGGATAGTTTTTCTTGCAACTTCAATATTCTGATAGCCGGCTCGCCGAGGGTTATGGGCATTAAGGAAATTATATCAGAATGGGTAGCATTCAGAGAAGAATGTGTTAGAAGAAGGGTTTATCATAAACTCGCAAAGGCAAAGAGCAAGCTTCACCTTTTAAAAGGTCTTGAAAAAATACTTCTTGATATCGATAAGGCAATTAAGATTGTTCGTGAAACAGAGGAAGAAATTCAGGTTGTTCCAAACCTTATGATAGGCTTTGGAATTGATAAAATTCAGGCTGAACACGTTGCGGAAATCAAGCTCCGCCATTTAAACCGTGAATATATCTTAAAGCGTACTGCAGAAATCGAGCAGTTAACCGCCGAGATTGCCGATATGGAGGCAATTTTAAAATCGAAAACAAGGGTTTTGAAGATTATTATCAAAGAACTCGAAAATGTTATTTCGAAATATGGCAGGGACCGCAAAACCAAGATTATATCAGCCTCATCAGAGGAAGAATATAACGAAGAGGCGGTTGTTGATAATTCTCCTGTAACACTTTTCTTCACTAAGGACGGTTATTTCAAGAAAATCACTCCGTTATCGCTTAGAATGAGCGGTGAACAGAAGCTGAAAGAGGGAGATGAGATTACAGAGATAATCGAATCGACCAATGCAACCGAGCTTTTATTCTTCTCAAACAAGTGTCAGGTTTATAAGGCAAGAACGGTTGATTTTGCAGATTCAAAGGCAAGCATTATGGGTGATTATATTCCCTCGAAGCTTTCCTTCGATGAGGCTGAAAATGCAGTTTATATGGCAGAAACCTCTGATTATTCGGGCTATATGGTTTTCGTTTTTGAAAACGGCAGAATTTCCAAGGTGCCTATGAGCTCTTATCAGACCAAAACCCAACGCAAAAAGCTGATTAAGGCATATTGCGAGAAGTATGTTCTGCATAGCATTTTCCATATAAAAGAGGATAGGGAAATACTTCTTAAATCTTCAAACGGAAGAATGCTTATAGTTAATACTGCTCAAATACCCTCTAAGGCTTCTAAGGAAAACGGCGGTATTGCGGTTATGACTCAGAAGAAGGGACAAAGAATTTCAGAAGTTCTTTTACACGAAAAGGGAACTATGGAATCCGAACACCGCTATAGAACCCGTAATCTTCCTGCGGCAGGCAGTAAACGCCCCTCAAATGAGGGAGCTGAGCAGACAAAGCTCGAAATATAACTTGACTTAAAGCTTTTACTATGTATAATTGAAAAAGACTGCCTTGCTAAAGACAAAAGCATTATATTGTATATTAAAAATAACTCTATACGCTTTTTTCTTTAAGCTGCAAGACAGCCTCTTATAGTCGGCTCGCAAACGCTTATCTCTTGCCGACAGTTATATAATGTGTATTTTATTTTAAAATATTAAATGAATTTATTTCCAAAGGAATGAAAAAAATGGCAAAAGAATTAGCCAAACAGTATGACCCCAAAGACGTTGAGGACCGAATTTATAAATCCTGGCTTGACGGAAAGTATTTCCACGCTAAATGCGAAATGGACAAGGAAACATTTACCATTGTAATTCCGCCTCCGAATATAACAGGTCAGCTTCATATGGGCCATGCACTTGACAATACTTTACAGGATATCCTCATTCGTTTCAAGAGAATGCAAGGGTTTGATACCTTGTGGCTTCCCGGTACCGACCACGCTTCTATCGCAACCGAAGCTAAAATCGTTGAAAAAATGCGTGAAGAGGGAATCAGCAAAGCCGATATCGGAAGAGAGGGCTTTTTAGAACGTGCTTGGGACTGGAAAAAGCAGTACGGCGGAAGAATTATCGAACAGCTTAAAAAGCTCGGCTCTTCTTGCGACTGGGATAGAGAGCGTTTCACTCTTGATGAGGGCTGTAATAAGGCTGTAAAGGAAGTTTTTGTCCGCCTTTATGAAAAGGGACTTATTTATAGAGGCGAAAGAATTATTAACTGGTGTCCCCATTGCAAAACCTCTATTTCTGATGCCGAGGTTGAATATGAGGAGCAGGCAGGCCATTTCTGGCATCTCCGCTATCCCTTTAAGGATGGAAGCGGTTATTTAGAGCTTGCAACAACAAGACCCGAAACCTTGCTTGGTGATACTGCGGTTGCAGTTAACCCCGAGGATGAGAGATACAAGGACTTGGTTGGCAAAACCCTTATTTTGCCGCTTGTTCACCGTGAAATCCCTGTTGTTGCCGATGATTATGTTGAAACCGATTTCGGAACAGGTGTTGTTAAGATTACCCCTGCTCATGACCCCAACGACTTTGAGGTAGGTCTTCGCCATAATCTCCCCGTTATCAATGTTTTAACCGAGGATGCAAAAATCGTTGAAGATTACCCCAAATATGCGGGTATGGATAGATACGAGGCAAGAAAAGCTATTGTTGCTGACTTAGAGGATGAGGGTGCACTTGTTAAGGTTGAGGATTATACCCATAATGTTGGCACCTGCTACCGTTGTTCTTCAACCGTTGAGCCGAGGGTTTCAAAGCAATGGTTTGTTAAGATGAAGCCATTGGCAACCCCTGCTATCGATGCGGTTAAGAATGGCGAAACAAAGTTTGTGCCAAGTCGTTTTGAAAAGGTATATTTCCATTGGCTTGAAAATATTAGGGACTGGTGTATTTCCCGTCAGCTATGGTGGGGTCATAGAATTCCCGCTTGGTACTGTGCAGACTGCGGCGAGATAACAGTTTCTAAAGAGGATGTTAAGGCTTGTGCTCATTGCGGCAGTAAAAATATCGAGCAAGACCCTGATACTCTTGATACCTGGTTTTCATCTGCCCTCTGGCCTTTCTCAACTTTGGGTTGGCCTGAGGAAACGGCAGACCTTAAGCATTATTATCCGACAAATACCCTCGTTACAGGTTACGATATAATTCCTTTCTGGGTAATGAGAATGATGTTCTCAGGAATTGAGCAAACAGGCGAGGTTCCTTTTGATACCGTTTTAATTCACGGTCTTGTTCGTGATTCTCAGGGCAGAAAAATGTCAAAGTCCTTGGGCAACGGCGTTGACCCGCTGGAGATTATCGATGAATATGGTGCCGATGCTTTGAGATTTTCTTTAGCTACAGGTAATAGCCCAGGCAATGATATGCGTTATATCCCCGAAAGAGTTGAGGCAAGCCGTAACTTTGCTAACAAGATTTGGAATGCTGCAAGATTTATATTGATGAATCTTGAAAACGATAATGAAATCCCACTTGATATTTCATCTCTTGCTTTAGAGGATAAGTGGATACTCTCGAAGTATAACACCCTGGTAAAAGAGGTTACAGATAACCTTGATAAATATGAACTCGGTCTCGCAGTTCAGAAGCTTTATGATTTTATCTGGGATGTTTTCTGCGATTGGTATATTGAAATCTGCAAGTCCCGTCTTAACGGTGATGATATAAGGGCTAAGGATACTGCAAGAAGTGTATTATTATATGTATTCACTAATACATTGGCTCTTCTTCATCCCTTTATGCCTTTTATCACTGAGGAAATCTGGCAGTCGTTACCCCATTCGGGTGAGGCTTTGATGATAACCGAATGGCCGAAATTCAGAAGCGACCTTGAATTTGTGTCTGAAGAGGCTGATTTCGAAAAGATTATGGCGGTTATCAGAGCAATCAGAAACCGCAGAGCAGAAATGAATGTTCCGCCTTCTAAGAAAGCAACTGTTTGTATCGCTTCGGCTGATAAGGATACCTTCTTAAAGGGCAACGCTTATATCTGCCGTTTGGCTTATGCCAGTGAAGTTTTGGTTGGTGATAGCTTTGATAGCGAGGGTGCTGTCAGAGTTATAACCGATAACGCAACAGTATTTATGCCTATGAGCGAGCTTGTTGATTTCACCGCTGAGCTTGAAAGACTTAAAAAGGAACTTAGCAAGGCAGAGGTTGATAAGGAATTCTTCGAGAAGAAGCTTAATAATCCAGGCTTTATGGCAAAGGCTCCTGCAGCTCTTGTTGAACAGCAAAAAGAAGGTCTTAGCAAAGCTTTAGATAAAATCAAAATGATTGAAGAAAGCATTGCGGAAATAGAAAATAAATAATAAAAGGCTGCCGTAGTGCAGCCTTTTTGAGTAATTTTAAGGAGTAAATATGAATTATAACGAAACACTCCAATATATCCATTCCCTCGGCAATTTCGGAATGAAAGCAAGCCTTGATAGAATAAAAGAGGTTTTAAATAAGCTCGGTAACCCCGAAAGAGATTTAAAGGCAATTCATATTGCGGGAACAAACGGCAAGGGCTCTGTTTCGGCAATGCTTAGCAGTGTTTTTAAAAAAGCGGGATATAAAACAGGACTTTTTATTTCGCCTTTTATAATAGATTTCAGAGAGAGGATTCAGATAAACGGCGAATATATTTCAGAAAATGATTTAATAAAATATGCCGAAATAGTTTTTGAAACCAAGGTTGGCTTAACTGAATTTGAATTTATAACCGCTCTGGCTTTCCTATATTTCAAGGAGCAGAAAATCGATATCCTTATCTGCGAAACGGGGCTTGGCGGCAGATTTGATGCAACTAATACCCTTGATAATCTGTTGGCTGCAGTTATAACTAAAATCGGTCTTGACCATACTGCTGTTTTGGGGAATACCATAGAGGAAATCACCTATGAAAAATGCGGTATTTTAAGGGATTGCCCCGTTATAACCTCACCTTGTCAAAATGAAAAGGCATTAGGTGTTATAAAAGAGAATGCAAATGAACTTATTATTCCTGATTTAAAAAGCCTTGAAATTCTAAAGAAAAATGAACTCGGCAATACCTTTATATATAAAGGGAAAAAGTATGAGCTTTCACTTTGCGGAGATTATCAGGTTGAAAATGCACTAATGGTTCTGGAAACATTAG
The DNA here is from genome assembly GCA_045531855.1 of Acutalibacteraceae bacterium. GTDB lineage: Bacteria > Bacillota > Clostridia > Oscillospirales > Acutalibacteraceae > UBA737. The sequence goes on from JAZSEU010000035.1 coordinate 10,765, forward strand.
AAAACTGCAAGGCTGATATACCTTATAATATTATATATGAGGGGCTAAGAGAAACAAGCTTTCCTGCAAGAATGGAAGTTGTAAAGAAAAATCCTCTTGTTATAATTGACGGTGCTCATAATCCCGATGGTGCTATAGGCTTAGCAAACGAGCTTAAGAAGTTTTCAGGAGAAGCAGTTGCCATAATCGGAATGATGAGGGATAAGGATTTTGAAGAAACTCTTAAAACAACACTTCCTTTTTGTAAAAAGGCGGTGGCGGTTGAGGTTGAAAATCTCCCCCGTTCTTTAAGGGCTGAGGAAATTAGAGCGGTTGCCGAAAAATATTGCGAATGTATTGAGGCTAAAAGCTATGAAGAGGCATTGAGCTATATTAAAGAAGAGCCCGTTTTTATATTTGGCTCGCTTTATCTTGCATCTGCTCTTAGAAAAATTTTATTGAAGTATTAAATGCGACAATTTTTTCGCGGACAAGCCGTTAATATATTATATATAATGTATGACGGAGGGTGAAAAAATGTCTGTTGAAATAAATGTAACAGGAGAGGTAGTAACTGCCTATTTAAAAGGCGAACTCGACCATCATACCGCCAAAGAAATGCGTGAGGCAATTGATGGTGCGGTTGAGCTTAATATGCCATCGCTTCTTATCCTTGATTTTGAGGGTATAACCTTTATGGATAGTTCGGGCATAGGTTTGGTTATGGGCAGATACCGCAATCTTTCGAAATTCGGTGCCCAGCTTCACATAACGGGGGCTGAGCCTCAAATTTTTAGAATGTTTAAGCTTGCAGGTATTGAAAAGCTTGCAAAATTGGAAGGTAGGTGAAAAATATGACAGTTAAAAATAAATTCTCGATGACATTTCTTGCACGCTCAGCAAACGAAAGCTTTGCAAGAGCCTGCGTTACTGCATTCGCAACCCAATTAGACCCAACACTCGAAGAAATAAATGATATTAAAACTGCAGTTTCCGAAGCGGTTACAAATTGTATCGTTCATGCCTATAAAGAAAAAATCGGCAATATCTACATAACCGCTGAGCTTATTGAGCCTAATTCGATAAGAATTAAGGTAAGGGATAAGGGCTGCGGAATCGAAAATATAGATAAGGCGATGGAACCGCTTTATACATCTCTCGGCGGAGAAAGAGCGGGACTCGGCTTTGCCGTTATGCAGAGCTTTATGGATAAGATTAAGGTTTCCTCCCGAGTTGGAAAGGGAACAACAGTTACAATGATTAAAAATATCAGTCCCCGCTTTTCTGCCAATGGTTAAAACGAATGCGGAGAGAGATATCTTCATCGAAGAGAATTTAGGACTTGTCCATTCTATATGCAAACGCTTTTCAGGAAGAGGCATAGAGTATGATGACTTATATCAGGCGGGTTGCATAGGATTGATAAAAGCAACCGATGCCTTTGATGAGGATAGGGGACTTATGTTTTCTACCTATGCAGTGCCCGTTATAATGGGCGAGGTGAGGAGACTTTTCAGGGATGGCGGTCTAGTTAAGGTTTCCCGTTCGGTTAAAGAGCTTGGCTTTCATATAAATAAAGAAAGGGAACGCTTGGAGCAGAAGCTTAACCGAGAGCCAACCGTTTCGGAAATAGCTGAGGCTCTCTCGGTATCAAGCGAGGAAATCACAGAAGCTATCTGTGCCTTACAGCCAACTGTTTCCTTAACATATAGTAATGAAGATTCGTCCGGCGAGGCCGATATACCAACTATGAGCGTTGAAGAAGAGATAACAGACCGCCTTTCGATTGATGAGGCATTTAAAATTCTCGATGAAACCGAAAGAAAAATAATGAATTTAAGATATTTTTCTTCGCTCACTCAAAGTAAAACGGCAGAACTTCTTAATATGACTCAGGTTCAGGTTTCCCGTGCCGAAAAGAAAATACTGATGAAACTACGCAAAAACCTTGTCTGATTTATGAAAATGCCCACGAATAACCCTATATATTGTGTTATTTTTGTGCAATAAAATCAATTTAAAAAAACTTTTAAAAAAGTTGAAAAAAAGTGTTGACAAAGGGGTTTTAATGTGGTAATATAATCGGGCGCCCTTGAGAGAGGGAGCGAAAAACGGACCTTGAAAATTAAACAACGAAGAAATAAGGACCCTAAGATTCTT
>JAZSEU010000057.1:0-26259 GCA_045531855.1 Acutalibacteraceae bacterium
GCCATAGCGGATAATACCTCTCTTATCGCCGAGAGCTTCTTTTAGAGCCTGACCTAAAGCAATACCGATATCCTCAACTGTATGGTGATAATCAACATAGGTATCACCCTTGCAGGAAATCTTCAAATCGAATTTTGAGTGCGAAGAGAAGAGGGTTAGCATATGGTCTAAAAATCCGCAACCTGTGTTAATTTCATTTTTACCGCTGCCATCCAGATTAAACATTAAGCTGATATCAGTTTCGTTTGTTTTACGGTTAACTTCTGCAATTCTCATTTTATTTTTCTCCTAAAATTTCTTTAACTTTAGTTATGAATATTTCCATTTCTTCGGCTGAGCCAATAGTTATTCTGTTATATTCCTTAATTCTTTCATTTTCAAAATGGCGGACTAAAACGCCATTTTCTTTTAAAGCTTCATAAAGCTCTTTGCCGCCGATTTTATCGGATTTTGCAAAGATAAAGTTAGCTTTAGAGGGTAGAACTTTAAACCTAAGATTTTCAAGTTCTTTTGTAACCTTTGCTCTGGTTTTGATAATCTTTTCGCAATTTGCCTTGAAATAATCATTATTCTTTATTGCCGCAATACCTGCCGCATTTGTTAAGCGGTTAATATTATATGGATTAGTTGAATATTTGATTTTTTCGAGGTCTTCTATAATCTTTTGGTTTGCTATAGCATATCCGAGTCTAGCACCTGCTAAACTCCTTGATTTTGAAAAGGTTTGAACGCAGAGAAGATTATCATATTTTTTGGTGAGTTCAGCACAACTTTCTCCGCCAAAATCAACATAAGCCTCATCAATTAAAACTATTGAATCGGGGTTTGATTTAACGATTTCCTCTATTGTTGAAAGAGGAAGTGCAATACCTGTTGGGGCGTTGGGGTTTGCTAAAACAATAAACCTATTTTGCCCTAAAAAACAGCTTATGTCAACACTAAAATCTTCTTTTAAAGGTATTATTGTTGGTGTTACATTATGAAGCTCGGCAAAGACAGAATAAAAACCATAAGTTATATCGTTGAAAATAGCACCCTTTTCGCCATAAGCCATAAAGGAAAAGTTCAAAATATCATCCGAGCCGTTTGAAACGAAAATGTTACGGCTTTCGCAGTTATAAAGCTTGGCAATAGCTTCTTTAAGACATTTTGATTCAGGGTCTGAGTAAAGTCTTAAATCTTTTATTTCATCCTCATTTATCGCATCTATAACCGCCTTACAGGGCGGATAGGGAGACTCATTTGTGTTAAGCTTTATATATTTTTTATCCCTTGGTTGTTCACCTGGGGTATAAGCCTTTAGCTTTTCGTATTTTTCATTGAGAAATTTACTCATTTTATTTCCTCTCAATTCTAACTACTGCACTTTTCGCGTGGGCGGTAAGTCCTTCCTTTTCTGCAAAGAAAGCAACTTTTTCGCCAACCTCTTCTAAAGCTTCCTTAGTATAGTAAACATACTGATTTTTCTTAACAAAATCATCAACCGATAATGCACTTGAAAATCTTGCTGTCCCCGAGGTGGGAAGAGTGTGGTTAGGTCCTGCGAAATAATCACCCAAAGCCTCGGGACAATATCTTCCCATAAAGATGCTGCCCGCATTTTTAATCTTATCAAGATATTTAAAGGGCTCATCAACAACAAGCTCTAAATGCTCGGGTGCGATTTCGTTAGAAACTGCGATAACATCATCAAAGTTATCGGCAATAATAATCTTACCGTTTGTATCAATAGAAGTTCTTGCAATTTCTTCTCTTGAAAGCAAGGGTATCTGCTTTTCAAGTTCTTGGCTTACTTTGTTAGCTAATTCTTCGCTATCGGTAACTAAAACGGCACTTGCCATTTTATCGTGCTCCGCTTGAGATAAAAGGTCTGCCGCAACATATTCGGGGTTGCTTTTTGAATCAGCAATAACCAAAATTTCGCTCGGTCCGGCTATCATATCAATAGAAACCAAGCCAAAAACCTGACGCTTAGCTTCGGCAACAAAGGCGTTACCAGGACCTACGATTTTATCAACCTTCGGGATACTCTCAGTGCCATAAGCCAAAGCGGCAACTGCCTGAGCACCGCCAACCTTGAAAATTCTGTCAACCCCCGCAATTTTTGCGGCAGCTAAAATAACAGGGTTAACCTTGCCGTTTTCCGATGGGGGAGTTGTTATACAAATTTCGCTGCAGCCTGCAATCTTGGCGGGGATGCTATCCATTAAAACTGTTGATGGGTATGCTGCAGTGCCTCCGGGAACATAAAGACCAACCTTTTCAATAGGTGTAATCTTTTGTCCAACAACAACGCCGTTTTCTTTTTTGATTTCAAAGCCCTCTTTAAGCTGTTTTTTATGAAATTCTTTTATATTTTCGGCGGCCTCTTTAATTATTTTGATAAATTCGGGCTCAACATTTTCAAATGCCTCTTCTATTTCCTCCTTTGTTACCTCAAGGGAAGAAAGAACTGCTTTATCAAATTTTTCACAGTATTCAAAAAGGGCTTTATCGCCGTTTGCTTTAACGTTTTCTATAATATCAGTAACTATATCTGAAACATCAAAGCTTGTTTTTCCTCTTGCAAAAATTTCATCGGCTGAAACCTCGCCGTATTTCATAATTTTAATCATTATCTTTGTTCACCTGAATTTTTAGTTTCTTATTGATTTCTTCTATTTTTTCTGTTTTAAAACTATAGCTTGATTTGTTTGAAATTAGTCTTGCACTTATTGGAACAATGGTTTCAAAGGGTGCCAAATCGTTTTCGAGCAAGGTTTTGCCCGTTTCAACAATATCAACTATAACATCTGAAAGATTTAAAATCGGAGCTATTTCGATTGAGCCGTTAAGGTGGATAATATCTATATCACGGCATTTTTCAGAATAATATTTTTTAGCAATGTTTGAAAACTTGGTTGCAACCCTGAGCGTTTTCGTGGTATCGTCCGCAAAATCTTTCTTTGCAGCAACTGCCATTTTGCACTTACCGATATTAAGGTCTAATAGCTCATAAACATCGGGCTCATATTCAAGGAGGATATCCTTGCCCGCAACACCGATATCTGCCGCACCTCTTTCAACATAGATAGCAACATCTGATGGCTTAACCCAGAAATATCTGATTTTTAAATCTTCGTTTTCGAAAATCAGCTTGCGGTTGGTTTCCTTAATTGAGGGACAGGGAAAACCTGCCTTTTCAAACATATCATAAACCTTTTCGCCAAGTCTGCCTTTTGGAAGAGCAATGTTTATAATATCTTTTTCTTGATTTTCATTGTCTTCAAGGCGTTCCAGAGTATCAAGATAAACGGCAAAGCCCGCAGCACCTGAGGTTCTGCCCATCTTTTTCATAAGTTTATCATATCTTCCGCCCGAAAGCACTCTTGAAGCAATTCCGTTTATAAAGCCTTTGAAAACTATACCACTATAGTATCCTGAACGGCTGATAATTGAAAAGTCAATGTTTATATTCTTTTTGAAGCCCTCAGCTTTAAGGTAATCGGCAGTTTCCTTAAGCTCTAAAAAAGCGGCTTTTGAAGCAGGGGAAAGGCAAATATCATTTAAAGAGTCAAGAGCTTTTTCATAGCTTTCAAAACTCTTTATAAGACAAATAAGTGCTTTATATGAATTTTCTTCACAAACCGATTTTAAAAGCTCGGAATTCTTTTCTTTAATTGCAGTTATGGCTGTTTCTGTGTTCGCAACATTATAGTCATCAAGTAAAGAACGAACAAGGGCTATATCGGCAATATTAAGCATAAAGTTACTTGAGAGCATTGAAAGACTTTTTGCGGCAAGGAAAGCTACCTCGCAAACCTCTTTAGAGGTTATATTGCCAAAGCATTCAAGACCTGTTTGCATTATTTCTTTATAAGAATGCGATTCTTCGGAAATGCGGTAAACATTCTCATTATAATAAAAACGTTGAACCTCATCTTGCTCCTTAACATTCTTTATAATCGATAAAGTAACGTCAGGCTTTAATGCTAAGAGCTTGCCGTTTGTATCGTTAAAGGTTATAACGCCATCGGATACAAGGAAGTCCTTGTTTTTGGAATAAAGGTCATATTCCTCAAATTTGCTCATCTTGAACTGACGGTAATTATATTCATTATAAAGACTGCGAAGACTTAAAATCGCTTTTTCATCATATTTAAGTAAGCTTTCATCAAAGAACATTATTTTGCCTCCTTTACTCTTTCAATAGCGGTTTTATAACCGCCATCACCGTAATTAAGGCATTTGCTGACACGGCATATTGTTGCAGTGCTCGCACCCGTTGTTTTATTGATATCGACATAGCTCTTGCCCTCGTCTAACTGACAGGCAACCTCAAAACGCTGAACTAAGGCTTCAAGCTCTTGAATTGTGCAGATATCATCAAAGAAAGCGGCACATTCCTTTTCATCTTTAAGAGAAACTATTGCTTTAAATAGCTTGTCGGCATCATTTGATTTAAGTTTTGTCATAATTTCTACTCCTGAAATTTAATACTTTAACATTCTAACACATTAGCGTGCTAAAGTCAACATATATTTTATTTTTTTCTCGTTGCAGAAATGCTCGAAATATGTTAGAATAAATTATCAAAATTTAGGAGGCAGTTATGGAATTTAAAGTTAATCATCCAATTCTTTATATAATTGTTGGAATTATAATTGCAGTTGTTCTTGCTCAGTCGGTTTATTTTCTAATGAAAGCTATTAAAAGAGCTAAAGAAATCGGTATTGCGGGAGAGACTATCAGAAAAACAATTTCTTCCTCCGCTGTTTTCACTATCGCACCTGCAATTGCAGTTTTGGTTGGAGTTGTTGCTTTATCTAAAAGTCTTGGTGTTGCTCTTCCTTGGCTCAGACTTTCGGTTATCGGTTCTATAACCTATGAAACGGTTGCCGCTAATAATGCACTCAATGCAGCGGGACTCGGTGCCGGCTCAACAGTTACTGAGGCTTCGCTTTATGTAACAATTCTTTGGGTTATGACCTTGGGCATCGCTGTGGGACTGATTTTTGTTCCATTTGTTACCAAAAAAATCCAAGGCGGTATGACTAAAATCGGTATGAAGGACAAGAAATGGGGAGAAATCTTCAATAATGCTATGTTCCTTGGTATGATTTCTGCATTTTTAGGTTATGTATTCTGTGATGTTGGGTTAGCCTTTAAAGGTGATTTTTCGGGACTGACTCCTGTTTTTGTTATGTTAGTTTCTGCTGTTGTTATGGCAATTTGCGGACTGCTTGCAACAAAGCTTAAAATCAGATGGTTAACCGATTATGCTCTGCCTTTGAGTCTGGTTTCCGGTATGGCAGCGGCAATTCCGTTGGCAGAACTTTTAGGATACGAGGTGATTAAATAATGGCTAAAAAAGAAATGACTTATCTTGAAAGTATTCATAAGGACGGTAAAATTTGGGGTATTGCTATATGCTTGCTGATTTTTGCTTTTCCAATTGCCGTTATGTTAACCTTCGGAACAAAACCCGAATGGAAGCCTCTTATTCAAGGACTTTTGGCAACAATGCCAATGTATTGGGCGGTTGGAATTATCGAGATTTTTACATACGTTCCTATGCTTGGAGCTGGCGGTACATATCTATCCTTTGTTACGGGAAATATCTCAAACTTAAAGCTTCCATGTGCGGTTGATGCTATGGAAAGAGCGGGTGTTAAGCCAACAAGCGAAGAGGGTGAGATTATCTCAACCATCTCTATTGCAGTTTCAAGTATTGTTACAACGATTATTATAATTTTAGGTGTTATTCTTATAGTTCCTTTAACTCCTATTTTGGAGTCGCCGATATTAGAGCCGGCATTTGATTTGATTTTGCCTGCACTATTTGGTGGTCTTGCAGTTGTTTTCATCTCTAAAAACGCAAAGCTTTCAATAGCTCCGATTATTTTAATGTTAATCCTCTTTATATTTGTTCCGGCTCTCAATAAGAGCACGGTTGGAATAATGGTTCCTGTTGGAGTCGTGTTTACTGTCTTTGTTGCAAGAATTATGTATAAAAAGGGTATGCTTTGATATGGAATATGTTTTATATGCTTTAGTTTCAGCTTTAGTTATTCTTTTGGCAGTTATAATTATCAGAACTCTCAATTTTAAGCCAAAGGCTCAGCCTAAGGTTATGGAAGAGGAAATCATATTTGATAAAGACCGCTCTATTGAGGCTTTAAGGGAGCTTGTTCGTTGCAAAACGGTCTCATATAAAGATTCCTCACTTGAGGATGATGCTGAGTTTGAAAAGCTGATTTCAAAACTTCCTGAACTTTATCCAAACGTTTTTAAAACCTGTTCTTTTGAAATATTGCCTGACAGAGCTTTGCTTTTCAGATGGAAAGGTAAAACAGAGGGTGAGCCTGCTGTTTTAATGGCTCATTATGATGTTGTTCCTGTTAATGAAGAATTATGGGGAAAGCCGCCCTTTGAGGCTATATTAGAGGATGGCGTTATCTGGGGCAGAGGAACTCTTGACACAAAGGTTACCTTTAATGGAGTTTTGTTTTCTGCCGATACTTTAATTGCCTCAGGCTTTGTTCCCGAAAATGATATCTATTTTGCCTTTTCGGGCGGTGAAGAAATCAACGGCAAGGGTGCTTTAAATATCGTTGATTATTTTGATGAGAACGGCATAGTTCCATCTATGGTTGTTGATGAAGGCGGCGGCGTTGTTGAGAATGTTTTCCCGGGCGTTAAAGAACCGTGTGCTTTAATCGGTATTGCTGAAAAGGGAATGCTTAATGTTGAGTATTCCTGTAAATCAGGTGGTGGACATGCATCTGCTCCAAAGCCTCATACTCCCGTTGGCATTTTGTCTAAGGCTTGCTGTGATATGGAAAATCACCCCTTTAAAGCCCACTTAACAAAGCCGGTTGCTGAAATGTTTGATACTTTAGGTAGAAAATCAAGCTTTGTTTTTAGAATGATTTTTGCAAACCTCTGGGCTTTTAAAGGTGTGCTTGATATAATCTGCAAGAAAAGCGGCGGTGAGCTTAACGCACTTATGAGAACAACTGTTGCTTTTACCCAGATGAGCGGAAGTAAAGCTGCAAATGTTATTCCGCCGAATGCTAAAATGCTCTCAAATCTTCGCCTTAACCCTGAGGATAATATGGAATCGGCACTTGAATACATAAAGAAAACTGTAAACAACCCTGAGGTTGAGATTAGTGCAGTTGAAGGTATGAATCCAAGCCGAATTTCAAGGACCGACTGTGAGGGTTGGGAAAGGGTTGCCTCTGCCGTGGCTTCAACCTGGAAAGGAAGTATTGTATCTCCCTATCTCATGGTACAGTGCTCGGATAGCCGCCATTACGGAAGAATTTCCGATAAGGTTTATAGATTTTCTGCTATGGACCTTACAAGTGAAGAAAGAGCAACCATTCACGGAAATAATGAGAGAATACGTGTTGATGCGGCAACCAGAGCTGTTGAATTTTATATTAGACTTATTAAACAATGTTAAAAAAGGTGTGGCAAAAGCCACACCTTTTTACATTTTAATTATTTTAGCATTAAAAAGTTCCGCTTCTTCTAAAGAATGAGTAATCAGAATTATAGGTTTATCTTCTGCTGTTTTTAAAATATGTTCTGCCGCAGCTTTTATGTTGGCAGAATCAAGACCTGTAAAAGCCTCATCAAGTAAGAGATAATCAAAGTCCTGACTCAAAGCTCTTGCAATAGCGGCTCTTCTTTCCATACCGCCTGATAACTCTTCGGGTTTTAGATGTGCAGTATCCTTAATGCCAAGTGCATCTAAGTGGTAAAGAGCAGTTTCTTCACTAGCACCGAAAAGAGTTATGTTTTCAAGCACCGTTTTAAAGGGTAACATTCTGTTTTCCTGAAAAACAACCGATGGTTTTAAATTTTCAATTCCCGAAATCGAGCCTTTCTTTAATTTCTCTAATCCCAAAATCAGTCTAAGTAGGGTTGTTTTTCCGCAACCGCTTTCCCCGAAAAGACAAATTCTGTCTTTACTGTTAATATCAAGAGAAAAATCCTTTAAAATTAACTTTTCGCCGTAGGAAAAGGATATGTTTTTGATATAAATCATTTTGCATACCTCCCAACAACTGCTTTTATAACCGTTTCGAGTATAATCGAAAGTAGGGCAACAACTGCCGTTACTGCGAAAACCTCGGGAGTTTCGATATAAATTTTTGCTTCTTGAAGCATATTTCCAAGCGAATTATTCGGTCGGCAAATAACCTCAGCTGCAATTCCCGATTTCCATGCATATCCTAAAGCCGTTAAAGCTGTTGAGACAAAAGAGGGGAGAATAAAGGGAAGCTTTATATTAAAGAATGTTTTAATACCGTCAAGTCTATAAATCCTCGCTAATTCAAGATATTTCCCGTCAATATTTTCAAGTCCGCTTAAAACCGAAGACCAAATCATCGGCATAACCATTAAAAAAGCAATGAATACCGGAAGTGAAGCCGCTTTGAGCCAAACCAAAGCTAAAATTATAAAGGAAGCCACAGGAACTGCCTTTATAAGCTTTAAAATGGGCGAAAAAACGGCTCTGAAGGTTTTAGAACGATGAGATATAACTGCACCAAGAACGCCCGCCAAAACGCCGAGAACAAAGCCTGCGACAATTCTTAATAGGGAAATCAAAACTGAAAGATAAAATTCCGATGTTTTAGTAAGCCTTAGTAACGCTTTAAGAGTAGATAATGGGGTTGGGATTAAAAATTCCTGAGAAACAATTAAGGCGGCAAACTGCCATATTGCAACCCAAAGGAGCAATACAGCAGCAGTCTTTAAAAAATTTTTACTTTGCTTCATAATAGAAGTCGTCCTTCGGTAATGCTCCGCCAACACTTTGTGCAGAACGCTCGAAGAGGAAGTTTAAGTATGCAGAAAGATTGCTCTTCAGCTCCTTACCCTCCTGGAATGAGATGTTGCAATAGGGAATAGCCTTTTTAGCAGCGGCAGCGGGAGAAACGATTTCATATTTCTCACAAAGTGCGGCAGCTGTATCAACATCGCTGTTAACAGCCTCGATAGAAGCCTTGTATTCCTTTAAGAATGCCTTAACTGCTTCGGGGTTTTCTTTGATAAATTCATTTCTCGCTATAACGCAGCCCATAACAAGCTCGGTATCGCTAACCTTATCCCATTCCTTATTTATATCAAGAACAATTTTTGCGTCCTGATTTTTAAGGGTGATATTAGTTGCAACAGGCTGAGGAGCAATAACAATAGCTTTATCACTTAAGTTAACATGAGCTACAAGCTCTGTGGGCTGAGTAACGAAATTAAGGGTAACATCCTCGCCAACCTTTAATCCGTTTTTCTCCAAAATATAGTTGATGATATATTCTGGGTTTGCACCCTGACCTGTTGTTACAACGGTTTTACCCTTAAGGTCCTTAACTGTTTTGATTTCTTCGCCCTTAGCAATAACGCTTAAAACACCTAATGTGTTAATAGCAATAACCGAAACACCGCCGTTTGTTTTGTTATAAAGTGTGGAAGCTAAGTTTGTTGCAACTGCGGCAATATCAGCCTCTTTATTGGCAATTTTAGCAATGATATCTTCGTTTGAGCCAACGAGGTTGAAGTTATAATTTAATGCTGCTTCGTTTTTCTCAGCCTTTTCCATTAAAGGAGCCATACCAACACCTGTTGGTCCCTTGATGGCAAAAACATTAGCGGTAACATCAATTTTTTCGATTTTTTCGGGCTCAGAGGTTACTGTAGTATTACCGCAAGCGGCAAGACTGAACACCAAAAGAAGAGAGAGAACAATACTAACAATTTTTTTCATAATTTATCACCTTTACCTTATTTTCTAGCCTTAAAATATAACCTTTCTTTTCTAAATCATCAAGGCTTCTGTAGAGAGAGGCTCTGCTGATGCCAAGCATTTTTGAAAGAGCGGTCATACTCTTCGGCAGATTTGAAATATTATCCTTATCAGCATTACTTAGAATGTAGTTAAAAACTGTATCCTCAGTATTACTGCAAGAAAGCAAGCTTAATTTTTTGTTGAGAAAACGAATTTTATCTGAGAGAAATGAGATATAGTTAGTTGCTGTTTTTGGAAACCTTTTAAAAATCTCTATTAAAAATTCTTCAGAAAGAAAGATGATTTCCGTATCGGTTTTAGCCTTGATGGTACTAACATATCTTTCATTATTGTTGAAAACTGCGGCAGCACCAAAGCTTGTGCCTTCATCGAAGGTCTTCATAAGAAGAGACTTATCTCCAGAACCGATAGCCTCAGCTCTTCCGCTTTTTATAAAACCTATCGCATTTGAGAATTTATCGGCGGAATAAATAATATCGCCTTTTTTAAATTCCTGAGGCTTAGGGAAGAGGGATAATAATTCTTCTTTTTCGCTATCCTTTAAACCTTTAAGTAGAAAAAATTCATCTTTTTTAATCATATATTCCTCAAAATCTGTCTCAAATGAAACACTTTTTATTTAATTATAGCATATATTTTATATTTGTCAAGTTTTTAACAAAGAAAAAAGCGGACTTTTTGGTCCGCTTTAAAATTATTCTTCATTTTCTTCCTGAAGTCTTTTTTGAACTTCTTCGGGGGAATAATAGTTTTCTTCAAAAATAAAATCTTTTATTTCCTCTTCGGCTGCCTTGAGGTCATAAATATAGCACCAAGCACCGCTGATGGTTTTACCATAACCTTTAACATTATCGTTTGGAATACTTAGCTGTTCAAATTCAGGTCCTGAAAGGACAGCCCAAATACCGAGGGAGATGATATCATTTGTTGAAAGAGAAGTTTCACATTCCTCAACAACCATACTTGCAAGTTCGGGAAGCTTTAATGGGTTCATTTTTTTAACCTCGGCAAACATAGCGGTTAAAACTTCCTTTTGTCTGTTACCTCGCTGAATATCGCCATCGGTGTGTCTTATTCTTGCATAGCATACCGCTTGAGCACCGTTAAGCAACTGAACGCCTGGGGCTTCAAGGTCGGGGCAGGGTAAATCACCAAAATCTGTTGTTGGAAAAACATATGAATTAAGCTCTTTAAATTCTGCCTCATCAACATCGAGAGTAACACCGCCGATGAAATCGATAACCCTTGCAAGTTCAAAGAAATTCATAGTTACATAATCTGTGATTTCAAGACCGTAATTTTCATTAAGAGTTTTAACTGCTAACTGAGATTTACCGTAGGCGTAAGCGTGAGTCAGCTTGTCCATACCATGTCCTGCAACTGCAACCCTAGAGTCTCTTGCAATAGAAGTGAGCTTAATCTTGCCGTGCTTTTTATCAATGGTTAGAATAACATTGGCATCTGACCTGCCTGAATTGTTATCTTCCCTTGTATCAAGACCTAAAAGGGCGATATTCTTAACACCTGAGTAGTTAGAAGTGTTAATTCCGAGGTCTTCTGTATCAAGCGGTGTTCTTTCAATCTTATTTAAAAGGGAATAACCGTAGAAATAAAAAGCAACGAGGAAAACGAGGATAACGCTGAGAGTTACAGCAACAAATCTTAAAAATCTATTCTTGCGTTTTCTTTTCTTTTTCTTCGGGCTTTTTTTAGGGGGAACGGAATGGGAAGAAATATCTCTTCCTGAGCTTGAATAGATATCGTTATCCGAGCTTGAAAAAATATCCTCGCTCATCTTGATTTCAAAACCGTTAATATTATATTTATCAGCCATATAGCACCTCAAATCGACAAACTATTACCATTATACCTACTAACTAACCTTTTGTAAAGATAGAATTATTCAATAACAGTTCCTCTTTTTATACTCTCTTTGCCGAATTTCTGCCTTAGATTATAAACTGAATCTTCGATTTTTTCAATCTCGGTTTGTTTTGTATCATTCCCAAATATATCTTGCTGAACGGCGGTTGCATCAGTTTTTAAGTTAATAGCTCTGAGTCCAACAGAACGCAGAGGCTCGCCAAAGGTGTAATTATTGCAAAAGAGTTCAAAGCCCCTTTTTGCCAAAATCAGCGAACTGTTTGTAACATCATTAAAGGAATGACTGAATTCTTTAACATTTAAAGAGGCAGTGCGGATATGCACCTGAACTCCGCCTGCATATAACTCGTATTTTCTTAAATTATCGCAAATTTGCTGAGAAAATTCTAAAAAAGCTTTCCAAACCGATTCATTATCGCAAAAATCTTTTCCGCAGGTAATTGATTTGCCGATACTCTTAGGCTTATCATCTGCACCGTAAACTGCAACGGGGGAGTTATCTTCTCCTAAGGCATATTTTTTAAGGTCGAGCCCGTTTTTGCCTAAAAGGCGTTTCAGGGTATCATCGTTGCAAACGGTAAGGTCGCCAATAGTATGAATACCGCTTCCCTTAAGCTTTTCACAGGTTTTTCTGCCAACAAAAAGCAAATCGGAAATGGGGAGAGACCAAACTTTTTGTTTGAAATTTTCACGAGAAATAACCGTTACAGCATCAGGCTTTTTCATATCCGAGCCGAGCTTTGCGAAAATTTTATTAAAACTTACACCAACAGATACGGTGAGTCCAAGTTCTTTTTTAATATCTTTTCTAATTTTTTGGGCAATTTCCTCACCGCTTCCAAAAAGAACGGTGCTACCCGTAACATCAAGCCAACATTCATCAATACCAAAGGGTTCTATCATATCGGTATAACGTTGATAAATCTGATGAACCTTTTTTGAATATTCCTGATATTTCTCCATCAAGGGCGGAAGAATAACAAGCTCGGGACATTTTGCCTTTGCCTCAAATATCGCCTCTGCAGTTTTAACACCAAAGCTTTTGGCGATTTCATTTTTAGCAAGAACAATTCCGTGACGGTTTTCCTTATCACCGCAAACCGCAACTGGCATATTTCTTAAGGTTGGGTTAAATAAAAGGGAAACAGAGGCAAAAAAATTATTAAGGTCTGAATGAAGTATAATTCTGTCCTTCAAATTTTCTTCCTCCTTTCCGAACAACTGTTCTAATATATTATAACCCTTTTAAATTAAAATGTAAAGGGGGAATCAAATATTAAATTTTTCCAAAGCCTTTATGTGAAGCCGTTCGATATGTCGCTTGCTGTAATTAAGAATAAGTGCAGTTTCTTCGAGGGTGTTTCCGAAGATATATTTTTGGGTGAGAAGACTTGATAGTATCCCGTCATCAACCTCAGCTATTTTGTTTTCTATTTCAAGCCGTAAATTTTTAGCCTTCGTTATCCTTTGCTCGAATTCATCTTTTCTATCGGGATTTTCTTTTTTCATTTTTTCAAGGCTTATAATAGTTGTTTGTTGCAATAGGTAGGAATTTAAGTATTTCTTTTTTTCTTGCATTTTCTTTTTTCTTCCTTTGGCATTATTATTGCAACGAATTGACCGTATGAATATCTGGTGTTATGGGAAAGATTATATTCATCCCTTTTCCTTAAAATTTCGTTAATAGGGGAATTATATCTTTCTTTAAGCCTTTTAAGCTCCTTTCTTCTTAAAGCCTCGCCTTTTTCTTTGCAAGCATCTGAACAATATCCCATTTCATTTTCCCTGAGCCTTGCTCCGCAACATCTGCAATGAGAAAATACAGTTTCTCTGAAATTTGAAGAAGCGCAAAAAGGACAGACGCTAATCTTTTCAAAGGGCGGAGATGTAAGACCATGAGTTTCAATTAAAATCTTAGCTTCACTGAACTCAGTGCCGCAAGCATTGCAAATAAACATAAAAACACTCCTTTATCTTTTAAATGTGTAAAGATAAAAGGAGTGTTTTTGTAAACATTTATTTTTCAAATCCGATTAAAAGACCGCCTTTTTCGGCATAAAAACTGCAAAGTCCGCCGCAGGAATAAATTTCTATATCGCAAGAGGGAAACTCATTTTTAATCATCTTTTTAAGTTTCTCGGCGGCGTTTATGTTAAGACAGTTAGCAATTCTCACTTTACTGCCGCAAAAACCGTTTTGTTTCATAGAATCGAAAATGCCGTTTATCGCCTTTTCTTCGCCTCGGCATTTTTTGAGAAGCTCCAAATCGCCTTGCTCACTTGCTTTTCCAACCGCTCTGATACCGAGTATACCCGCCGCCTTTGCCGCAACTTTGCTTACTCTTCCGTTATTGGCAAGGTTTTTCATAGATTCGAGCATAAATATAAGCCCTGTGATTTTAGAATACTCTATAATACCGCTTGAAACTTCTTCAAAGCTTTTGCCTTCAATTATAAGGCTTTCTGCCTTTTCAATTATAAGCTTCATTTCAGGACCTGTTGAAAGGGAGTTAAAAACAAAAACCTTTCTATCGGGAAATTTTTCCTCATAAAGCTGCTTGGCAGCCAAGGCGGAATTATAGCATCCTGAAAGTGTTGCAGTTATAGTTATACATATAATCTCGTTGTCATCACCAAAGGCATTTAGCCAGTCCTCAGGGTTAGGGCAGGAGGTTGAAGATTTGCCCGAATAGTTATATAAATCATTTACCATTTCCTCTGTATTCAAGGTTTGGTTATCAATATATTCTTTTTCGTTGGTTATTATTTTCAAAGGGGCTAAGGCAAATTGCACCTGATTTAAGGTGATTCTATCTGCCGAAGAATCAGTAACTATTTTCATTTATTTGTTCCTTTCAAGTTTTAGCTAATTATAAAATATCAGCCATTCTATTACAAACTACTTATTAAATTATGAATTCTATTTTTATTTTTTAAACTCTACTGAGTGTAGAAAATTAAAAAAAATAAAAAATTTTCAAAAAACACTTTACAACTTTATCTTAATAAAGTATAATGATTTCATAATCAAATTTTAAAGGGGTATTTAAAATGAAAAAGTTATTGGCAATTATCTTATGTTTGGCTATGGTTTTCTGCTTCGCTGCTTGCGGTCAGGAGAAGATTATAGTTGCAGAAAAGGAATCAGCAGGTGAGGGTGTTGCAACAACCGATAAGGAATTTGCAGATTATACATATACCGCTGTTGATACTCAGGCAAAGGCTCTTATGGAGGTTAACGCCGGCACTGCAGATGCTGCTATTGTTGACTATGTAATGTCTATCGGCTCTATCGGTGAGGGTACTGACTATGAGGATCTTGTTGTTGAGGGTGAAGGTTATTCTCCCGAGGAATATGGTATTGCTTTCAGAAAAGGCTCTGACCTTACTGCTAAGGTTAACGAAATCATCCGCAAGTTAAAGAATGAAGGTAAGCTTGAAGATATCGCTGAAACCTATAAGCTTGATGATATTCTTTTAGGTGATAAAGAAACCGATGCTTTCAAAGAGGCTGCAGAAAATTCCGATTATAAATATGTTATGGATAAGGGCGAGCTTGTTATCGGTATTACATACTTTGCTCCTATGAACTATGAGAATGAAGACGGCGAGCTTATCGGTTTTGAAACTGAGTTTGCTAAGGCTGTTTGCGAGGAGCTTGGTGTTACTGCTAAATTCCAGGAAATTAGCTGGGCTGCTAAGGAAACCGAGCTTGAGGCTAAGAATATTGATTGTATCTGGAACGGTATGACCATTACTCCTGAAAGAGAAGAGAATATGAGCATTTCTATTCCTTATATGCAGAACAAACAGGTTAAGGTTGTTAAATCTAAGTAATTTAAGAGGTTAGTTTAATAATGACTTTTCAGCAAGTAGCATTAAGCTTGGCTGAGGGATTTTTAGAAAATTGCAGGCTTTTCATTGAAACCCTGCTTTTTTCTATCCCGCTGGGTTTAATTTTAAGTTTCGGTTCGATGTCTAAATTCAAACCGCTCAGTTTTCTAGTTAAGGTTATAGTTTGGTGTATAAGGGGAACTCCTCTTATGCTTCAGCTTTTCGTTGTCTTTTATGTTCCGGGCTTGGTTTTTGATATTCCTATGAGAAACAGAATGTTAGCAGCACTAATCGCCTTTGTGATTAACTATGCCTGTTATTTTTCCGAGATTTTCAGAGGCGGTATTGAAAGCATTTCTAAGGGACAGTATGAGGCGGGTCAGGTTTTAGGGCTCTCCAAAACTCAAATATTTTTCAAGATAATTCTTCTCCAGGTTGTTAAAAGAATAATGCCTCCTATGAGTAACGAAATTATAACTCTTGTTAAGGATACTTCTTTAGCCCGTGTTATTGCTGTTGGTGAAATTTTGCTTGCCGCAGAACGCTTTGCGGGCAAGGGTATTATATGGCCGTTATTCTTTACGGGAGCATATTTCCTTGTCTTCTGCGGAGTTTTAACACTTCTTTTCGGTTATATTGAGAAGAAGATGAGTTATTTTAATTAGGAGGGAATTAAATGCCTGTTTTAGAAGTTAAAAACATTAAAAAAAGCTTTGGAAAAACCGAAGTTTTAAAGGGTATCGGATTTTCTCTTGATAAGGGTGAGGTTTTATCGATTATCGGCTCTTCAGGAAGCGGTAAAACAACCCTTCTTCGTTGCCTTAATTTTCTTGAAACTGCTGATGAGGGAATAATCTGTGTTAACGGAAAAACTATTTTTGATGCATCAGCTGATAAAAAGCTTACTGAGGCACAAATAGGAGAAAACCGTTTTCATTTCGGTCTTGTTTTCCAGTCTTTTAATCTTTTCCCTCAATATAATGTTCTTGAGAATATAACTTTGGCTCCTTCTCTTTTAAAAAGGGGAACGCCCGAAGAAATCAAAGGAGAAGCTTTGGCACTGATTGAAAGGGTTGGACTTTCGGATAAAATAGAAAGCTATCCCTGCCAGCTCTCAGGCGGTCAGCAGCAACGTGTTGCAATAGCTCGTGCCTTGGCATTAAAGCCTGATATACTCTGTTTTGATGAACCGACCTCTGCATTGGACCCTGAGCTTACCGGCGAGGTTCTAAGGGTTATAAGAGACCTTAAGAGCAGTGATAGCACTATGATAGTTGTAACTCATGAGATGGAGTTTGCTCATTCGGTATCTGATAAGGTTATCTTTATGGCTGACGGAGTAATTGAGGAAATGGGAACACCCGAAGAAGTTTTCGAAAATCCGAAATCTTTAAAAACCAAAAGCTTTTTAAGTAAGGTGGAATAAATGAATAACAAGGAAGAACTATTTGAGCTTATTGCATCACTTAAAACCGCAGAAGAGTGCAAGCTTCTTTTTGAAGATTTATGTACGGTTAAAGAAATTGAACAGATGGCACAGCGAATTGCCGCTGCAAAGCTTTTAATTGAGGGTAAAACATATCAGCAGGTAATAGAGAGTTGCGATATTTCTTCTGCAACATTAAGCCGTGTTTCCAGATGTGTAAGATATGGCGAAGGTTATAATAAATTTTTAAAATAAAAAAGGAAACGGAATTTCCGTTTCCTTTTTTATTTATTTTATTCTGTTCTAAGTGCTGTAACCGGGTCTTTCTTAGCGGCGATTTTTGAAGGAATTAGTCCTGCGATAAAGGTTAGCAGCATACTGATTATAACAAGTATAACCGCACCCTCATAGGGAAGAACTGCAAGACCTCCGATACTTGTGAGAGACTTGATAATAGCATTTATCGGGATTAGCATTAAAAGAGTAACGCCTATACCGATAGCACCTGCTGTGAAACCAACAATCAGAGTTTCGGCATTGAAAACTCGGGAGATATCCTTTTTGGAGGCCCCCATAGCTCTGAGTATTCCAATTTCCTTTGTTCTTTCAAGAACCGAAATATAGGTGATAATTCCTATCATTATTGAAGAAACAACAAGTGATATGCTAACAAAGGCGATAAGAATATAACTAATCGCATTTATAATGGTTGTAACTGAGGACATCATAAGTCCAACGTAATCGGTATATGTGATTTTTTCTTCTTCATCAACCGTATCATTGTATTTACTTATAAGGTCAGAAATGACCTCTTTTGCCTCAAAATCCTTGGGATATATATTTATTTTAACAGGGTTACTTAAATCCGAAACACCCATTAAAGCAAGATTACTTTCATAGGTTGCCTCATTGTTTTGTGCTGCCATTGCCTCTTTAAATCTTTCAGTAACCTGTTCTTCGGTCATACCGCTTTGAAGCATTTGAGCGATATAGGTGTTGTAACCTTGTTGCTGCTCAGCTGGGAGGGTTGCGATATACATTTTAAGACCGTTAAAGTCCATGGTCTCAAAATTATTTTGAAAGGGCATACCTGTTAGCACATTAGTTTCTTCATTTTCTTTCTGAGCTTTAACAATTTCACTGTCATTAACTGAATTTATGAGCTTTTCCATTAGCTCTTTTTTATATCCTATAAAACCGCTTGTTTCATCATTGACAGATGCTTCGGTAGGTCTGAGGATACCAACAATCCTTATTTCTTCTGCTTCGGTAAGCTTTGACTGAATATAAAGCTCATCCTTTGTTTTATCAGTCCAGGTACCGTTTTCATTTTTCTCGAAATAATCGCTGTTTATCAGAAGCTTGAATTTCAGGTTTAAAATTTCATCAAAAGAGTATTCTGATTGTTCGGTTGCCTCAACCTTTTCACCTTTCTTAACCTTTTCTATCATTTCTTCAAGCTCTTTGTCATCTTTAAGTCCTAAGGAATAGAGAGTATAGTCGCTGATTTGGTTTTTGCTGTTGACAACCAAAACAACTTCGTTATAATTTTTCGGCATTTTACCGGCAATAATATCATATTGCTTTTTTAAGAATTCTTCATTATCAAAAAGCTGATGCCAAACCTCTGTATTCATCATTGGGGAGGACATAGAGGTATTTGATTCCGCCATACCCATACTGCTTGAAATTTTATTGAAAACCTGATTTGGATTTATGTGTTTTCCGCTCTCGGTATAGATATTCATAGTTGTTGAATATCCGTATTCAATGTTACTCGTATTATCGGCAAATTCTTTACTGCTATCAATATGAGCCTTGAAATCTTTAAGGTTGTTAGCTGAAATTCCATTCATCATGGCAGACATCATTTCTGTCATAATATTATTCGAATAGATTTTTTGAGCATCCTTATCAGTTTCGGCGGAATTTTCACCCATTAGGTCATTAGCAAGACTGCTCATATCCATGCCTGCTTGCTCGATAGTTATAGGATAGCTTGAAAGAGTTTCCTCTTCAACCCTCACAATATAAGCGTTAACACCGCTTGAAAGTGCTAATATAAGGGCAATACCGATTATACCTATAGAGCCTGCAAAAGAGGTGAGAATTGTTCGTGTTTTCTTGGTAAGAAGATTATTAAGAGAAAGGGAAAGTGCGGTTAAAAAGGACATAGAGGGACGCTTTTTTGAAATTTCCTTAATATTTTCTTCTTGTTCTGCAGTAAAAGGCATTGAGTCATCGGTAATTTTACCGTCTAACAGTTTAATAATTCTTGTTGAATATTCTTTAGCAAGGTCAGGGTTATGGGTAACCATAATTACAAGCTTATCTTTGGCGATTTCCTTTAAAAGCTCCATTATCTGAACAGAGGTTTCACTATCAAGTGCACCTGTTGGTTCATCTGCAAGAAGAATATCGGGGTTGTTGACTAAAGCACGGGCGATTGCTACCCTTTGCATCTGTCCTCCGGACATCTGATTTGGCTTTTTATGAATCTGGTCCCCAAGTCCAACCTTGTTTAGAGCATCAATAGCTCTTTTTTTTCGTTCTGATTTTGAAACGCCCGATAATGTAAGAGCTAATTCAACATTAGATAAAACTGATTGATGGGGGATAAGGTTGTAGCTTTGGAAAATAAAGCCTATAGAATGATTTCTGTAATTATCCCAGTCTCTATCCTTGAATTCTTTTGTAGATTTACCATTTATAAATAAATCTCCGCTTGTATATCGGTCGAGACCGCCAATAATGTTAAGCAGTGTCGTTTTTCCGCAACCTGAAGGACCAAGTATTGATACAAATTCATTTTCTCTGAACTCGATATCAACACCTCTAAGTGCTTCAACTGCAGTATCACCGATTTTATATTCCTTAACGATACTTTGAAGTTTGAGCATAAAAATTTCCTTTCGTGTTTTTTATTAGTATAACAGGAAAATAATAACAAATTATGAAATTTTATAAAATTTTTAAAGCCTTTGAAAAAATCAAAGGCTTTTTAGTTTAGTTTAAACGGTATTTGCTTTCGAACATATTGTAATCGTCAATAAATTCACCAGCAGAAGCTGATTT
This sequence comes from Acutalibacteraceae bacterium, assembly GCA_045531855.1. GTDB lineage: Bacteria > Bacillota > Clostridia > Oscillospirales > Acutalibacteraceae > UBA737. The sequence continues at coordinate 20,021 of JAZSEU010000057.1, forward strand.
GATTCTGTTGAGATATTTATGAGCATCAAGCTTATCAGTAGGTAACTGCATTGTGTAAACCGCAATGTTTGAGCAGTGGTCGGAAATTCTTTCATAATTTGTAAGTAAATCACTGAAAATAAATCCAAGCTCTATAGTGCAGTTACCGCCTTGTAAGCGGTTGATATGCATTGATTTAAGTTCTTTCTTAAGCTTATCAATAACCTGCTCAAGAGGCTCAACCTTAGAAGCTAATTCAACATTATCATCAATAAAGGAGTCAATTGTAATGTTAATAATTTCGTTAACTGCGTTTGTGATAACCTTGATTTCTTTCATAGCTTCATTCGAAAAGGTAACATTCTTTGAATGCATTTCTTCAGCTACCTTGCAGATGTTAAGGGCATGGTCGCCGATACGCTCAAAGTCGCCTATACTGTGAAGCATGCGAGCAACACTGTGAGAACTGCTTTCTGTTAAGTCGTTATTACTAATTTTAACGAGATATGTACCGAGCTTGTCCTCATATTTATCAATGAGATTTTCTTTCTCACGAATATAATCAACCATCTTAGCGTCATATCTTTCGAAAACACCAATGGCTTTAATAAGAGATTCTCTTGCGTGCTCTGCCATTTCTTCACAAAGTCTGTGGCACTCGGAAATAGCAAGAGGAGTGTTGTGGAAAATACGCTCGTCCAAGAAAACGGTATGCTGTTTTTCGTTGTCGCTATCCTTAACGACAATGGTACAGAATTTAATAAGAAGCTTTTTGATGGGAAGTAAAATAATTGTGTTGATAAAGTTGAATAATGTATGAATAATAGCAACGCCAACCATAGCAATTTCGGTAGAAAGAATTTGAATTCCAAAAGCTCTCATAGCGTACATAATTATCATACAAAGTATTGAGCCGAAAAAATTTACCGAGAAATGCATAACAACAACTCTTTTGGCATTTTTGTTAGTGCCAACAGAAGAAATTAGAGCAGTAACGCAGGTGCCAATATTAGCTCCAAGTACCAACGGAATAGCCATTTCCCAAGTAATACCGCCTGCAAGAGCTAAAGCCTGAACGATACCGATAGTAGCTGCAGAGGACTGAATAACACCTGTGAAAACAGTTGAAATAAGTAGTGCAATTATCGGGCTTTTAAGGGTTGCAAGGAAAGTATCAAAGCCGTCAATGGTACGAACAGAGTTCATTGATTCGCTCATCAGGTCCATACCAAACATAAGAATCGCAAAACCGATAAATATAAGGCCTAAATTCTGCTTTTTATCAGATTTGCTCATCATCTGCATAACAATACCGATAAATGCCAGGATGGGAGCAAAGGTCATGGGCTGTAAAAGTGTGATGAAGAAGTTGCCCTCACCAATACCGATAAGGCTCAATAGCCAAGCGGTAAGGGTTGTTCCAACGTTAGAACCCATTATCATACCAAAGGTATTAGAAAAATCAAGAATACCTGAGTTTACAAGACCAATAAGCATTACTGTGAATGCAGATGAAGACTGAATAGCAACAGTTATTCCGGCACCTAAAAAGAAGCCTGAAAAATCGTTTGCGGCAACCTTGTTCATAGTCTTTTCAAGCCCGCCGCCTGCCATTTGCTCAAGACCACCCGACATAACATTCATGCCGTAAAGAAAGAATGTGAGTCCGCCGAGAAGCATAGCTGTCATAACTAATATTTGTGTCATTTCTTTTTCTCCTTATCTCTTAGGTGAAACAAATATATTAAAATTCGATAGCTTTTTCAATGTAGGTTTTGAGTTCTGCAATCGGAATACGTTTCTGTTCCATAGTGTCTCTGTCACGAACGGTTACGCAACCATCCTCGAGAGAATCAAAATCATAGGTGATACAGATAGGTGTTCCAATTTCATCTTCTCTGCGGTAACGCTTACCGATAGAGCCGGTTTCATCAAAATCAACCGAGAAGTATTTTGAAAGCTCGCTATAAACCTCTAAAGCTTTATCTGAAAGCTTCTTAGAAAGGGGAAGAACTGCAGCCTTAAAGGGAGCAAGTGCGGGATGGAAACGCATAATAACTCTTTTATCGCCCTTTTCATCGGTTTCCTCATCATAAGCATTACAGAGGAATGCTAAGAGTACACGGTCAGCACCCAAAGAAGGTTCAATAACATAAGGAATGTATTTTTCATTTGTTTCGGGGTCGAAGTATTCCATAGCTTCACCCGAATGCTCAGCATGCTGAGTTAAGTCGTAATCGGTACGGTCAGCAACACCCCATAATTCACCCCAACCGAACGGGAAGAGGAATTCAAAGTCTGTTGTTGCCTTAGAATAGAAGCAAAGCTCGTCTTTATCGTGGTCTCGAAGTCTGAGGCTCTTTTCATCAAGACCTAAATTAAGAAGCCAGTCTCGGCAGTATGAACGCCAGAAATCAAACCATTCAAGGTCAGTACCGGGCTTGCAGAAGAACTCAAGCTCCATCTGTTCAAACTCACGGATACGGAAAATGAAGTTGCCGGGAGTGATTTCGTTACGGAAGGATTTACCGATTTGAGCAACGCCGAAAGGAACTTTCTTACGGGTTGTTCTGGCGATATTCTTGAAGTTAACAAAAATACCTTGAGCAGTTTCAGGGCGTAGATATAAAGTAGAAGTACTGTCCTCAGTAACACCCTGGAAGGTTTTGAACATAAGGTTGAACTTTCTGATATCGGTGAAATCGGTTGAATCACAGTGCGGACAAGCAATTTTATGCTCACGGATATAATCCATCATTTCCTCATCGCTCATAGCGGCGGGGTTATCAGAAAGACCGTTTTCTGCAACATAATCTTCAATGAGTTTATCAGCTCTGTGTCTTGTTTTGCAGTTTTTGCAGTCCATAAGAGGGTCAGAAAAGCCTCCCAAATGTCCTGAAGCCACCCAGGTTTCAGGGTTCATGAGAATAGCACTGTCAAGTCCAACATTATAAGGGCATTCCTGAACGAATTTTTTCCACCAAGCTTTTTTAATATTGTTTTTAAGCTCAACGCCTAAGGGACCGTAATCCCAGGAATTAGCAAGACCGCCATAGATTTCGCTGCCGGGGTAAACAAAACCTCTTCCTTTCGCGAGAGCAACAATCGTTTCCATAGTTTTTTGCGAATTTTCCAAAATAATTTCCTCCAAAAAATCCAAATTTCTACAAATATTATATTACTGAAATTTTCGCCAAAAGTCAACAATTATTGCTCTTGACATAATAAAATTTATGGTTTATACTTCTATTATAATAATTAGTGGCAGAATTTTATTCACTTTGCCTATAAGGAGAAAAGTAATGGCTGAAAATAATTTTTTAACTTATAAAGATAAACCGTTAGTTAGAAGTGGTAATGTAATCTATTATGGAGATATGACTGAACCTTTCGTGGTTAAGTTCACAATTCTTTCTTCTAAGAAGGAAGGGGAGAATGAAATTCCCGATAAGGTTAGTGTTCAGCTTCTCAAAAGTGATATCCAGCTTGCTGAAAAGGACAGAATTGTAAAAGAAACCGTAAAAACTTCAATGTTTGATGCTTTGGATTTCGGTTTTGTTTGGTTGGAGAGAGCTTTAAAGGATTGATAATAAGTCCGCACAGGTTTTTAAAACTGTGCGGCTTGTATTTTGTTCAGTGAAAAATATCCAAAATTATTCTTCGTTTTGTAACATATAATATATTAACGAAAATTGTTTTCTTGACATATTCAAGTTTTGAATATATAATACACTTCGTATGTTGATTTCGCGACCTTTCAAAATTAATAAATCAAAGGTAGGTATTTTAAAATGGCAAAAGTCATTAAACTCACTCCTGACGGTCTTAAAAAGCTTCAAGAAGAACTTGAAAACTTAAAGACTCAGGGCCGTGCTGACATTGCAGAAAAGATTAAGGTTGCCCGTGGATATGGAGACCTCTCTGAAAACAGCGAATATGATGAGGCCAAGAATGAGCAGGCAAAAATTGAGGCAAGGATTGTTGAAATTGAGGCAATGCTCAAAAATGTTGAACTTATTGAAGATATAAAAGGTAAAGCTAAAAGCGTTGTAATCGGCGTTAAGGTTAAGGTGCTTGACGAGGAATACGGCGAAGAGAGTGAATACAGGGTTGTCGGTTCAACCGAGGCAGACCCAAGAAACGGAAAAATTTCTGATGATTCGCCCGTTGGCAGAGCTTTGCTCGGCAAAAAGGTTGGGGACGAGGTTATTGTCGAAGCCCCCGGCGGCGAGTTTAAGTTAAAGATAGTTGAAATTTGCAGATAAACGGTGATAAAAATGCAAGATAATAATATTAGGAAAGTTGATAACGAAAAAGAACTTAACGAAATTCTTCGTCTTAGAAGAGAAAAGCTTTCTGCATTGAAAGAGGCTGGAAACGACCCCTTTGCTATTACTAAGTTTGATTTTAACAGCGATTCTGAAACTATTAAATCAAATTTTGAAGAGTTTGAGGGTAAGACTGTAAAAATTGCAGGAAGAATTGTTGCTCGCAGAATTATGGGTAAGGCAAGCTTTGTTGGTCTTAGCGATAATAGCGGCAAAATTCAGCTTTATGTTCGCCGTGATGATATCGGTGAGGATGTTTATGCTGCTTTTAAGAAGTGGGATATCGGTGATATTGTTGGCGTAGAGGGCTTTGTTTTCAAAACTCAAACTGGGGAAATTTCAGTTCATGCTCAGTCTATAGTTTTGCTTTCTAAGTCTTTAATTCCGCTTCCTGAGAAGTTCCATGGCTTAACTAATAACGACCTTCGTTTCCGCCAGAGATATGTTGACCTTATAATGAATCCCAACGTTAAACGTAATTTCATTATTCGTTCAAAGTTCATAAAGTTTATGAGAGAATATCTTGATAATATGAATTATATCGAGGTTGAAACTCCCGTACTTAATACTATCGTTGGCGGTGCTGCTGCACGTCCGTTTATTACCCATCATAACACCCTTAATATACCTATGTATATGAGAATAGCAACCGAGCTTCCTCTTAAAAGACTTATTGTCGGCGGGATGGACAGGGTATATGAAATCGGTAGAATTTTCAGAAACGAGGGAATGGACCCAAAACATAACCCTGAGTTCACAACAGTTGAACTATATCAGGCTTATGCTGATTTCCATGATATGATGGATATTGCCGAGGGCATTATTTCAGGTGCCGCAAAAGAAATTCTCGGCACTTATAAGGTTCAGTGGCTTGGCGAGGAAATCGACCTTACTCCCGGTTGGAGAAGGCTTACAATGGTTGATGCCGTTAAGGAGTATGTTGGTATTGATTTCGGTGCTATAACTGATGATAATGAGGCTGTTGAGGCTGCAAAGGCTATAGGTGTTGAGCTTGCCGATACTGCTGATAAAACTTGGGGTAACGCTCTTTATGCTTGCTTTGACCAGAGGGTTGAGGAAAAACTCATCCAGCCAACCTTTATAACAATGTATCCTGTTGAGGTATCACCCTTGACAAAGGCTTCTCCTGAGGACCCCCGTCTTACCGAGAGATTTGAGCTCTTTATTTGCCATAGTGAGCTTGCAAATGCTTATTCCGAGCTTAACGACCCGATTGTTCAGCGTGAAAGATTTGAAAAACAGTTAGAGCTTCGTGAAAGAGGCGATGATGAGGCAGAGATGCTTGATGAAGATTTCTTAACCGCTATGGAATACGGTATGCCTCCAACAGGTGGTATGGGAATCGGCATTGACAGAGCGGTAATGCTCCTCACAAACTCAGATACTATTAGAGAAGTAATTTTATTCCCCACAATGAAACCATTAGATTAAAAATGAAAAACAAAAATTGTTATTCTTTCTTTTCAAACAGAGAATGCGAATATTTTCCTTGCCATAAAACCGGTAACGAAGAGGAATTTAACTGTCTTTTCTGCTACTGTCCTTTATATTCTTTTGGAAAGGATTGCGGTGGAAATTTTAAAATTCTTGAAAACGGAATTAAAGACTGTTCTGAGTGCCTCATTCCTCATGGAAAAAATGGATATGAGCATATACAAAAGTATCTAAGAAAAAATAGTTAAAAAACGGACTGTGTATTTCACAGTCCGTTTTTCTTATCAATCGTGAACTTTGTCTCTGAACAAAAGGGAAATGCACCAGATACCAGCCAAGGCAATAACTGTGTAAACAATTCTGCTGATAATTGCGGTAGGACCGCCGAAAGCCCAGGCAACGAGGTCAAACTCAAATAGTCCAACAAGTCCCCAGTTAAGAGCACCGATGATAATAAGAATCAAGCAAATTTTATCA
>JAZSEU010000021.1:0-15493 GCA_045531855.1 Acutalibacteraceae bacterium
GCTTGACGGCGAGGCAGAAGAAGGCGATAGCTTTACCTTTGAAAACCTTAAAATCACTGTTCTTTCAGCAGACGGAATAAGAATTGAAAAAATTTCGGTTGAAGAACTCCCTGAAGAAGAGGAAGATGAAGAATAATTTAAAAGAGTGATGCTTAGCATCACTCTTTTTTAATAGCTTGTTCGAATCCCTACATGTTAAATTAACTGCTTTACCGTTCAAATTTTCGATTTATGGAACTGAATAATCGTAAGTGGAGTTTATCGATTCCTTTTTTTATCGAATAAACAACATAACAAAATAATTAAAACTACAAAAATAATACCTAAACAAATCCAAGAACTCCAAAATAGCAGTGAATAAAAACCGTGCGACATCCCTAAAATTACAGAAAAATAAAAAATAATTGTGCTATATTGCAAAACAGTTTTTCTTAATAATTTATATATCGCGAAAGAAAATAAAACAATTGTTGAAGCAGTTATAACAATAGAAATTACTGAATGAAAAACGGGTATATAAACATCAAATTGAAGCGGCAACAAAAGGAAAAACAATATAATTCCCAATAAAATACTAATTAAGGCAAAGATATTCCGCTTCATTTGTTATTCTCCTTTGCGGTGTTAATTGAAGCAATTAAAATTCGTTTTATTTGTAAACAATCATCAAGTAGAGAACTACCCATTTTGTCATCTATATATTCAGACATATAAAGTAATTTTATCCAATATTCTGTTTCGGCAGTTTCCTTTAAGGCTATGTGCATTTTAGAAATAAAATCTGCTTTACTTTGACCGTAATTTGCTTCGTTTATGTTTGCGCCGATACTTGTACCACTGCGAACTATTTGTTTTGATATTACTGTTTCTTTTTTATTCTTGATTAAATGCTGATGCAGTTTTACAATTCGTGCTGCAAAAGCAATAGATTTATCTATAAGTAAATTTTCTTTCATTTAAAGCACCACTTTTCTCATTATTATAGCAGAAACTTTAGATTAAATCAATTTTTCATTATTCATCAGCGAAGCGATTTCATCATTCAATATTCATTGAAAATCCTGTTGAATGAATGATGAATATTGAATAATGAAAAACGAATAATACAAAACAAAAATCCCATCGACAAAAGTCAACAGGATTTTCGTTTTGGAAAGGTAGCACAAATTCGATGCCCTTTTATTTTTTGACCTATGTGTTCGAACCCCTACATGTTTTAGGATGGTGTTTTAAGTTATAATAGCACCACTCGTATATGCTTTATAAATTCTTATTTATTTGTATGCCAATTTAGATGACATTTATTTTATTAAAGCATACATAAGATATATTGTGAATAATAAAAAACCTGAAGTTAATATACTAAAACCTATTTTCGAACCTTTAGTGGTATTCTCTTTTTCTGTTTTAAACATTTTAATATTTGCAGATACGAGCATAATATCAAATTGTACGAAAACCATTATAAATGCTAATGTATATGGTATTTTTGCATTATAAGTATCTAATACAAGAGAATTAAATCTACTGAATGGTAGACTTGTTGGTTCACACGGCATCTCTGGAATTAAGTACATGATAATCGCGATAATAACTATAATCACCAAAATGATATAACCGATAAAACAAGGAATATTGAGTTTTAATCTATCTTTAACCTTAACATATTTAACATAATCACTTTTTTGTTGTATAAGAAGTTTGGCAAGAGAACGATTTTTAATATTAATATATTTTCTGTTAGTATCATTTGGATTGAATTGAGTTTTAGAATAAATTAGCATCCAATTTATAGTCATCATTAATAAAAACATTATTAAAACAAATAAATCCATTTATTACTCCTTATTAAATCCTTATTTGTCGATTAGATTATACCATAAACTATGTTTCTAATCAATGCTTTGCGAAGCAAAGCACCGAAATTATTCTTTATTCATCAGCGAAGCGGCTTCATCATTCATTATTCATTGAAAAACCTGTCGAATGAATGATGAATATTGAATAATGAAAAATGAATAATACAAAACGAAAATCCTGCCGACAATAATCGACAGGATTTTCGTTTTGGCACGCTGAGAGGGATTCGAACCCCCGACCCTCTGCTTAGAAGGCAGATGCTCTATCCAACTGAGCTATCAGCGCAGATGTGAATTTTCACAGCGTCAATAATTATAACACAGAAGTCTGAAATAATCAAGGCTTTTTTATAATAAATTTAAACTTTTAGTTTGAAACAAAATGTTGACTTTAATTGCGGTTTATTGTAATATAAATAAGCTATATGCCCGTATAGTTCAACGGATAGAATAAGGTCCTCCTAAGACTTAGATGCAGGTTCGATTCCTACTACGGGTGCCAACAAAACCGCCTCGAAAGAGGCGGTTTTAATTTTATATCTTATCAAAGGGTGGGGTATATAGATAAAGGGGGGAAGTTTGCAGCGGCAAAGCCTATCAAGCAGTCTTTTATAAATAATCTTTAATAAATTCGTTGTTATAGAGAGTATATGTATACTGAAATCCAATATCCTTAAGCATTTTTAGGCTTTCCTCAAAGAAACAATCAAGAGTATCGGCGGAATGAGAATCGGAGTTCAAAACTAATTTTCCGCCGTTTTTCTTTAAGGTATGCAAAAGGTCTATGCTTGGATAGGGAGAAGTTCGGTAGCCTCTTGAAATTGCTCCTGTGTTAACCTCAAAAAAGCAGTCTGCAGTTAAGGCTTTTAAGAGATACTTTTCGGCAAGAGCCTTGTATTTTTTGTTGTTTAAAAATAAGCCTTGCGGTTCATCAAATTTTGTTATAAGGTCAAAATGACCGATAATATCAGGCTTTCTTTTGATTATGTAATCGCAGAAATTTTCATAATAATTTTGGCTTAATGCAATTATATCGCCGCCGAAAGCATTAAGGCTCTTTTCAAAGCATTCGGGGCTATGGTCAACATCAGAGAGACTATTTCCAATCCTGAAATAATGATTAGAACCGATAATATAATCAAAATCTTCTCTGTTTTGAAGTTCTAACATATCTTCTTCAACGCCGAGATAAATCTGAATATCCTTTTTGTATTTTTCTTTAAGTCTTTTGATTTCATTTATATAGCCATTGGTGTCGGTCATACAGTATGAAGTATCGTCTTTTGTATATCCGTGCCCCGAAAAGCCGAGGGAAACAAAGCCCTTTTCAATTGCCGAAACAACCATTTCTTCGGCAGTGTTTTTGCCATCGCAAAAGTTTGTATGGGTATGTAGGTTTGATAACATAACAAAAACTCCTTATATTTTAACGGCAAAATTGCTTTCCTATGATACTTAAAAAGTTTACCACAGTTCAAAAGATAAGTAAAGACGAAATATTAAGTATAAGGATATAATAAAACCAATATTTTGTTGATTTCTTATTTAAAATCGATTATAATGTAGTAAAGTATGAGATTTGGTGATACTTATGGTTAAATTTTTTAATAAACTTTACAAATCAAGTGCCGAGGAGTTTTTGGCTTTAGTTAGGGACAAGCTTTCAAAAGATGAAAGAATGTTTATCGTTACTGCCAACCCTGAGGCTTTTATTTATGGTGAGCAGGACAGTGAAGTTGAGGCTTTGCTTTTAGATGAGGCAACAACTGTTGTTGCAGATGGTATCGGTATTGTTAAGGGTGCCAAAAAAATCGGGGTTGAGGTCAAAGAGCGTATCCCTGGAATTGATATAGCCGAAAAGTTACTTGAATTTGGAAATGAGCTTTCGAAATCGGTTTTCTTCTTAGGAGCGAAGCCTGAAGTAATTGATGCTTTATGCAAAATTGTAAACGAAAAATATCCTGCCCTTAAAATTGCGGGAGCAGTTAACGGATATGTTCCTGATAAGGATGTTGTTTTTGAAGAAATAAAGGCGGCAAAACCAGATATTGTTATGGTTGCTCTTGGTATTCCCACTCAGGAAAAGCTTATTTATAAGCATCTTGCCGATTTTGAAAAGGGTATTTTCATAGGTGTTGGCGGAAGCTTTGATGTTCTAAGCGGAACAAAGCAGAGAGCACCTGAATTTTTCATAAAGCATAACCTTGAATGGTTTTACAGAATTATGAAAGAACCAAGCCGTATAAAGAGATTTTATAACAATAACATTAAATTTATATTAAAACTCAAAAAATAAACCAAGGTGGGTTAAGGATGAAAAAAATTAAGGTTATGAGCATTTTTGGTACTCGCCCTGAGGCTATTAAAATGGCTCCCCTTGTTAAAGAACTTGAAAAAAGAGAAGAGATTGAAAGCATTGTCTGCGTTACTGCTCAGCATAGAGAAATGCTTGACCAGGTGCTTGAAACATTTGAAATTAAGCCTGATTTTGACCTTAATATGATGAAACAGGGACAGACTCTTGTTGATATTACTGTTGGTGCACTCAGCGGAGTTGACTCGGTGATTAAAGAGGCAAAGCCTGATATAGTTTTAGTTCACGGCGACACTTCGACAACCTTTGCGGGCGGTCTTGCGGCATTTTATAATCAGGTTGCTATTGGCCATGTTGAAGCAGGGCTCAGAACATACAATAAATATTCACCCTATCCTGAAGAAATGAATCGTCAGATGGTGGACTGTTTTACCGATATGTTCTTTGCTCCAACCAATTTGAGCAGAGAAAATCTTCTTAAGGAGAATATTGATGACAGTAAGATTTATGTTACGGGTAATACCGTTATTGATGCTATGAGCACAACTGTTGATGATAATTATACCCATCCTGAACTTGAGTGGCTTGAGGGGGACAAAATGATTTTATTAACCGCTCATAGAAGAGAGAACTTGGGAGAGCCGATGAGAAATATTTTTAGAGGAATTCGCAAGGTGCTCGATGAAGTTTCGGGATATAAGGTTATTTATCCTATTCATAAAAATCCCTTGGTAAGAGCTGCAGCTGATGAGATATTTGGCGATTGTGATAGAGTTAGGCTTATAGAACCTCTTGAAGTTTTTGATTTCCATAACTTCCAGAATAAAGCCCATATAATTCTGACTGATAGCGGCGGTATTCAGGAGGAAGCACCCTCCCTTGGAAAACCTGTTCTGGTTTTAAGAGATACCACCGAAAGACCTGAGGGTATAGATGCAGGTACTTTAAAACTTGTTGGAACTAATACCGATATGATTTACAAGGAAACCTTGCGTTTGCTTACCGATATTGAGGAATATGACCGTATGAGCAAGGCTTCAAATCCTTATGGAGATGGCTTTGCCAGCAAGCGTATTGTTGATGCGATAATCCAAAAATTCGGTGCGGAAAACTAACGGTTTTACTAACAGTAGGATGTGATGTTATGAAGAGGAATAACGAGCAGTTCAAAAGAATTTTGCGTACATTGTTTGCTATTGTGTTAGTTATTATGCAAACTATGATTTTTGCATATGCTTGGTTTACGGAATATAACAATTATATTGTTGTTCCCTTTGTTCAGAAGGGTAACTGGTTTTTCTATTTGGTTTATGCAATTATTTTTATTATGTTCCTTAATTCTTTTGATGGACTCAAATACGGAACTTATAGAAGAACAAATCTTATAATCGCTCAGATTTTGGCAACTGTTGCAACTGCTTTTATTATCTATCTTCAGATAGTTCTTATGGCAGCAAGATTTGTAACGGTTGTACCGCTTCTTATGATGGTTGTGGCAAATATTGCGGTTATAATAGCCCTTATTTTTGCAGGCGATTTTGTTATGAAAAAGTTGTTCCCTGCAAGAAAAACCCTTATAGTTTATGATAATTATTCTCCGGATGCTTTTATCGAAAAGGCAAAGCATAGGAAGGACAAGTTTAATATCGGTGAGGTTGTTCATATATCTGCAGGTCTTATGAGACTTGGAGAACTTGTAAAACAACACGAATGTGTAATCATTTATGATGTCCATTCTGAGCAGAGGAACAAAATTCTCAAAATCTGTTTCGAGAATGATGTTAGAGCATATACAACTACCAAGGTTTCGGATATCTTGGTAAGAGGTGCCGAAATTCTTCATTTGTTCGATACCCCACTTTTGCTTTACCGTAATATCGGTCTTACCTTTGAACAGCGTTTCTTAAAGCGTACAATGGATATTGTGGTTTCGCTTATTATGCTGATTATAACTTCACCGTTTTTACTTTTCTCGGCTCTTGCGATTAAGCTTTATGACGGCGGTCCTGTTTTCTTCCGTCAGGATAGAAGTACAATAAACGGACAGATTTTCCGTATTCATAAATTCAGAAGTATGGTTGTTGATGCCGAGAAATACGGTGCAAGACCTGCAGAAGAAAATGACCCGAGAATCACTCCTGTTGGTAAATTTTTGCGTGCAACAAGGCTTGATGAACTTCCGCAGCTTATAGATATTCTTATTGGTAATATGAGTCTTGTTGGCCCACGTCCTGAAAGAATTGAGCATACAAAGCTTTATTCCGAGGAAATTCCCGAGTTTGTTTATCGCCTTAAGATGCGTGGCGGTCTGACGGGCTATGCTCAGCTTTACGGCAAGTATAACACAACTCCTTACGATAAGCTTCAGCTTGACCTTATGTATATTCAGAACTATTCTTTCTTCTTGGATATCAAGCTTATTTTGATGACGGTTAAGATTATGTTTATGAAGGAAAGTACCGAGGGCTTTACTGAGGAAAAGAGCAAGAATATAAATAAAAAAAGCAAAAAGAAATAAATTAAACCCCTCAGCTGAGGGGTTTAATTTTGCTCAGATATCAGCATTTTTTCTTCTGTTGCGATATTTTCTTCTGAGGATATTAAGGCTTCAAGCTTTAATCCATCTGCTGTTTCATAGTATTTTTGGTTTTCAACAGTAAAGTTTTCAACACCCTCTTTTTCAAGCTTTTCTGCAAGCTTTTTATCAAGTTCTTTTAAAAGTTGCTCCTTTTGATATGTTATTTTATATTTATCATAAAAGGTGAAATCCTTGATATAAACCCTTATAGGAAGCTCCTGCCCGAAAAGCTTTAAAGCTTTCACTGATTTTTCAGCCCTATATTCTCCGTTTTCCTCTCCTAAATAAAGTGGAATTTTGAGGGTGAAAATTTCTAAAACCTTTTTTCTTTTTTGCTTGCCGTTTTCGAGTGTTTTTTCGGTTTTATACCTGCTTTCAACTGTGATACTCCTCTTAGTTTCAGCAATAACAGTTCCTGCTGAGCGTACAAAGTGAGTGGAGCTTAGTTTTTCTATAACTCCCGATACCAGTATATCTCCCTTTTTAACTGTATCTCCCGTTTTAACAACGCAGTTTCCTGAAACTATATCAATTTTCTTTATAATACCGTCTGCTGTGGCTTTGAGGTTGGAAGAGGTGAGAGTTTCTTCCTTTTTCTTGCTTTCACTAACATTAACAGTAAGCCTTGAGCCCTCAATATTAAGGGAAGCCCAAGCAAGCTTATCGAGCTTTAGAAGCAACCTTTCTCGGTCGGTTTTCGTATGTATTTTCGATTTGTGAATCCCCTCTTTAATGCCTATTTCCTGACAGGCAGATAATATTTCTTCGTTTTTAACATTTTCATTGCCAACAATATCGATAACCCATATAAAATCGGACATTATTTTTAAAAACAAAACAAAAATAACAGCACCTATCAAAAGCCCTGCCCGTTTGTTATATTTTGCAGTTTTAAAGGGGAGACCCTTTTTTTCAAGGATATGCACCCTTATTCCGCTTTTTCTGAGTATTTTGCGGAGCTTTATGAAATCACCTGCTAACACACTGCTCGTAATTCCTTTTTTATTAAGCCTCGAATCCCATAGAGAAATACGGTTTTGGGCGGTAAGATTAAGTATTTTTTCGCAAAATTCACCCTCAAATAAAACTGTTACATAACCCTTTAAAAATCTATATAACCAAAGCATATATTACCCCTAACAACAAAATTCAACCGATGATATTTTACCCTTAACAGTTATCCTGCTTTCTTCAAAGGTTGTTATATTAAAGCAGTTTCCGCAAAGGATAAGGTAGCCTTTTTGCATTTTGAGGCGAAGATATGAGTCTGTATACTCAAAGACCCCGAGACAACCATCGATTACTATCTGGCTATTTGAGAAAATCTCAATATAGCTTCCTGTTATCATTTCCTTTTCAACTATGCTATCTGCAAGACCTGATATGTTCCATTTTTCTTTTGGCTTACCCTTTTCGATTTTAAGTTTTTTCGCCACTTAAAACCCTCCATTCTCTCTAATATATGCTCAAAATATTAGAATAATTCTTAGCATATATATTAAAAGGGGATTGAAATGAAGATTAAAAATTATTTGTTTTTAGGAACAGTTTTTCTGTTTCTCTTTTGCCTTATAACAAGACCTGAAATTTGCAAAGATGGGGCAATCAGGGGGATTTTACTTTCATCAAGAGTTATAATTCCATCACTTTTTCCCTTTACTGTCTGCATTTTAATTTTGCAGAGTATGGAATTTTTTGAGGTGCTCAGATTTTTGACACCTGTAACAAAACGGTTTTTTTCGCTGACGGCAGGGGAGTTTTCTCTCTTTTTACTTTCCTTGCTCGGCGGATATCCTGTTGGAGCAAAGCTTTTGAACGAAGCGGAAATTGATAATAAAAAGGCGGGCATTATGCTTAACTACTGCGTTAATGCAGGCCCTGCTTTTATAATATCGGCTGTGGGATTTGGGATTTTAGGCTCTGAAAAAATCGGCTATATTTTGCTTTCGGGTCATATCTTAAGTGCAATTTTTCTCTCAATAGCTTTTAAGTTTTTTATGCCTCCAAAAACTGAGGAAAATAAAAAAAAGAAGCCTTTAAATCTGGCTGATAGTTTTGTTTTATCAACCGCAAAGGCTTCCGAAACAGTGCTTTCAATTTGTGCTTTTGTTATTCTTTTTTCAACCATAAACGCATATATAGAAAGCTTTTCTATAAAACCGCTTTTGTATATTTTAGAAGTTACAAATGCTGTGGCACAAACAAAGAATATATATCTTATTTCTTTTTTATTGGGGTTTGCGGGGGTATCGGTCTGGTGTCAGGTGATTTTTTCTGCAAAAAGAATAAGAATAAATTTCCCCATATTCTTGCTTTCGAGAATAATTCACGGAGCCCTAAGCTCGCTATTTACCTTTGCTTTTGTGAGACTTTCCGGGATATCGGTTGCAACCTTTTCAAACGGAAAGGTTATTTTTAAAGAGCTTTTTTATTCAACGGCTCAGTTAGGTGTTTCAATGCTTGTTATGGTAATAATTTTTATAATTTCTTTGCAAAGCAAAAAATATGCTGGTAAAATTATAGAGGATATGATATAATTTTGTAGAGGGAAGTGAAAATATGCCGAAAAAGGTTTTTAATAAGAAACAAGAAAAACGTTGCGAATATTGTGTTTTCGGCAGGCGTTCCGAGTTTTCGAGTGAGGTTATGTGCAGAAAAAAGGGCATAACCGATGCTAAGGATTTTTGCCGAAAATATAAGTATGACCCCTTAAAGAGAGAGCCTGAAAGAATCAGAATTTTAAACGATTTTAATGCAGAAGATTTTAAAATATAAAGAAGCGAGGAAAATTCCCCGCTTCTATGTTTTCTAATTTTATTTTAAAAATTGTATTGACAAACTTAAGAAATATGGTATAATGTATCTCGTTGTATGGTGGATGTAGCTTAGTCGGTTAAAGCGCCAGTTTGTGGCACTGGAGACCGTGGGTTCGAGTCCCATCTTCCACCCCACATTGTTTACGGTACGCAAATGCGTACCGTAAATTTGAATTTAATAGACACATTGGGGTGTCGTCAAGCGGTAAGACACAGCACTTTGACTGCTGCATGCGTAGGTTCGAATCCTGCCACCCCAGCCAAAAAACAGTTTCAGCTTTAGGCTGGAGCTGTTTTTTCATTTTATTATAGGATTCGAACCTGAGAAGGTCCGCAGCGTAAAAAACAGTCCGGTGGACTGTTTTTAGCAAGGAGCGTGCAGTCGGGTACCGAATGCGGAGCATTGGGTCGACAAGCGGATAGTATGCGAAGCAGACGGTCGAATCCTGCCACCCCAGCCAAGCCCAGAGCCTCGGCACGCAATTTGCGTAGCTAAGGCTCTTTTTTATGCTTGATATTTGTTAATACTTGCCTTTATGGTAAAAATAGTATATAATATTGTGGATAATATCTAAGTGAGGTTTATTATGGATATCAGTGTAGGAGATAAGCTTATAATGAAGAAAAAGCATCCCTGCGGTGCCGATAGTTTTACTGTTAAAAGAATCGGTATGGATTTTAAACTCTGCTGTGATGGATGCGGGCACGAGATAATGGTGCCGAGAAGTAAGGCTGAGAAAAGCTTTAAAAAAATTATCAAGGTAGACGGAGAGTAATTTATGTTTGATAAACTTGAAACGGTTGTTAACCGTTATGAGCAGATAGGTGAGGAGTTGACCCATCCCGAAATTGTTTCCGATAATGAGCTTTTCAGAAAGCTTATGAAGGAGCATAGCGAGTTGACCCCAATAGTTGAAAAATACCGTGAGTATGCGGCTGCAAAGGCGGCAGAGGCGGATGCTCTTGAAATTCTTTCTGAGAGCGGAATAGACAAGGAGCTTAAAGAGCTTGCCGAGGAAGAACTGAAAGAGGCGAAGGAAAATATCGCAGTATTTTCGGATGAGCTCAAAATCCTGCTTCTTCCGAAGGACCCCAATGATGATAAGAATGTTATTGTTGAAATAAGAGGCGGTGCAGGCGGCGAAGAGGCTGCATTGTTTGCGGCTGCTCTTTACAGAATGTTTTCTATGTATGCTGAGTCTCGCCGTTGGAGCATTGAGGTTATGAACGCTAACGAAACCGAGCTTGGCGGATATAAGGAAATCTGCTTCATGATAGAGGGCTCGGGTGCATATTCGAGATTTAAGTATGAAAGCGGTGTTCACCGAGTTCAGCGTGTTCCCGATACCGAGACACAGGGTAGAATTCACACCTCAACCGTAACGGTTGCAGTTCTGCCCGAGGCTGAGGATGTTGAGCTTGAAATCAACCCCGCCGACCTTAAAATTGATACCTTCCGCTCCTCAGGTGCGGGCGGTCAGCATATTAACAAAACCTCATCGGCTATTCGTGTTACCCATTTACCAACCGGAACGGTTGTTGAATGTCAGGATGAGCGAAGCCAGTTCAAGAATAAGGACAAAGCTCTTAAAATTCTGCGTTCAAGACTTCTTGATGTTGCTCAGCGTGAGCATGATGAGGCAATCGCTTCTGATAGGCGTTCTCAGGTTGGAACGGGGGACAGGAGCGAGAGAATCAGAACCTATAACTATCCTCAGGGAAGGGTTACCGACCATAGAATCGGGCTTACCCTTTATAAATTGGAACAGGTGCTTAACGGGGATATGGACGAAATCGTTGATGCTCTTATAACCCATTATCGCACTGAGGCTTTAAAAGCCGAGCAGGAGTAAAAAATGAAAACCTTAAAACTCGATTTAAAGAGTAATTATGAAAATAGCATACAAAAAGCAGCTGAAATTTTAAATAGCGGCGGCATTGTTGCTATTCCAACCGAAACGGTTTATGGGCTTGCGGCATCTGCTTATAACGGCGAGGCAATAAAGAAGGTTTTTATTGCTAAGGGCAGACCTCAGGACAATCCCTTAATCGTTCATATTTCGGATATGGAAATGCTAAATGAGGTGGCTTGCGATATACCCGAAACGGCTTTAAAATGTGCCGAAAAGTTTTGGCCAGGACCCTTTACTATGGTGCTTAGCCGCACCGATAAAACCGCAGAAGAGGTTTCTGCAGGGCTCAGCACCGTTGCAGTCAGAATGCCATCGGACAAAACGGCACTTGATATTATAAGAAAATCGGGACTTGCTTTAGCGGCTCCCTCGGCAAATTCCTCGGGAAGCCCCAGTCCAACTTCGCCTTTTCACGTTGAAGCCGACCTTGGCGGAAAAATCGATGCTATAGTTTTTGGCGGAAACTGTGAGGTTGGGGTTGAATCAACCGTTGTTTCCTTTGTAACTAACCCTCCGAGGCTATTAAGACCGGGAGCGGTAACCAAAGAAGACTTAATGGAAATTGTTCCCGATTTGGTTGTTGATAAGGCGGTTTTATCATCTCTTGAAAAGAACGAAACAGCTCATTCGCCCGGAATGAAGTATAAGCATTATGCTCCAAAGGCTGAGGCTTATCTCGTTGAGGGGGATAGCAAGTCTTTTTGCGAGTTCGTGAATAGTCAAAGCGGCTGTGTTGCGGTTTGCTTTGAAGAGGATGAAGATATAAGAATACAAAAAATAGTTTACGGAAATAAAAAGGATGAAAGCAGTCTTGCGAGGGAGGTTTTCTCGGCACTCAGAAAGGTTGATGATTTGGGTGCTGGAAGGGCTTATATCCATGCTCCATCAAAAAGCGGTATAGGTCTTGCGGTTTATAATAGGTTACTTCGTGCGGCGGCTTTCAGGGTAATTGAATTATGATTATTGGATTAACGGGGCCAACCGGTGCCGGCAAAAGCAGTTTATCCGCCTTTGCTCAAAGTATAGGCTTTAAGGTTATTGACTGCGATAAATTGGCAAGAAAAGCAACCGAAAAGGGAACGGAGGGCTTAAAGGCTTTGGTAGAAGCTTTCGGCGAGGGAATACTAAATGCAGATGATTCCTTAAACCGAAAAGCATTGGCAGAGAAAGCCTTTGTAAGCCTACAAAAAACCGAGCTTTTGAATAAAACCATATTGCCTTTTATTACTGCTCTTGTTGAAAAAGAAATCGATTGCGATAAGGTTTTACTTGATGCTCCAACCCTTTTTGAAAGCGGAGTTGATAAACTCTGCGATAAAACGGTTGCAGTTTTGGCTGACAGTGAAATCAGACTTCAGAGAATTAAGAAAAGAGATAATTTATCCATAGATGCCGCTCTTCTTCGTATGAATGCGGGAAAGCCGGATAGCTTTTATGAGAAAAAAGCAGATTTTATAGTTTTCAATAACGGTGAACAAGCTGAATTTATTCAAAGCTTTGGCGAAATAATAAATAGTATCATATAAAAGGAGATTTTATTATGAACGAATATGAGACCTTAAAAGAGGAGCTTTTTGCAAAACGCAAAAACGGTATACTTTTAGCAAGCGAGGAAACACTCAAGGAAACTAATGACTACTGCGAGGGTTATAAACAGTTTTTGGATAAGGCTAAAACCGAGCGAGAGGCTACTGTTACTGCTATTAAGATGGCAGAGGCAAAAGGCTTTGTTCCTTTTGATAGAACAAAGAAATATAATAAGGGCGATAAGGTTTATTTCAATAACCGCTCAAAAACGGTTGCTTTTGCAGTAATCGGTGAGGAACCTGTTGAAGAGGGAACTAATATAACCGCCGCTCATATAGATTCTCCCCGACTAGATTTAAAACCCAATCCGCTTTATGAGGATATTGAGCTTGCTCTCTTTAAAACCCATTATTACGGCGGAATTAAAAAATATCAGTGGACTGCAGTTCCGCTTGCTCTTCACGGAGTTTTCGCCTTGAAGGATGGTACTGTTAAAGAGGTATCAATCGGCGAAGAGGATAATGAGCCTAAGTTTGTTATAAACGACCTTTTGCCCCATCTGGCATCTGAACAGAACAAGCGTACCTTAAACGAGGGAATAAAGGGCGAGGAGCTTAATGTTCTTGTTGGAAGCCATCCCTTTAAGGATGATAAGGGAAGCGAGCTTGTAAAGCTTAATATCCTTAAAATTCTTAACGAAAAGTATGGCATAACCGAGAGTGATTTCCTTTCGGCTGAGCTTGAAATTGTGCCTGCAGTAAAGGCTTGCGATATCGGCTTTGACCGCTCAATGATAGGAGCATACGGTCAGGATGACAGGGTTTGTGCATACCCCGCATTAACCGCTATTTTAGAGGTTGAAGCACCTCAGAAAACCGCTGTTGCAATTCTTGCAGATAAGGAAGAAACCGGTTCGGACGGTAATACAGGTCTTAATTCCGATTTCTTACGCTTTGTTATAGGCGACCTTGCTAAAATGCAAGGTGGGGATGCAACGGTGGCTCTTAGAAATTCGAAGTGCCTTTCTGCAGATGTTAACGCCGCAACGGACCCAACTTTCCAGGATGTTATGGAAAGAAGAAACGCTTCTTATCTTAATTACGGTGTTGTTGTTACTAAGTATACAGGTGCAAGAGGTAAAGGAGGCACCTCGGATGCTTCGGCTGAATATATGGCATTTGTTAGAAATATGCTTGATAAAGCAGGTATTGCTTGGCAGACAGGGGAGCTTGGCAAGGTTGATATCGGCGGCGGCGGAACAGTTGCTAAGTATATCGCAAATATGGGTGTTGATGTTGTTGATTTGGGTGTTCCCGTTCTTTCAATGCATGCTCCCTTTGAAACAACCGCAAAATTCGATGTTTATATGTGCTTCAAGGCAATGTATGAATTTATGAAATAGGGTATAAAAAATGGAAGTTTTAAGATTTTTAGAGGGGATAAGAAATCCTGTTTTGGATGGCTTTTTCTCCTTTATAACCCATTTCGGCGAGGAAACTATTTTTATTGTTTTAGGTCTTCTTTTTTTCTGGTGCATAAATAAGAAGGAGGGTTATTATCTTCTTTCAATCGGCTTTATCGGAACGGTGCTTAACCAGTTTTTAAAGCTCTTTTTTAGAATACCTCGCCCTTGGGTTAAGGATGAGAATTTCACTATTGTTGAATCAGCTCGTGCCGAGGCTACGGGTTATTCCTTCCCAAGCGGTCATACCCAGTCCTCAGTTGGAGTTTTCGGTGCTGTTGCTAGATGGGAAAAGAATAAGATTTTAAGGGTTATAACCATTTTACTTTGCGTTTTAGTTCCGATTTCAAGAATGTATTTAGGAGTTCACACTCCGCTTGATGTTGGGGTTTCTGTAGGTATTGCTTTGGCTTTGATTTTCGGGCTTTATCCGATTATCAAAAAAGGTTTTGAGAGCGATAAAACAATGCGTATAATTTTAGGGGTTATGGCTCTTTTATCGTTGGGACTGTTGGTTTTTGTTTTGACCTATAAATTTCCCGATAATGTTGATGCTGAGAACTTGGAAAACGGCACTAAGAATGCCTATAAAATGCTCGGCTGCACCTTAGGAATTTTCATAGCCTTTGAAATTGACAGGAAGTACATACATTTTGAAACAAAGGCTTGCACTTGGGCTCAGGTTGTAAAATATGCTTTAGGTCTTCTTATTTTGCTCGGCATAAAAGAGGGAATGAGAGTGCCTTTGGGACTTATTTTCGGCGGAAGCTTTATTGCAGACGGAGTTCGTTATCTGCTTATAGTAATTTTCGCAGGCTGCATCTGGCCCTTAACATTTAAATGGTTTTCAAAACTTTGGCAAAAATAAAAAAGGTAGGCTTTGAGCCCAATACCATTAAGTTAAGAAATTAATGAGTAGAAAAAAGAATTTGAATCAGCAAGTGAAGTTGGTTCGAGTTCTTTTTTTGCAAAGAAGGGCATAACGAAAAGACAGACTAAAAGTCTGCTGAAAAAGCATTGCAAA